>CAKZVF010000295.1 GCA_937921995.1 uncultured Pirellulaceae bacterium
AATTGATGGACGCGGTACAAACCGCGCGAGGCACGCCCCGCCGCGCCGGCCTCGGTGCGATAACAGTGACTGATACCGCACAACTTGATCGGCAGATCTTCATCGCTGAGCGTCTGACCGCTATACAATCCGCCCAACGTAATTTCAGCCGTTCCGATCAGCGACAGGTTGGTCTCTTCAATGCTGTAGATTTGAGTTTCGGGTCCGCGCGGATTGAAACCAATTCCCTCCAGCACGCTGTCCTGTGCCAAATCCGGTGTGATGGTCGGCGTGAATCCGCGCTTGGTCAGCTCACTAACGGCAAACTGTTGCAGTGCCAAATCCAGCAGCACCAAATCGCCTTTGAGAAAATAGAAACCAGCACCCGTCGTCCGAGCCCCACCTTCAAAGTCGATCCAGTCGTGCTTCTTTCCCAACTCCAAATGATCCAAAACCTGGAAGTCGAATTCGCGCGGTTCTGTTTTACCGCGCGTGATCTCGAGATTGGCTTTGTCGTCTTTGCCGATCGGCGCTTCGGGATGAGCCATGTTCGGAATCAGCGTTTGGATCGCCAAGATCTCCTGATCCATCGCATCAAGTTCGACTTGGCCGGCGTTCTTTTGCTCGCGCAGCACCTTGGCTTCTTCTTTGAGCGCTTCGCGTTCGGCGTCGTCTTTCGCCTTGCCGATCAACTTTGATTTGGCATTAGCCTGCGTGTTCAAATCCTGAACGGCCTGAGCTTTCAAACGCCGCTGCGTTTCGAGCGTCACCAATTGATCGACGTCGATGTCGAGATTTCGGTTGACGCAGTTCTGTTTCACAGCGTCTGCATTTTCAAAGATGTATTTTCGGTCGAGCATGGCAATGATGGATGGAAGATGAATGAAGTTGCAGCAAATGCGAATGATTAGAATCGACAATCCCGCACTGCCGCTCCGGATCCGCTTTGTTTTCCCATAATTTAGTCGATCTGTTGCTGTTCGATAATAACCCCTGTTAAAATCGCCGCATGACCGAACAAGACCAATCCCCTGACGCTTCGAATGCATCTGATGCGTCTGACGAATTAATCGCCACCGCATACCACGAAGCGGGCCACGCCGTGATGGCGATTTCGTTGGGACGCACGATTGAGAAAGCGACCATCGTACCGGCGCAAATGACGGCCAAATCCAAACGCCTCGGAGCCGTCAAAATCCAAAAAGGCCGCTCCAAATCCACCCACGACGCCTTAGAAGACGAAGTGCTAATCCTCTTCGCCGGAATGGTTGCCGAATCTCAGCGCACCGGTCAATACTGCCAACGCGGTGCCGATAGTGACCTACGCGCCGTCGGGCGGATCTTGGAAACAAGGGCCCGTACCGAGAAACAGTTCGAGAAACTCTATCGTCGACTTCTGGAGAAGACGGAGCATATTCTCAGTGACGAGGTTCACAGCAAAGCGATCCGGTGGGTGGCCGAATCGTTGGTTGAGAAGGAGTCCATCAGTGGCCGTCTGGTAAAACACTTCCTCAACCAAGCCCAATCGCAAAGCGGCAAGTAATAAGCGGACCAAGCAGCAAGCGGCAAGCGGTAAGTCACATCGCCGCTGCAAGTGCTATTACCGCCCGCAAAGTGCCTCCACCAAGCAATACCTCGGTGATTCCCATGCGATTCCCCCTGTGCAGATCTCCGGCCGTCAATTAAGATCCGCCGGTTTGCAATTTGCCGTAGAGATACTTTTGAAGACTTTTGCCGAACTCGATCTTCCCGAACCGATCCAACGTGCTTTGGCTGAAGAAAACTATCAGATCCCCACGCCAATTCAGGCTCAAACGATCCCCGCCGCCATCGAGGGCCGCGACGTTCTAGGATGTGCTCAAACGGGCACCGGAAAAACGGCCGCTTTCGCGCTGCCGATTCTTGACTACCTGTACCATCAAAACCGCAAAGCACGCCGGAATCATCCCAACGCGCTGATCCTTGCCCCGACGCGCGAACTGGCGATCCAAATTGGCGACAGTTTTAAAACTTACGGCCGCCACGCCAAACTACAACAGACTTTGGTCTACGGTGGGGTAGGGCAGGGCAATCAAGTCAAAGCCATGGAGAAAGGCGTTCACATTTTGATCGCCACGCCCGGCCGTTTGCTGGACCTCATGAACCAGGGCGTTATCAAGCTATCCCAGCTGGAGATTTTTGTACTCGATGAAGCCGACCGCATGATGGACATGGGATTTCTCCCGGACCTCAAACGCATCATCAGCCAACTGCCAGAGAAACGCCAATCGCTGTTCTTCTCGGCCACGATCGCTCCCAACATCGTTCAACTTGCCAAAAAGCTGCTCTACAAACCCATCAACGTCAACGTCACGCCCAAAACCCGCAGCGTCGACCGAATCGAGCAACGTGTTCTGTTTGTTGAAAAAAGCAAGAAGCAAAAAACGCTCGAACATCTCATCGACGATGACAGCGTCGGCCGCGCGATCGTGTTCACGCGCACCAAACGTATGGCCAATACGGTGTCGTCGAGGTTGGGTAAAGCCGGTGTAAAATCGGCCGCCATCCACGGCAACAAATCGCAGAACGCACGACAGCGAGCATTGGATGCGTTTCGCAAGAATCACCTCAAGGTATTGGTCGCCACCGACGTTGCCGCGCGCGGCATCGACATCGACGGCGTGACCCACGTTTTCAACTATGATTTGCCCAACGAACCCGAAAGCTACGTGCACCGGATTGGACGTACTGGCCGGGCCGGTGCCGAAGGCGTCGCGATATCATTTTGCACGTCCGAGGATCGCGGCGATCTAAAAGCCATCGAAAAATTGATCGACCAGAAGGTTCCCGTCGATCCGGATTACCCGATGCCGGCGGGGTCAGAGTCACCGCCGCGTCGAAACCCGTCTACCGGTTCACGCCGCCGCCCTCGGCCCCAACGTTCGGCCCCGCACGGAGCCAAAACAAGTGGTTCCGGCGGATCGCGGTCAAACAAATCCAGCCGCTCGGGATCGACAAGTCCTAACTCCAGTGGAAAGAACTCAGGGCGCTCGCGCCGCCGGCGCGGAGGCGGAGGTGGCAGCGGCGGCGGAAGCGGCCGGTCTCAAGGAAATTCTGGCCGCCGATAGCATCGGCCTGACTGGAATCGCAGCAATGTTCGGGCTATTGCGAATGCGCGGGAAAATTTTACCTTTGCCAATCGAACCCGCGGGGCTAAAATAAGCTCTGGAAGTGAACACTGATAATGGAGTCCAGTGGTTCCCAAGCCAGCCCCAAGGTCGAGGTCGAAGATGTCCGAAGAAGATTTAACAGCCGTCGCAGAACCCGTCGCCGTATTGACGCCCGAGAAAGTTCGCAAACAGAAACACAAAAAGCAACCGCGTTACAACGTCGTGCTCTGGGATGATGACGATCACTCGTACCAATATGTCGTCTCCATGATGAAGCTGTTGTTTGCTCACGGACTGGAAAAGGGATTCGAAATCGCGAAAACTGTGGACGCGGACGGCAAGGCGATTTGTCTGACCACGACGCGCGAACATGCGGAACTTAAGCGCGACCAAATCCATGCCTTCGGCAAAGACGAACTGATCGCACGCTGCAAAGGGTCAATGTCAGCGTCTATCGAACCGGTCCCAGAATCGTAAGCCTTTGCGTGCGATCGCGATAACAGTTTAACGACAAGCCGGCAGGCGACCTCGTTTCGCCCTAATCAACCCTTTCCACAGAAAACAATCGCGTGTCGGCAAAACTGAAAACTTACACCCTCGGCTGTAAGGTCAACCAGTACGAAACTCAGTTTGTCCGCGAGGGATTGATTGGCGTTGGTTACACCGACGCCGATAAAGATACGCCCGCCGATTTGTGCATCATTAACACCTGCACGATCACCGGCGAAGGCGATTCCAAAAGCCGTCAAATCATCCGGAAGATGAACCGGGAAAATCCAGAGGCACGTCTGATCGTGATGGGGTGCTACGCCACGCGCGAACCGGGGGAGGTCGCCGCTTTGCCGGGCGTCGCCGAAGTCATCACCGATAAACGCGAACTGCCCGATCTCTTAGGACGGTTTGGAGTGCGCGACATTCCCAACGGCATCTCCGGTTTGGATGGGCGACATCGGGCCTACGTGAAAGTGCAGGACGGCTGCTTGCTCAAATGCAGTTACTGCATCATCCCCACCGTCCGTCCGCAGATGTCCAGCCGCCCTCAAGCCGAAATCATCGAAGAGGTCCGCCGATTGGTCGACAACGGTTACCGCGAAGTGATCTTAACCGGCATTCATCTTGGCCATTACGGCGTTGATTTCAATCGCGGCAAACCCAAAACCGATTGGGTGCGGCTGTCTTCGCTGGTCAGAGAAATTTGTTCCATCGGCGACGGATTTCGCGTCCGGCTGTCCAGCATCGAAGCGACCGAAGTTACGCGCGAGTTAATCGAGGTGATGCAGGACCACGGCGATCAAGTCTGTCCTCATTTGCACGTTTGCGTGCAGAGTGGCAGTGACAGGATCCTTAGAAAAATGAAACGGCGTTGGACGCGCAAGCATATCATCGACCGCTGCCAACACGTGAAAGAACAATTGGCGTCGCCGGCGTTTTCGACCGACCTGATCGTTGGGTTCCCCGGGGAAACGGAAGCTGATTTTGAGGATTCACTGGACGCGTGTCGGCAGATCGGTTTTTCCAAGATCCACATGTTCCCATTCAGCCCTCGCAAAACGACCCCGGCGGCAGAAATGGATGACCAAATTCCCAAAGCGGTAAAACAAGAGCGCGGGCGCGTGGTGCAGCAACTGGAAACGGAACTGCGATCGGAATACTTCGATGCGCTGGTGAACCAGGAACTACAGTTACTTGTCGAGGATGTCGATGCCCAGGGCGTCGCGCGGGGAACAAGCTGTCGCTATGCCAACGTCGCGGTCGCCGGAGCCCAGTTCCAAGACAACGATCTGGCCACCGTCCGTGTCGTAAGCAACGAAGGCGATCATTTGACGGCCGTAAAGTCCTAGGGCCGGTTCCTACCGGCGGAGAGACTGTCATTTCAATGGCAACCCGACGCTTGAGCGAGGAATAATGCGAATCATCGAGGCTCCTCGCTCACGCGTCGGGTTACCATTTGCACTTATTGTTCTACGCCGGCCGGGGTTTGGATGGACCAATAATAGAGGACTTGCGTGATCGGGCGAAGAGCCCAATCTACGTAGCCGTAGCCCACGACCAATCTAAAAAACACTATGCAAATCTATCTCAACGGAAAACGCACCGACGCCAGCAACGCCACGATCTCGGCGTTCGATCTTGGGTTTACGATGGGCGTTTCGGTGACCGAACAAATTCGCACCTGCGCCCGCAAGACGCCCCTGCTTGAGCGGCACCTTGATCGATTCTTTGGCGGTTTGCGGATCATCGGCCTCGAACTTCCGACCGAACGTTCTGATTTGGAATCGCAGATCGCTGATCTGATCGAAACCAACGGCCAGACGCTGGCACCGACAGACGAATTGGGAATCGGCGTTTGTGCGACGCCGGGCATCGCTTCGGCTTACGGCCAGACCAATGCGGGGCCTACACTCCTCGTTTACACTTACCCGCTGCTCGCCGACAAACTCAAGGAAAGTTTTGCAACAGGCATTCGACTAACATCGGTTCGCACTCAGGAAATTCCCGCTCAGTCGATTCCGAAGCAGCTCAAGTGCCGCAGCCGAATGCATTACTACTTGGCCGAACAAGAAGCCAAAGCGATTGATGCCGATTCGCGGGCGTTACTTCTGACCGCCGACGGTTTCATCGCCGAAGGTACGACGGCGTCTGTGGTAACAGTGCAGGCGGGGAAATTCGTTGCGCCGATCCAAGAGACTATTTTAAGTAGCGTGACGCTGGGTGTGGTAATTGAACTGGCGGAAAAAATTGGTGTGACGGTAGAACGCAGTAATATAAGCGTCCAAGAACTCGAGAGAGCGGACGAAGTTCTCTGGTTAACCACGCCCTCGGGCATTACACCGGTGACTCACGTCAACCAGAAAACCATTGGCGACCAAACACCTGGGAAA
>CAKZVF010000296.1 GCA_937921995.1 uncultured Pirellulaceae bacterium
AGAGGCTGCCAGCAATCCGCTTCCAGCGTTGTCAATGTTCCACTGTGCTACAGCGTCAAAAATCGCGGTGACAGGGCTTGGGTAATCTGCACCAAGGGTCGTACCCATGTCGGTGACTTGAACCTCGACGGTCGCTTTCTCACCAGCTTGGAACTGGGCGAGATTTCCATCCTGATCGGTGCCGGTCAAGCTGAAGGTGTAGGTTTGGGTGTCACCTTCATCGACATCAGTGCCTACCGATTGCTCAAGGTTCCACTCACCAAAATCATTGTCGATGATATCAACCGAGACTCCTGTATCAAGGGCGGGGTCGAGACTGATCGCAGCACCGGTATCGCTTCCATCGACAAGGTTAGGGTCGGTGCTTGTAGCTGTCGAGGAATTAGGAAGAGACAATTCCACATGTATATTCTCTAAGCCTTCCACCAGAGAATCGTCTACGGCGGTAACCTCAAACATCAACATATTGAGGGCGTCACCATCCGCTAAGGCAGTGAAGGTAAGAACCCCGGTACTTCCCGAGGAAGTGAATGCGAGTTGCCCATCGCCGGCCCCTGCCCCGCTGTTGTAGGTAGCAACCGCCGCGGAAATTGCTGCCATGAAATCGCTGTAGTCAGCAACGTCAGTGGCTGTGCCAAACGATCCGAACGTAGTTAAATCGATTTGGACAATGGCGTTTTCATCTGCTTGGAATGCAGCAGCAGTCGTACCAGGCATTCCTGTAATATCGGGTGCGACTAGGCCAAACGAGTACTTGACGGTTGGGTCACCTGAAGGATCTTCGGTGATAGACGTCGTGTCAGCAGCGAATGTCCAAATGGCCGACTCGTCATCTGTGATCGTGTGGATAACACCGTTGTCGTCAATGGTGTCTCCATTAGCATCACCCAAGACCAGCCCACCGAACGTCGTAATGTCGGTAATTTCAAAGTCTTCAGGGCCTTCTACCAAGCCGTCATCATTGATCGAGATTTCTGCTAGTGCAAACAGATTAAAAGTCGCAAAACCCGCACTGAAGTCTAACGCGGGAAGAATTATTTCTAGCCCGGGTACTGTATTTGCATCAGATCCAGCGGGGGATTCAATATCAGCTAAGGCTCCTGAAACGGCTGCACTTGTGCCATTGGGGGTTGAGAAATTGATTGTGCGCTGAAGTGGCGTGAGGAATCTCAGATCCCCCAAAACTGCAAAAGTTGGACCATTAGCTGTGGCAGCTGACGTAGCTTCCGACTCCGTTGTGTCACCGGTGAATTCGATGAGTGCCTGCTGATAGATCACGACATCGTTACCGCTTGTGCCACCTGTGTAGGTGATCGTGAAATCTCGCCCGAGTGCGGTAAAGGTATCACCTTCCGCCAACAAAGTGCCACCAAGGCTAAACTGGCCTGTCACTGTAGCTCCGTTGATACTGCTGATCAACGTATGCGAAGACGCAAGACCAACTGCCCCAGAGAGATCAAGAACAGCGTCTCCAAGATCAACGACCCCACCACCGGTCAGGTTGCCGTCAGCGACGACCTGGTCGTGTTCAGTGCCAGGAATCGAACCATTCAGCTCCGCCTCAAACGTGTCTGTTGCATCCAGCGTCAGGCTACCAACAGTCAGAGTTCCAGGTGAAGCCCCAGGGCTAACGGTTCCTCCCACTGAACCAGCGTCACCGTCAAGCTCACCATTAATTGTCAAATTGCCAGTTACCGTGCCACTTCCCAAACGCACATCTGAATTTACGCTTCCAATTCCAGTGAGAACGTCAGAGCCAGCGATTCTTACTTCGAGCAGCCCCGTCACTTCAGACAATGTTCCGTCAACCACTGTGCTAACGCCTAAAGTCGAATGATTTGCGTCACGCAACTCGAGCGATGCGCCGGCACTCACGTTTACTGTGCCATTGGTTGCAAAACCATCATTTTGAGAAGAGTCACCAACCGCATTACTTCCTGCAACCGCTGAGATCGTACTTCCGTTTCCGCCTCCTGCACCAAAGAAGTCAGCGTCAACGATCCCGTCGCTTAAGGTCAGGGTTTCGCCGCCGAGTAAATTCGCGTCTCGGCTGGTGTTAGGATTCAACATGGACAAAGTTGAGCTATTAACTTCGTAGTCATCAGTCCCAACGCCGCCAACAAATCTCAATTCATAGGCCGTTGTCCCTGCAGAAACTGCATTGTCGGCGATCAAAAGATCGTTTCCATCCGCTCCATCGATGGTCACCGTATTGAAGCTTGAAATCGGCATCGTGAACGTATTGTTCATTGGACCGCTGAATGTCCCACCGGCGGGGGCAGGCCCACTGAAAGAATCTCCTCCGTTGGCCACGACTTTCAGATCTGTGCCATCATCAGAAACGGTCAACTGATTGTCAAAAGATGTAGTGTCTGCGATCACCAAATCCATCCCCGTCAACGTAGCCGAGAGCGCTAGCAATTGGCGGGGCTCCAGCGAATCGTAGCTCTGGCCGAGCGCTGATTTGGTCTTTCCTCGTGAGTTGTTAACGCGTGTACTTTTTCGGCGGCTACGCTTTCTGCCGCCCATGCCCAGAACTCCAGCGCGATTGAGGTGGGTGCGTTGAGAAGGTAGGAGCGTGGCGATCGTGTCGCACATGGCTGACATCAGTGCCGCAAAGTAGGCGGCAAAACGTGACAGATTCAGCGGAACGAACGTGAACGCTCTGTTCCAGCGGGCAATACGTTGCTGACGCTGACGATACAGTCTCATGAAACGTGCATCGGATCGGTTAGCACGAAGAATCGCTTGGCTGGCGCGGCGAGCGTTGCGAGAATTGCATGAAAGGAAAGTTCGATTTTTGCGGCGAAACATAGCTTGCTCCGAGGAAGTGTATCTGTGGAAAGTGCGTAAAACAGCACCAAACGCGTGCAGGGCATACGCCACTGCGAACGAATTCGTTTTGTGGATTGATGCAAAAAGAAGCCGTCTCAAGGATTCTTAAGCACGCGATGCTAACAGTCACTTTTTCTAATGCAACCAATTTGTGATCAATAAATCACACCACCACGTTTTAAGGTAGGTGCAGTTGTTATGCGAAGCAACAACTCCGTTCTGCTTCCGTGCAGAATTTGGTGCGCACCAACCCAACGTGTTCCGTTCGACTCATGGCAAGCATTGAGAGTTGGGTAAAAGGCTCGGAGATGTCGGTTTTTTTCGGCTGCAATGATGAACCGCTTTTTCTTTCACGCCGCACAAAAGAGAGCGTGAAAAGGGTTGCACGTGCGCTACCAGCAGAACAATCAGACGAAAAAATCCGCTCAACAAGCACGAGCAAATTTACAAACAATTACACAAGAAAATATGCTCGTACCAAACACGAACGTGCTGGTGCCGTGCATCGTTTCGATGATCTGAATACGGAAGCGGCACTCCGAGTTATCGTTGACGTTTTGTTGGAGCCACGACGTTTGGGCTACAGCTGAGTTCGGGGATACCGTTTGCTGCTTAGATTTCGCCTGAAACGAACGATGAAACGCTTAATTCGATAAGATCAAAGACTCAATTTGATATAAGCAGGGCTTGTCAATCAAATAACCTGAACGAAAGAGTTTTGGATTTCCGCACTTGGATTTCCGCACTTAAAAGTCGGACGCGCGAGCGAGTGAATCTTTGCGAGATTTGCTCGCAAATCCTTAACTAAGTCAATCGGAAGCTGTGAGTCGGGCTGGGATTCACTCATCCGGATTAAGAGGAGCATTGAATCGGCAGGGCCTACAAAGGGAAGGGTGGTAACCGAGGGTTGCGACAATGGCCAAGCGAAGCCACTGGTTTGCGTAATCCAAAACGATTAGATGGTTTTCCTTGCGATTTCCGCCAGAACGCCAGTAAACGTGGGCCATTTTAGACAACGCCCCACCGATTTCGCGTGTGTGACGACAGCAATCACCCCAGCCACGTACCTGTGAGAACTACTTGTTCTTCTCAAGCGCTTCGAGCCGTTGTTTGTCACCGCGGAAGAAAAATCCGAGGGCGCGCGTCAGTTCTTCTGGCAGCACGGGGAGATCTTCGCGCGGTATCAAATACGTTGAGATATTGAATAGATCGGTGAAAGCGCGGTTGTTGGCTGTTGTCGCGCTTAGGTAATCGTGGCCCGATGAACCGCCGGTGCCGATCTTGGTTCCCAGCATGCGCTGCACCATGACCGCGTGACGTTGACGCCAGTTGGTCATCAGTTCGTCGATTTCCACCAGTTGCGTCAAATATCGAAAACCCGCGTACATCATGGGTTCATCGCGATACAGATTGACAAATAACGCCCCTAGGAACCCCTGATGCGACAGCCGAAAGTGACCTTCTTCTCTGAGCTGTTTATATTTGTCTTCGAAGAAGATAGAGTCAAACTTGGTGCGAGTGATCGTCAGATCATTGATTTGAAATTGCTTTTCCCGATCGGTCAGCGTTGCGTTGCCCTCGATGATCTCTTGATCATGCTTGAGCATCTTTTCGACGGACGATTTGTACTGAGTCCAGAAATCGAACTCTTGAAATTTCAAAAACGGCATCCGCGCCAGCCAACGATCCGTCAATTCATGAATGGTTTGTTTTGTTTCGAGTTCATCCAACTGGTGCAGATCCTCCTTCGTTAGTCGAGACTTGAAGAACTCACAATCCGCTGCGATGCGGTGAATTCGTTTGATACCCAGCTTGATTTCGATCTGCTTGAACAAAGTGCTTTGAAAACCGGACGCCGGAATCAAAAGATCGCGAAACTCCAAGAAATCGTGCGGCGTGATCGATTCGATGATGTCAATCTGCTGCACCAAAACTCGCAGAATCTTTCGGATCCGAGCCAGCAGATGCAGCACACGTCCCATTTTTTTGTCTTCAACAATCGGATCATCAAAGACGTCAATCACGGCATCTAATTCATACACGATTTGTTTGAACCACAGTTCATACGTTTGGTGCGTGATGATGAACAGCATCTCATCATGGACCGGCGAGCCCACTTTCGCGCTCTCTAATTCCTGTGCCCCCAGCAACTTATCCAGCTGTAAATAGTCGCTGTAGTAGATTCCAGATGGCTTTTCTCCGGATGATTTATTCATGAACTTCAGTACATCAATTGAGGCGGAAGAAACTAATTTAGGCGATTAACGTAGGCGATAAACTCTTCATCTAACTTTAGCAGATCGTCTCCGAAAAACTGCTTGAAATCGGCCAATCGCTGCCCCGGCTGAGGGGCTTGCTGAGGCTGCTTTTGCGATAGAAACTTGAGGTACTGGCCAAATTTCATCGGTTTTCGATTGATCAAAAAATGCACCAAAGCCCATGATTCCGCATACGCGACAAGCGTTACGTCTCCTTGGGACTGCAGACGCTGATCATCTGAAATCAGCGTTTCCAACGAATTCGCAGGACGCGCCTGGTTCTTCCTCAGCACGTTCAGACGATGATAATTCGTTCGTCCGGGAACCCGCCAACCTTGACGCGCATTCAAATCCGGTGGTTCGAAATACATCGCAATCCCTTCATTCAGCCACAGCGGCGTGTCGGCCAATCGCGTTTGCAAACCGGTGTTGAACATCAACTGATGCGTGCCTTCGTGAATGATCGTCGTGACCATCCAAATGCCTTGCGAAGTCAGAAGAATTTTGTCGATGTCGCGTTGAGTTTGAGCCTCCGCGTTACCGGTTCGCCTGTCGGATGTCAGATCGTACATCATCACGCGGTTGGTATGCAGATTGTAGTAGGCGACCATGCCACCGACTTCGACGTTCAGCTCGCGCCGGACTTGAGCCTCGTACTGCTGACGGGTCGCAAAAATGACCGCCACCAAAGGGAATTTAGGCTTCTCCACGTCTAATTTGAAACGATGTTTGCCCCAAAAGTTCTTGAAGCCACGATTCAGCGGCCCTTGGTACAAGTTGCCAATCCACTTCGCGTAGGCGCGTCCGGTTTGATACGCGATGACGTAATCGTCAGTGGTGTGAATTTTGAACCCTTCGGGCAGGTCCGCCAACAACGCTTCGCCCAGCTGCTTCTTCGTCATTGGCGGCAGCGGTTGTTCTTGAATCGTTTTGTTGGCGATCTCAGCGCTGGTTAGAATCCGCAGCGCTCCATCCATCTCTTGAAACAAAATCGACCCATCCTGAGCTTCGATCAGCACTTCGCCTTGGACGGTTTCCAATTGCGGCTGGGGTGACGGCGTGTTGTCATCGGTGGTGACCGCCGGCTTCCTAATTTCCAATGTGTCGGCAGCAGCCTGATCGTTGCCGCAGTGCGCACCAAAAATCAAACTGACGCAAACAACTGCACCGACCACGATTGGGGGAAATTTGATTGAGATGTCACACTCCATGTATCTGAAAACTGGCTTCGTCCAACCCCTGCGGAACATGATGAACACACGATGAACAGTCGCCAACACGAACGATAGATATCGGCAAAAATCATCCTGTGCGTTGAAGACGAATCCCTCTTTTACAGATTATCCAAGCTGTCATCGCGATTGCAACAACCAATCCGATCGTTAGCAACGATAGCGCAGCGGTTGTTTCGTTGACACCTGCGTGCAACTTGCCAAGTGTGACTTGCGGAACGGTCTCAATCCCCGGTGGTAGCACCATTTGCGACGCGGACAGTTCTGAAAAACAGATTGCAGCGACCAGCAACCAAATTCCAAAAAACAGTTGCCAATGCTGCCGAAATCCAAATTCGACCATTCGTGAAAAACATCCGACCTGGTCCAACTGAGCGTTTTCTATTTGATCGCGCGTGGTTTGGCTGATCGCAAACCAAACAACCAGCGTCGCCATCGGCCAACAAAAAACCAGATTCGCAATCACCGCGGGTCCAATCGTGCAATCATAGAACCAGAGCAGAACTTGATTCTGAGATTGGGCAAACAGGCCTGTCAAACCACTGCCGATGTCGGGCCCTGATAGTGCTGCAAAGAAGGCTGTCAGCACAACCAATGCCGACCACGCAAAACCGCTCGTTTTCGCGCT
>CAKZVF010000297.1 GCA_937921995.1 uncultured Pirellulaceae bacterium
GATGACAAAGTCAAGAAACGCAAAACCCTGACCATTTACTTGGCAGAACTGATCAAGCCCGTGGACATCGTGCTGACCGAACACATTGGCTACCAGTGGATCGACTGGAAACCGCCGCATCGGATTCAGGAAAACACGATCGACCCACTTCTGAAACAATTGGCGAAGCATTGGAAGTGAAATACGACGCGCGTTCAGGCACCCGCGGCCATCTTCAGCTCAAATCGACCTGCTTGGGACATTTTGACTTGAGCCTTTTTTTAAAAAATCCAGATGTTTTTATTCTGCGGTTTTCAGCGGCGAATAAGAAGCAATTGCGAAGCGATTCTTAAAATTTCTGCGACATGGCCTTAGTCAGCAAGTACATTTCCGCAGTTAACCAAAGTGCCTTGAGTTCCGTTAAATCAAAGCACAATTCCTGAATCAAAAACTTTCGCTGTCTTTCAGTTCTCCAAAACTACATCTTTGACTTTGGCAGAGTTAGCGATTGATTCAATAGACTTTTAAAGAGGTGTCTGATGTTTAAGTATGTTTTGTCTGCGTTTATTTGTTTGGCTTTCGCTATGCCTGCTTCAGCTCAATGCTGTTGCGACGCTGCTCCTGCCTGCCGCACTCCCAAGACCTTGGGATTTGTTCCTGTCAAGCGTTCCCTCCCACAGATTTCAATGAAGTGCGTAACTGACGCATGTGGCTGCTCTCGCCGTAAACTTTCGATTGATTGCGTCGAAGTAACCGGAGCTCGCCTTGGCTTGGTCGACAAGAAGCCTTGCAGCGGTGGATTTTTGAAAGGCCTGTTCAGCTGCAACAAGGGCTGCGGTTGCGCAGCACCTGCTCCAGAACCTTGCGGTTGCGAGCCAGCTCCTGCTCCTGAGCCATGTGGTTGCGATGGTGGTGGCTACATCGAAGCAGCTCCTATGCAATATGCCGATCCAATCGCTGCACCAGCTGCTGATTGCGGATGTAACGGCTAGAGTTTTGAGAGATTGAGTTAAGAGACGAAAAATCGCCCCAGGGCGAAAAATGAGATATAAAAAAGCAGTCGGTCGATGCTAACCGGCTGCTTTTTTCGTGCGCTCTTGGTCAGCGCTCAGCTTTCAACTCGCCAATCAGCTCAGCCCACTTTCTTTTTTCGCGCTGGGGTACAAATAGGAAACTGCGACTTTCACACTGGTCTTTCAAACGCTGATAAAAACCAGCATCGTTCTCCGCAGCCAAAAGCAGTATTCGCAGTTGCTCGGTATCGCCAACATCGAACAAACCTTCGTAGTCTGAGCCCAAAAACCCGACGTTGCCGGGGATGCGCGTCGCCAGAATCGGCGTACCAGCGACGACCGCTTCGCAAATCACCGCTGCCCCGCCTTCGATTCTGGAACTGTTGACCAACAGATGGCTACTTGCGATTCTCCCCAAAGCTTCTTCGCGCGGAAGTTCCCCCATCCACCGAAAACACGGATTATCTCTCTCGAGCAGCGCGGCCATTTCGCGCATGGGTTCGGTCATTGCCGCACCGATTTGAGTGATACGCACTTTCGATTCCCGCGGAAGATCGCCGGCGGCCTCAGCAGCGCGAAACGGATCTTTCACTTCGCGCAAATGACCAACAACGCACACGTCGAAATAATCGGCAGATTTTTCCATCGCGCCGCTTTGCGACGCGACCGACTGGTGAATGACTCGCACCTTGTCGCGAAACGCCGCTCCAACATCATCAGCGGTCGCACTCTGCAGCACCACGATTCGGTCGGCCAACGCGAGAACTGGCTTAATCTTTGTAGCCGATTGATCGCCGTAGAGATCAGTGCCCGTCAGCACGACGACAATGGGGACCGTCGCTAATGCAGCCCTACATCTTTCAATTGCATCTGAACTCTTGATGGCATGTAAAGCGATCATCAAATCAGGCGCATCGCGCGCCTCGTCAAACGTTGCTGCGACCTCGACAGTATGTCCTAACTGACCAAGAAGTTTTCGCCATCGCTCGGCGGTAACCCAATTGCCATTACTTAACCCCACAACAGCCGGGTAGACGATCAGTACTCGCATCTATTCCCCAGCTGGGTTACACACCGAACTTGTTATGAAGGCAGCACAAAAAAACGCCCCTCCAAGTCTAACAAGGAGAGACGTATTGAAAAACGGGATGTTTACCCTAAGGAAATTCCGGGAATCTTACCGGCGGGTTTAAAATCAGCCGCCGGACATCGTTTCATTTTCCATTTCTAAAAAATCAGCAAACTCAAATTTGTCATTCTGAGCCGCCGCCCGCAGCTTGTTCAGTGCCCGAGCCTCGATCTGACGAATACGTTCTTTGGTGACACCCAGTTCAGCTCCGACCTCTTTCAACGTCTGTGGCTCTTGACTGTAGTCCAATCCAAAACGGCTGATGATGATCTTCTGCTCCCGATCGTCCAGGTTATCCAGAATCTGGCTGACCTGACGTTCGCGTTGCTGCTGCTCCGACTCAAGAACTCTTTCGTCAGTGCGTTGATCTTCGCGTGCCAAAAACAACTCCTCAGACGTCGGACGGAAGCGATCCTTCTGCTTGAACTCGCCCGGAATCGTGCGAGCGAAGTTCTTCATGATCGCCCAGCTGGCGTAAGTGCTGAATTTGTTGCCGCGTGAATAGTCAAACTTTTCAACCGCGCGGATCAGACTCATATTGCCGTCACTGACAAGTTGAAAGAAGTCCTCATTTGCAGACACATGACGCTTAGCGATCGAAACCACCAATCGCAGGTTGGACTGCACAATCCGGTTCTTGACCTTCACCGCCATATCGTACAAACGTTCAATCTCGTCCATGTCCGCCGCACGGGCCCGAGTCTGGTCCACCTTCTCACGTAGCTTCGACGCCTGAAACTTCAGGAAGTTATACTTGCGAAACAAATACTGCTCCTGTTCGCGCGTCAGCAAGGCAACTTCGTACAACGAAGCCAAGTAACGAGGCAGACCCGCAGGAGGTTTCGTTTTCCGACGAACGACATCCGATTCCGGCATCTCGGCGAGCACGATTTTTTTCTCAGCACCCTTGCGACGAAATTCATCGTTGTCCATGTAGTCCAGCGGCAAAGCAAGAATCATCGCGGCGCGGACTTCGTTCACAACGCGATAAACCGTTGTCTTGGTTCGGCAGTAGCGACTTGCGATCGATTCGGCAGATTTACCGGCGACGAAGTCGGCGTACATGCGCTCCTTCATTTCCAAATTCAACGGCCCCGTCTGATCGGGGAACACAGCAATCTCCGGATTGTCACCGTCGAATTGCTTGATCGTGTAACGAATCGTTTCGATGCTGCGGTTCATCGTTTTGGCGATGCGGCGAGTGACTTCCGCGGGACATCCACCGGCACGAGACAGACGCCGCGCCCGGTCAATAATGTCGACCTTGTCCTCGTCGGTAAGCTGGCTGAATCGCTCGCCACGTTTGACCTTGTCACGGTTGTTCTTGGAAAACTGATCAACACTGGTGTGCAAGAATCCAACCCGTTTTCGTCCACCTTTAAAAATGAATTTGCGGCTGACCAATCCCTGCTGTCGCCAACGGGAGATCGTTTTGGTGGAAACATTGAAACGCTTGCTCAATTCATCAACCGTCAGCACCGGCTGCCCAAACTCGTCGGCCTTGAGATTGGCGGAGTCGGACAAGTCTTCGATAAAACGGTGTAGGTCGGCGCGGAGATCATCGCCGTTAATTTTGACAATCGGCCCTGGATCAATTCGAAAACCGGTGATTCGGAAACACACAAATTCAAAGTTGTACGTTTTGTCGGTCTGGATCTCTTGCAGCAGCGCCTCGGCGCAGTCGGCCTGTTCAACCTTCTTCTCGCGTGGCGCAAATCGAACTTGCTGATCTCGCAGTTCGCGGATCGAATCGCATCTGTAATCTGAATGCATAATAAAACCTCTCCGTCAGTCGATCGCAAGCAGTCATTATTTGACTGCTCTTTAGACGCGCTAACAACCGACAATGTTCCGAACCAAAGATCCTCCTGATCTAATTTAAGCAGAAATTATTCGCCTAAGAATCAGTACGTGAACCTGCAGGATAGGTTCGCGATAGAGGAACACCTAGATTCCGATATTCATATAAAACATACCCCGCCTAATTGCCGAACGTTTTGGCCGAGTCGTGCGAATTTAGAATTCGCTTTGTACTCATCCACGGCATGGGGTTGAGAAAAACATCCCAACCACAGCCGGTTCTTGAGGGTGCTACTAGGTGTCTTGCAAAACCTGTTCCAAATGCCAGATTGAGCTTCGAATTCTTCTTTTTCTAATGTTTTTAGGCATGCTATCAGTTTTTCCGGACATTCTAGCATCGCCTTGGAACGGCTCTGAGTCGCGTTTTGATACCAATCTCAGGACTTTCGTCTCAAAACGAGACACTCCGAACTGCCGACGTGGCTCATATCGCATCGGGCAGGATCATGGAGAACCGGGGTTTGGAAGCCCGCCCATGCCAGCAGTTTCAAAACCCCCGTCATAATTTCCGCCAACTTTTTGGGTTGAAATGTCGATGTTGGAATAACTCAGTGGAATCGCGCTGCGGGCGCTTTCACCTCCTCAAGATAACTTGACGTTATCAATCATATCATTTCTGGACCGAACAAATGACGATGGTTTCGAACTCACAGCCTTTACGCTCTCGTTTCTTATCACGCTCTCGTTTCTCATTCGCCGCCAAGGCCTTCTCTGGGGTCACGGTGGCAGCGTGTGGATTGCTCTTTTGCTCGATCGCTTCTGCGGAGACCTTTAATATCGAGGTCGCCACCGATCGCGGAATCCAACAGCGCGTGGAAGCTCGTTTCGAACACGATGGAAAAGTCGTCGTTGCCCAGGGCGGTCAAGCCGAACAGCAGAAGCGTCTGCCGATGAACACGGTTGCGACGATGAGCTACTACCAACGTTTGACGGGCTCCGAAAAAGACCCTCAAGCGATTCGCTACTTTGAGAATTCCAAAGGAAATTTCAACATCGAAAAAGGCAAGGTCAATTCGTCTGTTTCCAACGAGAATCGCATGGTCGTGGCGCGGCTGAAATCTGTCCCCGGCCAGCGGCTACAAATGGCGTCGGTCATGGACACACTCAGCCAATCGGAATTTGAACTGATCAAAAACCCTGCAGATCCCCTGACCTACGCGAAACTTCTCAATCAGAAGAACGTCAAAATTGGCGGCAAGTGGAAAACTGATAACGATGCTTTGGCTGACTTTTTGGCCGTCGATCGCATTCTGTTCAACGAAACACAATTGCTACTAAAGAACGTTGTCAAAAACAAAGCCCGCATTTATATGCTGGGAAAAGTTGACGCGACCATCGATGACGTTGGTACGGGGCTCAAGATCAGCGGAATTTTCGACGTCGACCTGACTTCCAAAACGGTTACTGATGTCCGTTTGAACATGGACGAAACACGCGAGGCCGGTCAAGTCGCGGCAGGGTTCCACGGCAAATCAAAGATCGACATTCGCCTCACACGCGACAATACCTGCGACCATCTTTCCAACGACAAACTGAAGAAGTACACGAAGTCTCGCCGGATCAAGCAAAAGCTCAAGTGGGCATCAGATTCCGGTAGGTTCGCCTTGGAGTACGATCCGCGTTGGCGTGTGATCGCTGCCGAACAAGAAGCGGCGGTCCTGCGTTACGTTGATGATGGTGATCTGATGGCTCAATGCGACGTTGTCCAGTTGCCTTCGCGTCCGGCCAACAAACCGCTCACACTAACAGCTTATAAAAAGGAAGTCGAAAAGATCATCCGCTCGGATAAGACCGCGCGAATTTCCGATTCCAAAGAAATGACAACCTCCACCGGGCTCAAAGCGCTCAAGGTCACCGTCAAAGGCATCGAAAAGGAACTGCCGGTTCAGTGGATTTACTACCACGTCGCTTCCGAAGACGGACGCCGACTGACTTTCGTCTTCACCCTTGAGCAAGAAATCGCGAACATCTTTCAGCCATCAGATCAACGCATGGTCAATGGATTGAGCTTCTTCGTGATGCCCAACAAGTCGCTCAAAAGTGCTCAAAAGCCAGTCAAATCGAACACCGCGCGTCGACCGGCTACTTCAAAAGCAGCCCAGCGACGTTAAGAGATTCTTCACTTATTGGGGCTGACGGTGGCCGAAAAAACACGGCCGCTGGAAGCCTCGGTTTGGATCGGTTAACTTTTGTCTATTGAAACGATACCTTCAAGACGAAAGTTTACCTGTGTTAGATCTGTTTGACAAAATTCAAGAGTCCGTCACGTTCATTAAGTCGAAGTGGGACGGCACGCCCAAAGCTGGCATCATCCTCGGCACCGGCTTAGGCCCGTTGGTTGAACAAATCGACGTTGCCGTCGCGATCGACTATCAAGACATCCCCAACTTCCCCGTTTCCACCGCGCCGTCTCATCAAGGAAGGTTGGTCTGCGGCACGCTCAACGGCGTTCCCATCGTCGCGATGCAGGGTCGCATGCACATGTACGAAGGCTATCCTCTCAAAGAGGTCACCCTCCCTGTGCGGATCATGAAAGCACTTGGCGCACAAACGTTGATCGTTTCCAACGCCTGTGGCGGACTGAATCCGAACTACGCGTGCGGAGACATCATGTTGATTGACGACCAAATCAATCTCATGGGCGATAACCCACTGATTGGAATCAATGATGATCGCTTGGGCGTCCGGTTTCCCGATATGTCGCAGCCGTATTGCCCCAAACTGATTGACGCGGCGCTGACAATCGCGCGCAAGGAAGACATCGTCGCTCATAAAGGCGTCTTTGTTGCGGTCTCCGGGCCCAATCTTGAAACCCGCGCCGAGTACCGCTTCCTCCGCACGATCGGATGCGATGTTGTCGGTATGTCGACGGTGCCTGAAGTCATTGTTGCCGTTCACGAACAAATGAGCGTCGTTGGTTTTTCGGTTGTCACCGACATGTGTTTGCCCGACGCTCTTAAGGCGGCCGATGAAAATGAGATCATCGCCATCGCCAAAGGGGCAGAACCAAAATTGACGAAACTGATCACCAGTTTGCTGGGTCAAATGGCGTGAGCGATTCCAACTTTCAGTGCTGGGTCCAAGAAGCCCATCAGTTCATCGCGCAACGATGGGACCAGCGCCCCCGATTTGGCATCATCCTTGGCACCGGCAGTGGCGAAATCGCCGATCACATTGTCGCCCAAGAAAAGATCCCCTACCCCGAGGTCCCGCACCTTCCCGCCAGCACCGCTATTGGTCACAAGGGCCAGTTCGTCTGCGGCACGTTGGCCGATCAGCCAATCATTGCGATGCAGGGTCGTTTCCATCTGTACGAGGGTTATTCGGTCGACCAATCGACGTTGCCGGTTCACATGATGGCCGCTATGGGCGTGACGGATCTGTTTATCAGTAACGCCGCCGGCGGATGTCAGCCACACTGGGACGTCGGTGATGTGATGATGATCCAAAGCCACGTTGATTTCATGTATCGCTCAACGCCGAACATGAATTCAAAAACGGTACACGACCGTCCGCTTCGCCGCAGTGACTTCTACGATCGACCTCGTATCGAACAGGCGATGGCCCACGCTCGGCGGCAGGGGTTTCAGCTTTACGTCGGCAACTATGCCTCGATGCTGGGGCCCAATTACGAAACGCGCGCCGAGTACCGTTTTCTACGTAAGATCGGAGCGGACGCGGTTGGCATGTCCACGGTTCCTGAAGTCGCGGTGGCTGCGAAGCATGAGATGCGAATCATGGCGATGTCAATCATCACCAACGTCGCCAATCCAGACGACCTTGGCGAAACCTCAGGCCACGGCGTCGTCGACGCCGGCGTAGTGGCCGCGCCCAAACTCAGGTCCTTGGTGGAAAACGCAATCAAAAACGACGCGTAACCCTGGTAGTGGATGAGGCAACGAGTCCAGCCCCTCCATTACCCATTGAGTCATCATCAATTAACTCTCATTGGGATGCATCGTTTAATGCAGCCGCCGGATTCGTGACCTCATCCACTACGGCGCTCAGCCCGCCTCTTGCTCCAACTGCAATTTGCAAATCGCATATCCCAGCAAATCTCCGGTTGATTTAAAATGCTCAATCAACCGAAGTTTCAACTCCGGCGTGTTGGCGATCTCGAAGGTACTCGGAGCGATCCCCATCGTTTCTTTGCCAATAATATGTTCAAGCGCAACCTCAAATGCCAACTCGTTACGTCCCATCCGCACCAACCAAGCGACGAAAACTTCGGCCACGTTCGTTTTCTCAAAGGCCTCGCAGTCGGCCAGCTTCTTCTCAAAGTGTTCGATAGCAGCCGCGACGTCTTCGTTCAGCAAACCAGAAAAGAAAAGCTCGTGATCTTCGTAGGTTGATTCAAACGGTGGATCGCCGGCGTACTTAAAATCGTCGGCTAATCGCTGGCCATACCGACACAAGTCTTTGGCCATCTGAAACTGCTCCCGCGATTGAACACAACGCGCAATCCGCATGATGGAATTCAAATGCGTCGCGTCGACATGGTGCCCCGTTTCGGTCACCAACCAAGGGTGCTGATCAAGTAATTCACCCAACGCCAAATTCGTATCAGCCGCTTCGTTCCGCTGAGCGACCTCTTTACGAACACTGGTCAAAAGATCTTCATAAAAATACTTCAGTAAAATCTCCGCGATCGCTTCCAGATCACCGGGTGAAAAACCACCTTGATTCATCTGCACGTCGATCGTGGTAATCGCATTACACGTGCCGTAGGCTTTGAGCATAATTTCAAAGGCATAAGCCGGAGCGATGTTCTGGCCTAGCCCTAAATCAATGATCAGGTCCTGATTCTCTTGAGTGACCGGAATATCCATCAAAAGGCGTTTGGCCAATTCCTGGTCACCGACCGGCTGCAAGTAAACCCATCCCTCATCCGGCTTGCCAGCGCGAAACAGCAACGTTCCTACTTCTCGACACGCTTCTAATAATCCTGATTCCAACTGATCCAACTGTTCACCTGCATCGTTTGTTGATGTCGGCAGCAACGGCAGACCCAGCCGATGCCGGCAACGCAATTTTAAAACTTCAAATAATTGGAAGTAGTTGTCGTCAGATTCAAATTGCTTGCGTAGCATTTCGATCGCCGCATCGGTCCCATTGGCCGACAGCAGACGCTCAAATTTTTCAAAAGTAGTTTCATTCATGCGCTCCAGCCTATTTCCATCTGCCGACCGCCGCAATGGAATCAACCGATTTGAAGTCTCATTTGCTAATTAGTGCAACATCCCCGGTCGCCTCCCTCAGCGCAGGAAGCATGGGAACCGATGAGCAAATGCGGAACGCACGCTTATCAGTGCCCCCGGCGAAATAGGTAGGATAACTGCAAAGCTACCCCAACATTTGCAGGATAGAAATGCCTATAAATTCAAATTCGCTCGACCAGCGTCGATAGCTTACAATCAAAACGATCGCTTCTCACTCAGATAACCTGTCAGGTGCCTTATGCAGAACAAACGGTCGTGCTGTTTCAGATCCCAAATCATGCAATTGGGACTTATCTGTGGAATTATCTGTTTGGGGCTTCTGGTTGCCACAGGTTGCGATCACGAAAACCAAGCCAGCAATCCATCAGCTGGAGCAATTCAGCTTGGGCCTCGATTGCCCGATGCTCCGGACTCAAGTTATCAATTTGAGTCGGCCGTCATGCTTCGTCAATCCAATGGAGAACCGATTGCGGTCCAATCGCCAGGTTACGCTTGCCCAACGGTTGCCGATATCGACGGAGACGGCGCGGCGGACCTTGTCGTCGGGCAGTTCAACGGCGGTAAGATGAAGTGGTATCGCAACACATCAAGCGAA
>CAKZVF010000298.1 GCA_937921995.1 uncultured Pirellulaceae bacterium
AATACGCTGGTCGGAAAATCATTAACGGTAGATACCAAGGGGACGCTCGTTTATGGCGACGATGACCATTTGATTGTGACCGTTGGTTTAGAAGATTGCATCGTCGTCCGAACCGAGAACGCGACGCTGGTCGCGACCAAAAAAGACGAAGCGAAGATCAAACAGGTCGTCGCCGAACTTGAAAAACGAGACTGGAAAGACCTGCTTTAGAGCGTTACACGAGCGCAGCGAGATGGTAAGCTCCCCCTCTCCTCGTTAATTCGGAACCTTACACTCTTTTTTTAGAGATCAAACGTAGCGAGTAGGGCCGGTTCCCACCGGCCGCGTCCTTCCGTTACCCGATGCGGCCGGTAGGAACCGGCCCTACTTTCCCGGCAACCTACAACGATGAATCCACCCACTCCTCAATCTACAGCCCCCCTGCCCTCTTCGGGCCGATTGGCGGGAATTGATTTTGGCACCGTGAGGATCGGCATCGCCATCAGCGACCCCAGCCAAACCTGGGCCAGCCCACTGGAAACCTATCAAGTTCGTGGCCAGGATTTAGACGCGCAGTTCTTTCAAACGCTGGCCGGGCGTGAAGAATTGGTCGGCTGGGTCATCGGCCTTCCGCTGCACACCAGCGGACAGCCCAGCAAAAAATCCAATCAAGCCGTCAAGTTTGGTCAGTGGATCGCCAAGGCAACCGCGTTGCCGGTAAATTGGATCGACGAACGTTTCACCACCGCCGCGGCGCGGGAGATGCTCAGCGCCAGTTCCATGTCGGGTAAAAAGAAGAAGGCACATCTGGATAAAATCGCCGCGCAGGTCATCCTTTCGACCTATCTTGAATCCGACAGGGCAAACTTCCAAGACGATCATTCGTTGGAAGATTGATGCCGGTATGTATGGGTTATGTGACGTCTAAATCCAATTCGCCACCTTTAGCAACCGCTGAAGACGGCGAAACTGCCGTCCCTGTTTTCTTCCTGAACAGATTTTGAATTTTGGTAACCTTTAAATGCCAAATTCAAAACTCGAACAGGAGAAAGCCATGCCGAAGCAGACGCAAGCACAAGACCGCGAACTGGAACGAGCGTTGGGATGGCATCGAGAGGCCTGGAACGATTCTGAAAAGCGCGATAGCCTCCGCCGCTACATCGCCCTGCAATTGGCTTCGGCCGGTTTGGTCACCGCCGACGATGAAGACGCCGACAATGAACTGGCTCAGTTTTCGGGCAGTCTGCTTGAGAACCTCCGTGAAAAGAATCGCTTGCTTTCGGAATACCGCGCTCCGATCGACAAACGGATCGAAGGCTTCCTCAATCGCCACTTCGAAGATGTGGAGCTCGCCGCGCCACTAAAAGTCCCCGCACAGACGCTAGTGCTAGACCGCCACGGCATGGCGCGCGAACTCAGCCTACCGATCAACGGCCACAAATTCAAAAACGAATTGGTCGACAGCAGTCGGTGCGACAACGGCATCATTAACAATCCTGTACACGACCGCCGCACAACCGCAGGCACTTTTCATATTGTCGACGGCAGTTTGCCTATCCCCGGCGACAAACGAATTGTGCCGCGCGATGTGTTTACGAAGTTGCACATCGCGGCCATGAAGCCGCCGCGCGAATTGATGCTGCTGCCTTACACCAACGAATCAAAAAGCAATGCCTTTACTTGGGTGTCGTTGTTGTTGCGACCTCTGGTCTGCCCAGAAGTACCGGGCCATTGCAGCAAAAAAACATCGGAGATTCGTTTCTTTGCACCCGGAAGTCTGGTCAGCAACCTTGATTTTGTGGAATCCATCTTTGGCAACGCGGGGGATCCACTGGTGCCGTCCAACGATGCAGGTTTGGATGTTGAAACATGGAGCGGACACAGTGGCTGTGTGATTTTGGCGCCGCACTTGACGTCAATGCGAAAGAAGGATCTTGGTCTGCCCCATATCAACGATGCGACCGATCGACAGAAGCAGGATGGCATGTGCTGGGAATCCGAAGACGAATGCTACAACGATGGCGTCGCGTTCAAGGTGACCTGCCGCGCCGAGGACGGATGTACCGTGACGATCATTGCGGACAACTATTACGGCTATTGCAAAAAGGAAGTGAAGACGCAAATCAGTTTCGCCGCCAACCTGATGGGCGGTGTTGAAGAAGAACACGCCGGTGGCGCGTTGGCGTTTGCCTCGTATTCCCTAGGCGACGAATTTCAGGTCAACAGCCGGCGCTACAACGGACGCACCTTTAAGGACATCGCCCAGGACTACCGTTGTTTTGTCGACGTGCATCCCGAAGGTTACGGCATCGACCGCAACTACGCGTCCATTCACTACATACCTGAAAACGCCAACGTTTCATTAACCGAGAAACGCGTGTCGTGGCAGCGCGAAAACGGAACCGAACACAGTCTGAAACTGTCGCCGGATCACGTTTACATCGCACCCAGCGGTTACAAGATTCAATTACAGAAACACCCCGCGGCGCCCTCATGGCGGTTGGTGGGCACCGTTGGAGAAGGCGTCTTTTGTCATAAACCTTGCACTGTCAGCGGTGGCGGCAAAAGCGAAATCAGCAAGAGCCTGTCCGACTATATGATCTATGGCCCGATTTTCGTCGCCAATCAGGAACAGGATTTTGACCTGCTGGACGAAATCTTCAGCCGCGACTACGCCGATCGTTGGAGCCCTTATTACGAAAACCGCCCCAGTTACACCGACAGGCCAAGTCGAAAAGTGCTCGATCCGCAAAGGTCGCTGGGAAGCACGATCAAAATGCTCTCTCAGGCGTCCGAGTTCAACGACAACTACAACGCGTGGCTGGACGGGATTCCCGACCATGTGCTCGCGATGGTGTTGATCATTAAACGATTTGCCAAACCGGGCATGGAAAATTCATGGCGAGACTATTTTGGTGTGGATATCGTCAATGGTTCCGAGGGGCACGAGCTAAAATTCGGTGATCGCCCGTTGGTGGGAACCTATCTCCGGGCCGGTTTGTCCGATGGACGCTGGCGAACGTTCAAGCTTCGACAGGATTTCATGGCGGCCGCTAAAGTCCAGCGCGAAGATGACATTACCGTCAGCACCGTTTTGCCGGCCGAAGGTTTGAACGATGTGGGGCCGGGAGTCGCCAAAGCGGACAGCTATAAATTTGCCGTCAATTGCGAGTACCGTTTGTTCCAGCGTCCCGACGACGCCGTTCATCGGGGTTTGGACAAACAGACCGAGCTGGAGCTCTCGCAAAAAGGTAACTTCATCAGTAATTTTCAACCGCTGGAACGCTCCGAAATTAAGGCCATCGTCGACGACGTGATTGATTTCGATGACTTTACCAAACCGATGAAAAAGTTTCTTCGTCAAGCCGCCAAGAAGAAGTCGGGGGGCTACGCCGCGTGCAGCAGTGAACCTCGAATCATCGACGGCCAACGGACCAAGAACCCGCGCTATCTTCAGGACCGTCCGGATCTGGTTAACGCACGAGCCACTTACATCGCCGAAATTGGGACGCGTTTGCACCGCGCGATTCCGGCGGATCAACCGGTG
>CAKZVF010000299.1 GCA_937921995.1 uncultured Pirellulaceae bacterium
GTGACACCCACGTAGACTAACTTTCCAGCAAACGCAACAAACTCCAAAGCCCGTGACATGCTGAACTTGTTGCCCGTCGCGTCGACGACCGCTTCACAGAAGTTTCCATCGGTTAAATCCGACAACGTTTGTAACTCCGAACCATCCTTTTGAACTTGAACCGTCGCGTCGACGCCCATTTCGTCTTTGGCAAAATCCAAGCGGTCTTGATTCATGTCCATCATGATGACGCGGCAACCACGAATTTTCAAAAATTCGACGACCGTTAAACCAATCGGGCCGCAGCCTATCACCAGCACGTTCTCGCCCGGTTTTGGGTCAGCTCTGTTGACAGCGTGACAACCGATCGCCAGCGTTTCCACCAATGCCAATTGTTCAAATTTTAAACCGTTGCCGACGTGAAGTTTCTGTGCTGGCAAAACGAATTCTTCACACATGCCGCCGTCGCAGTGGACGCCGATGACCTGAAGATCGTCGCAGCAATTGGGACGGCCACGTTTGCTGGAGTAGCTGGCAGGGTTGTTCATGTACGGTTCAACGCTGCAGCGGTCGCCGACGTTGACGTTGGTTACTCCGTCGCCGATCTGAACGACTTCGACGCCCAGTTCGTGGCCGGGCGTGCGCGGAAACTGAAAGAAGGGGAACTTGCCCAAGTAAGCCGATGTGTCCGTGCCGCAGATGCCAACACGGTGAACTTTCACTTTCGCTTCGCCCGGTCCCGGGGCGGCTGGTGCGTTAACATCGATAACGGTGATTGATTCTTTGGCGTCGAACGAAACAGCTTTCACGGGTGACCTTGGACTATTTAGTGAACTGTTAGGGGCTGTGGACAGTGTCGACACGTCTCAGATCTTGCTCAAACGCGGGTTTTACCGACAGACACCCTGATAAATTGCTAACAATTGACTATAGTCTCTGCGAAACAAATTGAACACTATTCCAACCAGATTTCAGAATCTCCACCAGGTGTCCCCATGGCTCTTATCATTGAAAAGTTCTCTTTCGGCGTCGGCGATCGTTTTGCACACCAGGCCAAAGCTCAGCTTGCGGCGGTGATGAAGGCGGCTGAAGAAGGCGTCGAGATCGTTCCGGTGTGGAATAAATCAAATCGGGAACACACAACGATCGGCTCTCAGCCCCAAAGCACGCGCGATGCAGCCGACGCGGCGTGTGCTGAATTGGGCTGGAAGCATGCTCACTATGTCGACGCGGATCATATCAATTTGGACTTGGTTGGTGGCTTTTTATCCAACAGTGATTTCTTCACGTTGGATGTTGCGGACGCGATCGGTTCGCCCGCCTCAAGTGAAGACGTAGCTGCGTTTGTCGGTAGCGTGAGCGATCTCATTGGGAAATTGAAGATCGACGGCATCGAGGGAGAACTTGAGATCACCGAAGAACTCATCACCGCCACTGCGCATAAATTCCTAAAAGCGGTTCAGTCTGCGGGCGAAATTTATCGCCATATCGCCAACGAAAAAGGCGCAGACAACTTTGTGACGGAGGTTTCCATGGACGAAACTGACAGCCCGCAAACACCGCCGGAGTTGCTGGTCATTTTGGCGGCGCTGGCCAAAGAAAATATCCCGCTGCAGACCATCGCGCCAAAGTTCACCGGGCGCTTCAACAAAGGCGTTGACTACGTCGGTGATGTTGAGCAGTTTGAGAAAGAGTTCTCTGACGATCTGGCTGTGATCGCCTACGCCGTGAAGAAATATGGCTTGCCCGCGAACTTGAAGCTGTCGGTTCATTCGGGAAGCGACAAATTTTCGATTTACGGTCCCATTCGACGTTGCTTGGAGAAAACGGGTGCCGGGTTGCACATCAAAACCGCGGGGACAACGTGGTTGGAGGAGTTGATCGGTTTGGCCGAGGCCGGTGGCGAAGGACTTCAACTGGCCAAGGACGTCTACGCTCAAGCGTTCGAGCACAAGGACGCGCTGTGCGAACCTTACGCTTCGGTGATCGACATTGACTACGCAAAACTCCCGTCACCGGAAACGGTCAACGGTTGGACGGCCGACCAATACGTCAACGCATTGCGGCACGATCCGAATCATGCAGAGTTCAATGCTTCGCTACGACAGTTGCTGCATGTGGGGTACAAAATCGCCGCGCAGATGGGTGATCGTTACCTCAAGATGCTGGTCGAGTGCGAGGAATCGATCAGTCGCAACGTGACCGAGAACCTATACCAGCGGCATTTGAAGCCGTTGTTTCTGTCGTAAGGGCGGCGAGCAATTTTGTGCGGTCTGTTTAACGACGAGCCGGAAGGCGACCGTGACTGGCAGTGCAAAACACGGTCGCCTGCCGGCTTGTCGTTAAACGGGAACTGCGTCAGCCCATCAATTGCTTGGCTCGGCTGGCTTCTTTCATCACGCCGCGAATCAGCATGATACCGACGACCAACGGAATCGCGCTCATAACGATCGCCATGATCCAAGAGTAATTCCAACCGGCTCTGAGCGCGTCGCCGGTGTCACCGATTGATAATTCGGATGCTGCCAGGTGCGTTCTCAATTGCAGTGAAAAATTGATCACGCCCCACATCATTAGCACGCATCCTGAGATGGCCGTACTGATGTAGCGCACAATTAGATTTAGAGGAACGGCCATGAATTAGTTGGGAACAAAGGAAATACGGCGGTAGGTGCGGTTGCTGGAGGCTCCGGCGACAGAAGGCTAATTTAATTCCTCGACCACTTTTCCGCTATGCCACCCCGCGACCGCAGCGTACCCGAGCGTCGCGAACGATAAAACCACGGCACCAATGACTGACGTGATAATGTTCAAATAGCGGACGGGGATGGCCATCATCAAACCCGAAACGAAGGCGATGCTGGCTAAGGCCAGCACGACCAACCAAACGGATTTCCACTGCGGACGTTGTCTGCGGTATCGACTGAACGCGTCAACGGAAATAATTTTAAAAGGTGATTGCGTGAACCAAACCGATACCAACATCGGTAACGCTAAAAAGAAACGTACCGGAGCGCTCAGCCACGTCGCACCGAACATCATCAACGGCGACCCTGCCACCGCGAAACTGAAACCAATCAGCAAGAATGTGCTGGTCCATTCGGTAGAAGGGCCAATCCGCCAGTTGTCGATTCGGCGTTGGCCGACAGCCGCTTTTCGAAAGATGATCCCGGCGGTGTACCAGAGAAAAATCGTTCCCAGCCCAAACAACGTCCACCCAACGCCGGCGCGCCAAAACCACATGAACCCGGTATCGCCCATGGTAGGGTCTTCGATTTCAGAATAGTTCGAAACTGCGAAGTGGCCCACTACATTCCCCGCCGCCAAAAATAGCGCCGCAAAAATGCAACGCAGGGCAACGGTGGTCGTTGATACCAGATTTACCATTTCTCCGAACAGGCTATCGAATTCGAACTTGGGGAAGTCAAGGCCAGAGGGCGATGCTTGTTTGGGACGCTTTTTTTTGCGACGTTTATTTTGTTTGGCGACTTGCGCCGATCGCGAACGATAAGGGTCTATCTTTTCTGTGTTGGCATCTTTGGTTTTCGATTTTTCATTTTTGGAAGATGCAAGTGAAGACGATGCGATTGCAGGTTGGGCAAGTTCATCAAGATCCCCAAACAGATCTGTTGCATCCTCCAGTTTCAATTCATCATCAGACGAATCTTCGTCCTCCGATTTGTCCACGGGAGCGAGCAGGTCTCGGTTGACGGGGGCTAGCCCAAACGATGGATCGACATCGACGGGTTCGGCGCGTTCAGTAGGTTTTAACTTTGGCTCATCGGCATCAACGTCCTTCATTCTACTTATTGCGGCTGCTTCCAGTTGCTTCTTCGTCGGTTTGGGGACGGTGATCGGTGAAAAGCAATCAGCACATTTGACTACGGTGCCAACAACGTGGGTCGTCACGAATAAGTGCGACTCACAGACAGGACACTTCAACGAAAATGCACCAGGAGCAGACGTCATATCTGTGATGCCGTCGATCTCCAAAGGTTTGTCAGAGTCGACGGCGAAGGGATCCTCGATGGGGATTTCACCTGCCGTGATAGAATCGGCTTGATCGAGTGGTTCGGGAAACTGCAAGTCTTCGAAAACGTCTGACGAATCGTCGATCGTCTCAAGCTCGGTCACAGGCTCAGTATCAGGATCAAACTGAGGATCGGTCTGGCTGGCGGGGATGGTGGTTTTTTGTTGGACTGGGGACTGCTGAACTTTGTTTGCCGGTTCAGTGTCTATACTTTCATCAGCCATCGGGTCCGGAACTGATGGGAGATTTTCTTTTGTGGCGGGTCCATCGAGAATATCTTCACCGCTGTCGAACAGATCATCGAAATTGCCACTAGAAGCGGCTGGGACCATCAGCGAAGTCGCACACGCCGGGCAATCGATGCGTTGGCCGGCTTGCTGATCGCGGGCGTTGATCTGCTGTAGACATTTGGGACAATCAAATTGAATCATACGAGCCGTTATCAACGAAATAGATGGTCCGGTTTTCAGATGGCCGCATTCCGGTAAAAATCGTTTCTCAAACACATGCGCGGACCGTATTATCTTAGTCGGTTAAACATAGCAATGAAAGATTCAGGTTGTCGATGAAATTAGTAAAAGTTGCCGCGGGCGTGCTCAATCAAACGCCCATCGACTGGGCCAGCAACCTGAAGACGATTCAAGGCGCGATTGAAGAAGCGCGAAGCGCCGATTGTACGCTGCTTTGTCTGCCAGAACTTTGTATCACCGGTTACGGTTGTGAAGATGCGTTTCACTCCGCCGGCATCCGGCAGACGTCGATCGAAATGTTGATGGAGATCTTGCCGATGACGACCGGGATGGTGGTTTCGGTGGGGCTGCCGCTGATGTACGCCGGCGGGATCTTCAACACGGCGGCACTGATCGTCGATGGTTCTCTGATCGGGTTTGTCGCAAAACAGCACCTGGCCGGCGATGGCATTCACTACGAGCCGCGTTGGTTTAAGGCTTGGCCCGGCGGCGTGCAGGGAGAAGTAGAGGTCAATGGCGTTGAGTACCCCATCGGAGATATTATTTTTGATGTTGGTGGCATCCGAATCGGGTTTGAAATCTGCGAGGACGCTTGGGTGGGCACGCGGCCTGGTGGCAGTCTCGCGGCGCGGGGCACGGACATCATTCTCAATCCCAGCGCCAGCCATTTTGCGTTTGGCAAGCATGAAGTGCGCAAACGCTTTGTGCTCGAAGGCAGCCGCGCGTTCAACGTGACTTATGTTTACACCAATTTGGTCGGCAACGAATCGGGCCGCGCGATTTTTGATGGAGACGCGATGATTGCCTCCGGTGGTCAATTGTTGGCCACCGGCAATCGGTTGTTCTTCGAAATGCAAAAGCTGACAACGGCCACGGTGAACGTCGAGGCCACGCGGATGGCGCGAGCTCGCACGGGAAGCTTCGAACCGTCGGTTGATGGAGACGAAACGGACGTCATCGACGTTGGTTTCGATTGGCCAGATTGCCCCCTGACGCGCAGCGCTGCGATTGATGAGGATTGGGAAATTGACACCGATCTGAAGGCGGAGGAGTTTTGCCGAGCGGTTGCGCTGGGGTTGTTTGACTATATGCGGAAGAGTTTCTCACGCGGGTTCGTCGTTTCGCTCAGCGGTGGTTGTGATTCGGCAAGTGTGGTGGCGCTGGTGTATGCGATGTTCCGGCTGGCCGAGCATGAGCTGGGCTTTGAGACGATGGTCGAGCGGATCGGGCATTGCTTGCCCAAGGGGAATCAACCTGCCGATGCAGAAGCATTGACCAAGTTGCTGTTGACGACCGTTTATCAAGCGACCGAGAACAGTGGCGATGTGACGCAGAATGCGGCGGAGGCCGTGGCAGCGGAGATCGGTGCGACGCATTACTTTTTTGATGTGCAGCCCATGGTCGACGATTATCGCGCGGTGGTTTCCAAAGCGATTGGTCAAGAATTAAATTGGCAAGACCACGACATCACGTTGCAGAATATTCAAGCGCGGGTGCGATCGCCCAGCGTTTGGATGTTGGCAAATTTGAACAGCGCGTTGCTGCTATCGACCAGTAATCGCAGCGAGGCGGCTGTTGGGTATGCGACGATGGACGGTGATACTTCCGGTGGCGTCAGCCCGATTGCGGGTATTGATAAAGCGTACCTGCGGCAGTGGTTGATCTGGATGGAGCAGACCGGTCCGCTGCACATTGGGCCGCTACCGTCATTGAAAACGGTTAATGATCAACAGCCAACGGCTGAGCTACGTCCGGCCAGCGCGAATCAAACGGACGAATCAGATTTGATGCCCTATGATGTGTTGGATGCGATCGAGCGATTGGCGATTCGCGATAAACTGGTGCCGATGGAGGTGCTGGAGCACATGAGGGTCGAATTTCCTGACGTTTCGGTTCAACAGATGGG
>CAKZVF010000300.1 GCA_937921995.1 uncultured Pirellulaceae bacterium
ATCGCCGCCTCTACCGCGGTTGCATTGTTGGCGATCAAAACATTCTTGATCCGTTGACCAGATTTAATCGGCGCTTCGGCTGCCGCTTCGTCTTCCAGCCATCGGAAAACCGAGTCGTGTTTGCTTTGTAAATGAAACCGCAACAACACCTCTCGCGCGTCCGATCGCAGCGCCGCAGCTGAATCCTCAGAAATGACCGTAGGCCCAGATGCGACCATCCTCAAATCGTCCCCGATCACATCGCTGATGATCAGCCCCAACATATTGGCGTTGGAATGTTCGATGACATGCCGGGCTAATCCACCGGCCTTGATTCCGCTGATTGCTCGGCGGACGGTGTTCAGTGATTCAATCGGCGCCCCGGCATGACTGAGCGCTCGTGAAACGGCAATCAATTCTTCCAGCGGAACCAATGGCCGCTCCAGCAGCGCCGAACCCCCGCCTGACACCATGGCAACAATCAGCGTCTCTTCACCTGCTCCGGTGATCATGTCGATCATCCGTTGCGTTTGCTGAACAACCATCGTCGTCGGGAAGTTGTCTGCGCGGGATCGGCCCACGACCGTTTCAATACGTGAGGTGGAAGCGGATTGGCCCGCAGGCACGATCACCAACCCCGACAACTCAATTCCGGAAAACGCCTTCAACGCCGATTCAAAACCCTCCGCCATCGCACCACTACACTTACCAAATCCAACGACGATGATCCTTTTCAATCGCTCAATTTCATAAGCCTGTCCGGCGATCGTCAGATAACGACCGGTCAAGTCAATCGTTTTGCCAACGACGGCCTCAGCACCGGCCGCTTCGACGCCCTTGCTCCAGATTTCAATCGCAGTCGCTGCGTCGGCTGAAGGAATGCGGTTCTCATTCATTGAATTATCCCGTAACCAAAATTCACAAATGACCCCTTTTGTTGGAGACTTCGCGCCCAATCGCCACCATTTTTTATCAATGGATAAGGCATGAGCATCTCTGACTGATGGGTTTCAACCGCAAATTAACATCAACAAACGTGAATAGAAATTGCTGTCTTCATTCACGTCCATTAACGTCATTTGCGGTTCTTTTCGTTGGTTTCTCCACCAGTTGCCTCGACCGCCAAAGTTCAAAGTGGTGGCGTTCACCGAGCACTGTCGTTTGTTACGCTAATTAAAACCTTCGCGAGCAACAACGTCGGATGGGTACGCCTGCCCGTCAAAGATTCGCGCTTGGCCAACGGTAGCCAAGCGACAACGGAATCAACAGGCGATGACGGAATCAACAGGCCATAGCACTTCGGGCTTTGAATTTCCGCAATTTCAAAACTCACGCGCTGGGGGGTATCGTTGTGATGCAAAAAATCAACAACCCATCTAAATTCCCAATCTAACCGCTACAACCTGTTGGCGTGCTGTTAAAGTTCATGTTTTGGAGATTGATCAACCGAGTCGAGTGCCATCTTGAGCTACGTTTCCGATGCGACAATTTTAAAACAGTCAACCAGGGAGCTCCCATCAAGATGTTCGAAAACAACACGTGTAATACTTCTCCTCAAATCCAAGAACTGATCACTGTTTTGACCGCTCAGGAAGACTTTGGGCATGAATCTCGATCGGTACCTCGGGAAACGGTTGTCTGTCCGGTGACCATTTTGCCCCAATATGAGCTCGAACGATTCCGGGGGTTTACAAAAGATATCAGCAGCGGCGGCGTCTGTTTGATCACCCAGACTGAGATAAAAGTTGAACAAATCGCGACGTTGGCCATCTACCGCGCCGATGATCTTCCAACGAAAATTCGCGCCCGTTGTATTTGGCAGAAATCGTTCGGAAACGATTACTACCAATCAGGTTGGAGATTTCTTCGCAGGGTACTTCAAAACGTGAAATAGATTCGTACGATTGGGAAATTAAGCAACGGCGCACGCCTACTGCCAAGAAGCCGTAACGCGTAACCCGTCCGGTATCGCTGCCAAACCCCGAGTCGCTCATTTGCCTTGGGGCCAACACGTGAATCTTTCCCGTCGACATCTATCCACATGGCCAAGCTCTATTTTTATTATTCGGCAATGAATGCCGGCAAAAGCACAACGCTTTTACAGGCCGCTCACAACTACGAAGAACAGGGCATGAAAGTCCTTCTGCTGACGCCCATCATTGATGATCGCGACGGAGTGGGTACGATCTCGTCACGTTTGGGAATCGCGCGCGACGCATTGGCCTTTGACGACTCCTTCGACCTCTACGCCGAAGTGCAGCGGCAGCACCGCGAAGGCCCCGTCAGCTGCGTGTTTGTCGACGAATGCCAATTTCTGACCGATGTGCAAGTGTTACAGCTGACCTTCATCTGCGACCGGCTTAACATTCCCGTGCTGTGCTACGGATTGCGCACCGATTTCCAAGGCGAACCTTTTGAAGGCAGCAAGTATCTTTTGGCGTGGGCCGATGAATTGGGCGAAATCAAAACGATCTGCACCAGCGGTAAGAAAGCCACGATGAACGCGCGGATGGACGAAAGCGGCAACCGAGTCTCCGCCGGAGAACAAATTTCGATCGGCCACAACTACGTCTCGATGAGCCGCAAAGAGTTTGGGCTGGGGGAAGTTTCACCAATTAAATACCAGCCGGGCAAATGACCAAAGAGAGCCCTTTGACTTGGTCGTTCAAAATACCAGCTCGCCGCGCAAGTTTTGAGATGTCATTTCCCCGCCGCAGGCATAAAGCCATGCGTGGGAAGGGCGCCTTTGCCCACCGCCTTGATCTACCCTCTTCAGTCCGGAGGACGGCACATGACCTGCCGGTGGCATCAGCCACCGGACCTGCCGCCTCTATCCGCCCAGCCCAGCGGGCGACACAAACACCTGAACAACCCCAACCCAAAATTGCGTCAGCTTCGGATTAAAACCACAGAGTTAACAGAGCACAAAGAGTGTCTTCGTTCACCGTCTCTGTGATCTCTGGTGCGTCAGGCTAAGTCTGACTAGTCTCCTCAATTGAAAGGAATTGAGCATGATAATTATTCGTTAGTCATGTAGCTGTGCAGGCGGTTTGTTGGAGTAATCTACTGGCCGAAGCCCTGTATCAGCG
>CAKZVF010000301.1 GCA_937921995.1 uncultured Pirellulaceae bacterium
GTGGCCAATCGCATCGCGGTCGAGGCGGGAAAGCTCACGCTGAAGCATTTTCGCAATGAGGACTTGAAGGTTATCCGCAAGGGCGACGGCTCTCCGTTGACGATCGCTGATCAAGAGGCCGAAAGCTTCTTGCGAGAAGAAATCAACCGAGCGTTTCCCGACGATGGTATCGTTGGAGAAGAGTTTGGCGTGACCGAAGGCACTTCGGAGTTCAACTGGATTCTGGATCCAATCGACGGAACGAAGTCGTTTATTTGCGGTGTGCCGCTTTACGGAACGATGGTTGCCGTCGAACAAATTGGCGATTCCGGAGGTAGACGAAGTGTGATCGGTTCGGTTTACCTACCCGGCATCGACGAGGGAATCTTCGCATCCACCGGTCAGGGTGCTTGGTACTTCCAAGGGGATAAAACTGCCGTCAGAGCGCGGGTGTCGAAAACAAACAGAGTTGAAGATGCGGTGCTGGTCACATCGGAGGTCGAGACCTTCGGGGAACGTGAGGCATCTGACGTGTATGGGCGGCTGGCTCAAAGCGTATATTTCACACGCACCTGGGGCGATGTGTACGGGTATCTTTTGGTCGCGACGGGGCAAGTCGACGTGATGATCGATCCGATACTTAACGTGTGGGATGCCGCGGCGGTTGAGCCTATCATCCGCGAGGCGGGGGGGCGTTTTTCCGATTGGTCGGGCGAAGCGCGGATCGATTCAGGGGACTCCGTTGGGTCCAACGGTTTGTTCCACGATGAAATACTGAAGTTAGTGCGTCAGTAAGGGTCGACCTTCTCGCTTCGATTGCGTGGCTCTCGTAGGAACCGGCCCTACAAACTGAGTTTCAGTGGATGCCCAGTCCTTGATACTTGGATTCGCCCAAGCAGCCAAAAGGATCTGCGCCGTGCCCCTCGTAGCCATTGTCGGTGCGCTGGTAATCGATCAGCTTGAAATCAATCAAGTGATCAAAGCGATCGTTGATACGCGTCCTACATTGATCGCAGCCGCAAGGGTGCGGATGGCGTTCGGCGCGTCGGGCCGAAAACGGGCGAGGCCAATAAACGGAAAACATCGGGCGTTTGTCAGGGCAGTTCTTACCGCACGCGTAACCGCCCGGCTCTTTCTCTTGAAACGGTTGCCCATGGTTTCCCGGCCCGCATTGGCCATGTTCGACGCCGCAGTTACAGGTGCCCAAAGGGCGTCGACATACCGAACATGGTTTGCGAGGGTCGATTGGAAAACGCGAACGATCTCTGTAAAGGTCGTAAGTGATTACCGGTGGAGAGGGCTTGGCTGTCTTAGTGTTTTTCTCTTTTGCGGCTTTCGATGTTGCCGATTTATTTGCTGGCAGCCGTTTGGCGGCTGGTTTTTGGGTCAGCGGATTCGGATTCGATTTTTTGGGGGCAACCGATTCGGCGTCCTTGGGCGTGGCACTCAACGATTTTACGGCGTTAGGCTGTTTTGGTTCAGGAGCGATTGTCTTTGTGGTGGGCGATGCGGGGCTCTGAGGATTGCTCAATTGAACAGGCGAATCGGTTGGAGGAAGATCAACAACTGGGTCGTCCAACGGATAACGATTGGGTGGGTAGTATTGTGGCAGCGGCTGTTCAAAGGCAGGATCGCGCCAGTTCTGGCCGTGGCAGGATTGGTCAGCCGAGGCTGCCAATACGACGACCAATGTGAGAAATATAAATCTGTTCACCGAAGCACCTCGATCCTGATTGCCCGCAATCGCAATGCAACTGCGCTGTTGAACGCGACGTTCGATAGATGCCGCATCTTTTACCTAATCGGATCGAGAGTTGCGACCACTACTGATGCGGGGACGAGTTTCCTATTGGAGAAGATAGGAAGAGTTTGCGGGCGGCGGCCAAGCGTTCACCTTGGCGCTTTCGTGGCATTATCGCCCGGCTTCAGCGATACCGTCTTCACGTGCTTGGCAAGCCAATTTGTAGGCTTCTTCGTCACCGTGTTGGTGGATCGAGAACGCCTTCGTTTTGCGCTTTCCGCTGGCGTCGGTCCACTGAGCGACCCAATACCAGTAGTGATACTCGAAATCACCGCGTATGTCCTTTTGTTTATGCAGCCGGACACCGACGACGCCAGATTTATTGCGTGAGGAGGGGACGGCCGCAAGGTCTTTGACGGTGTACTTTTCAGTAGATGCTTCGATTTCGTCGCGAAACGTTTTGGCTGCGGCCAGCGATTTTCGTTTGCCGCCATAACGCCGGTCGCCGAAGAACTTTTCGGATTTCACGCCTCGGCGTTGGATACGAACTTCCCATCCGCCGTACACTTTTCCAGCGTCACTTTTGGTTTCAATACGTGAAATGTTGCGGCGGGGATTTTTCCTGGCCATAACGAAGGGAGATCGAAGGGATGAAGCAGATGAGAATAGTGGAGCGAATGAGAAACGCTCTGGAGTGATTAGCTAACCATAGGAAGGTGGGAGCTGATTTTCCAGCGGCACGGCCAAAACCCCTTGATTTGGGGGGGGGCCCGCGTTTGCCGCAACTGGACATTTTGTCTAGAACCAGACAGAGCAATAGAAAAGAACTCTGCTTCCGGGCGGCTATTGGTCTTTTTCCGCGTGCTTCTGCAGGCGAGAAAGCGGTGCCAAATTAACTGGAACTATGCGTCGATTGATTTTACGCGTCGATTGATCTGAGTGCTTCGAGCAACGATTGGTATTCATCATTGCAACAGGGACAGTTTTTGAGATGCTCCCTGACTTTCAACAGCGATTCGCACAACGAAGTACCCACCAGTTCCGATTCCGCAAACTGCGCGACGTCGCCCAAGCAGTCATCACACGAAAGCGCATCGGGCGTGGTGTTTACGACCAAAGTGATCAGCGTACTAATTTGTTGTTTGGAAAGTGGCATTTGAGGAAGGTCTTCTGTTAGGCGAACACGCTTTCGATATCCGACAGTGAAAAATCTGAATTTTCGAATCCCGATTTCAAACGTTGCTTAGCATCGTGAAAGAGTTTATAGACCGCGTTTCGATTGCTGTTGGTACGGCGAGCAATTTCTTCGACCGGCATACCGCCCAGCAGGGCGCGAACTACGGTACGCTGTTTTTCGGTCAGTTGATTTTCGATCAAATTGCTCAGGGTCGCCAGAATCGCGCGTTGGTCGATGGCATTGCCTGAGACATCATCTTCGGAAACGGCCAATTCAATTTTCATATCGTTTCCAGAAGTAATGGCATCCAAAGATACGTCTTTGTGATGTCTTCGTCGAAGTTCAGAAATCCCCACGCGAATCGCAATCGAGATCGCCCACGTAGTGAATTTACTGCGTCCTTCAAACGAGTCGATGTTTTTCATGATACGGATCAGTGACTCTTGGCAAATATCTTCGCAAAACGCTTCGTTTTGCCCGCGCTTGAAAAATGCTCCCTTAAGACCGCGCATCAAAATCTCTCGGAGTTTCCCGATAGCTTCTTCGCGGTCGGATTCACTTTTGAGTTTTTCTACCCAATCGTAGGGTTCAGCGGACATCGATTGACTTTCGGTCGAATACATAAGCCTTCAACGAAGTTGAAAAATTGACCAACTTCTGTTGCTCCTGAGCTGCCTGTTTACATGGTCCAACGGGAAGTTGGATAGAGCTTTTATACGGGATAAACGCTCAAAAAGGTCGTTCAGTAAGCTAATTGCGGTCTCGATTGTACTCGACTTCACAACTTCGACGCAACGACCACCGATGTTTTACCTAGAATGCCCCAAACGAAGGGCAAAAATCACTTCTCCAGCGTGCAGAAGGAAGTATCCCGCCAAGTTCAATACCGCCCCAACTCCCGCGATTTGCCACCGCGGTGATTTTAATTACACAACTATTACCTACTGCAGACGCTCTGGGGACCAAGGTTTTTCCGATAATCCCTATACTCTTGGCTTTGATTCATGAGGTCGGTGTTGCCGGAGCGATCGCTCTTTTCAGCGCTTGCTTCAACCCACCCCACCCTTCAATCATATTGATTTTTACCCGCCGCATTTGGCAAGTAAGGAATATCTATGGCGACCGCTTACGACGACGCTAACACCGTTGAGAATGACGCAGAGAACAAGAAACGTTTGTCTGATGGACTCGTGCCTCAACCTGTTTCCCAACAAGTTGAAGTCGACCCTTTTGCTGCGATGGAACGCGATGATGATCACGGCAATTTTCATGGCAGCCACCACCATCATGAGCACGAAGAGATGAGCATCGGTCGCAAGATCGTTATGTTGTGCGTTGTCGTTTTTCCATTGATGGCTTTGGCTGCGACGATCATCACCACTTGGCAATACGGGTTCATGGGTTGGTTGTACCTTGGGATGCTGGTTGGAGGCTGGTACCTGACCGGTTTAGGTATCACCATCGGATACCATCGCCAGTTGACCCACCGTTCATTTGAAACCTACAAACCGATTCGCCATTTTTGGGCATCGCTTGGCGCATTAGCCGTCGAAGGATCTCCGATCGATTGGTGCATGGTTCATCGTAAGCATCATCAGTTCAGCGATCACCACGGTGACCCGCACTCGCCGCACCTCGCAGGAGACGGCATCGTCAACAAGGTCAAAGGATTCTTCCATTCGCACGTTGGT
>CAKZVF010000302.1 GCA_937921995.1 uncultured Pirellulaceae bacterium
ACCCATCATAAAAACCCTTCTTCGCCAAATCGGTGAAGTTTTTGACAGTGTTGGGCGTCTCAGCGTCGTAGAAATCAATGTGCATGACGCCTTTGTTGGTGTGCATTTCTGCTTTCATCGCGGTCTTCAATTCTCTTTAGGAACGGTTTTGGAAAGTCGATGATTATCGCGAAATATGGCGTCTCCGCAAGCCGCGCGTTGTGCGGCAATTACTCACGGCGAACTCATCCCGTTTAACGACCATCCGGCAGGCGTCGGCGTTTCGCCCCGCAAAAAACGGTCGCCTTCCGGCTCGTCGTTAAACGAAACGCCGTCGTAGACGTTTTAAAACTCCGCGTTTCCTGGCGTGCGCGGAAACGGGATGACGTCGCGGATGTTGGCCATCGAGGTCACAAATTGGACGGCGCGTTCTAGCCCCAGTCCGAATCCCGCGTGCGGGACGGTGCCATACCGACGCAGATCGGCGTACCACCAATACTCTTCGATATCCAAATCCTGATCCTTCATCCGACTGGCCAGCACATCCAACCGATGCTCGCGCTGCGAACCGCCAATGATCTCGCCCACGCCCGGAACCAACACGTCCATCGCGCGGACTGTTTTGTCATCGTCGTTACAATACATGTAAAACGGTTTAATGGTCTTGGGATAGTCGTACAGAATCACGGGTTTCTTAAAGTGCTCTTCGGTCAAGAACCGTTCGTGTTCGCTTTGTAGATCGATGCCCCACTGGACGGGGAAGTCAAACTTCTTCTTTGACTTCACCAAAACATCCACCGCTTCGGTGTAAGGCAACCGTACAAAATCGGTCTCCACGATGCCTTCCAACCGCTCAATCAGTGTATGCGATTCGTCGATGCGGTCATTGAAGAACTGCATGTCTTCCCCACACTGACTCAATGCGTCCGCGAAGATCCGCTTCAAAAACGCTTCCGCCAGATCCATGTCGTCAGTCAATTCGAAAAACGCCATCTCCGGTTCCACCATCCAGAACTCGGCCAGATGCCGCGACGTATTCGAATTCTCAGCCCGAAACGTTGGTCCAAAGGTGTAGACCTTGCCGAGTGAACAAGCGTAGGTTTCGGCCTCCAACTGCCCGCTGACCGTTAGATAGGAGGGTTTGTCGAAGAAATCGAAACGGTAATTTAATTTCTCAATCTGTTGTTTGGCGATGCCATCCAGATTCATCGTCGTGACCTGAAACATTTCGCCGGCCCCTTCACAGTCACTGGCGGTGATGATGGGCGTGTTGATGTAGAGGAACGCCTGTTCTTGAAAGAACTGGTGAATCGAATTGCAGATGCAGTTGCGAGTCCGCGCGACCGCTCCAAAAGTATTGGTGCGCGGACGAAGGTGAGCCCACTCGCGGAGCTTCTCCATCGAATGCCGTTTCTTTTGCAGCGGATACGTTTCAGGGTCCGCCCAACCATGCACTTCAATCGAATCGGCCAACATTTCCGTCGTTTGGCCTCGCCCACCGGACTCTTTGATCTCGCCCACGGCGGAAATACTGCAACCGGCGGTCAAGCGTTTCACGTCCGATTCATAATTCGCCAATTCGCCGGGAGCCACGATTTGGATGTTGCCTTGGCTGGACCCATCGTTGAGTTCGATGAAACTGAAGCCGGCTTTGGAGTCCCTGCGAGTACGCACCCAACCTTGGATCTTGACGCTCGACCCGATGGCATCGGCTTGTCGGGCTTCATTGACCGATAGTTTCTTCATATTTCCGTCCTTGATCTATTTATGTGAGTCGCGATACACCGTTTAACGACAAGCCGGCAGGCGACTTCGTGACTCCCGCCCAACACAAACGCCTGCCGGCTAGCCGTTAAACGGGACAGCGGAAGCCAAATGCTCTCACTTACCTAAGCTTTTATGCGTGTTTGCTTCGCCGAAAATCCGATCAGCATCAACAAACCAAACGTGATCACGCCGCCCAATACCATTTGCCCGGTGCCCTCGTCAGCGATCTTCTTCACCAGTGACGTGTAGGCGAAGAATGATACGATTCCCAATGACAGTACCATCAAAACATTCCAGACCGTCATTCTGAAACCGGTCGGCTTCTCGTCCCCCATCAGAGCGCGATTGTTCATCATCAGCAAAAACGCAAAATAAGCGATCGGCAACAGCAACACCGCAAACGTACTGGCGACGATGGCCAGATAAGTCTTCGACGCTCCCGCCCACAAAAACACCCAACAGAAACCCACCGCTCCGGCCGATACCGCGCCGACGATGCGCCAGAAAGGATTGTTGTAGTCGTTAAAGATTTCTCCCAGCGCGAATCCATTGATCAACATCAGGATAATGATTGTCGAAAACGCCATCCCCAACGTGCCAATCCCGAACACCAAATTCGCTCGATCAGCACCCAATAGCGGCTCGAGTGATTTCGCCAACTGGCCGCCGTTAGGTTTTGCCAACGCGACGGCGATCTTACGTTCGTCCGCAGGCATTTCGGCGATCAGCCCCGAAAGGTAAACCTTCTTTGCCGCGGCAGCATCGGCGATCTTTGCGTCCAATTCCTCTTGCTGGGCTTCGGTACGATTGGCTTCGGGATCGAAGTCGACTTTAAATTCGGCCAATCGTTCGGCGTCACCGTCTTGCTGGAGGCGTTTTTCAACGTAGCCCGCAACGGTACCGTAGAAGCCACTTTGGGCGATCTCTGCCGGATCAGCGCTAAGCATTTTCTCATCGGCTTTTCCATGAAAACCGTAAGCCGTTGTGATCACGATGCAGGAGGTCACAATCACAAAAGGAATCGCCATACCCGTGATCAAATCCCAGCGTGCCAGACCGCGGAAGGTTTTATCCCAGCCGCGCGAGAGCATGGAATAGGGCAGCAGAAAGGTCATGTTGATTCCTACCGCCGTCGCCAGGGAGGCGATCATCTTCTCCTGCTTGAATCCAACGATCTGAGACTCCCAGAACGAACGCGATGCTCCCGAGACGTCGCCCGAGACCATCAGCGATTCAATCGTCGGTGAAGGTTTCCCCCAATTCGACAGGTCAGGGATGAAGCCCTTGAACACATCCCAAGAGATTTTGTTTTGCAAAAACAGTTGCACCACTGCAGCCACGAAGCAAATCACCACCGCCGCCACGATCAGCTTCAACAGCGCGTCAAACAGTTTTGACATCCAACCGGGTTTCAGACTAAGCAGCACAACGCCAAGGGCGAGCACCAGAATAATCCCTGAAACGATCAGCTGTGATTCCTGCGATCCATCCACCTTCCCCGGAAGCAGGTTCGTCTCCAACGCATCGTAGGCCAACGAGAACTGAGGCAGAATGAAGATCATGTTGGCCAAAATCGTCGCCGTCACCCAAGCCGTGCCCAGCACCGGATTGATGTACTCGTTCATCGCCGCGTAGGGACGCTTGCCGGTGGACAGCGTGATGTAGCTGATCGCGGACAGCATGATGACACCACAGATGATGGCGACCAGCTGCACCCAAAGCAAGCTATAACCTCCGGCCATGCCGAGGTACAACGCTCCGGCCAGCGAACCACCGCCAAGGGTAATCGCAGATTGAAGCCATCCCGGCCCCGAAAGCCGCAGGTAAGCCCCCAGCGTGGAAAGAGCGCCCTTGGATTGTGCGGTGGCTAGAATCTCACGGTCACGGAAAACGTTGCTCATCAATCGCTCTTATTAATTCAAGGTAATAGAGGCTGTTAAGCCTCTCTGTTTACAGTTCGTTGATTCTCGCCGGACCGAAGGATCTTTAACAAGATCCACTACACGTTACTCGATGCCTTCGTCGGCCAAGTAACGTTCGACATCAAGCGCCGCCATACATCCGGTTCCCGCGGACGTGATGGCTTGCCGATAGTAATCATCAGCAACGTCACCGGCCGCGTAAACGCCAACGGCCGAAGTGTTGGTGCGAAACGGCTTCGTCCATTGTATATATCCCGCTTCGTTCATTTCTAACTTTCCAGAGAGAAAATCCGTGTTGGGCGTGTGTCCAATCGCGACAAACATTCCGCCGACCTCCAAATCCGAGACCGATCCGTCTTTGGAGTTCTTGATTTTCAGTCCGCTGACCAGATCCGTTTCTTCGTTGCCGACAACTTCGTCGACCGTCGAATTCCACAAGACTTCGATCTTGGGATGGTTCAAGGCCCGATCGGCCATGATCTTGGACGCCCGAAATTCGTCTCGCCGGACGATCATATAAATCTTGTTGGCACCTTTGAGGTTGGCCAAATAAGTGGCTTCTTCGACCGCGGAATCTCCACCACCGACCACCGCCAAAGGTTTTCCGTAGAACACCGGAAGCGCTCCGTCGCAAACCGCACAGGCGCTGACGCCTTTGTTCTTATACATCTCTTCAGAATCTAACCCCAGCCAGTTCGCCCGTGCGCCCGTCGCGATGATGATCGTATGGGTTTCGACCGGATCGCCGTTTTTCAGCATCACTTTTTTGACGTTCCGCGATACATCAATATCGACGGCGTCGTCCGAAACGATGCGTGTTTCGAAGTTGATGGCCTGCTGCTTCATCAGTTCCATCAATTCAATCCCCTGCACCGCGTAGTGAGGACTGATGTCGGCCATCGAGTTGCGTTTGCGTTTCTCTTTGGGGTGGTTGGGGATCGGAGGCAAGTTGTAATGCCGGTCTTGATCGACGGCGGATTCAACGAAGGCGCGGATATTACCAAACGGGAAACCGGGGTAGTTTTCGACTTCGGTGGTGTAGGCCAGTTGCCCCAACGGAATCATCTGAACGTCGGTACGTGCAGTGCCTTCGATCAACAGCGGACTAAGGTTCGCTCGCGCTGCATAGATGGCGGCTGACCAGCCTGCGGGACCACTTCCAATGATGACGACTTTTTCGGGCACGATTTACTCCTGGGTATCGTTGAGTTTTCTGATTTGAGCCGAGATTATAAAACGAAAGTCGGGTTTGTGCAGTAGCCAGCGCTGGCCAAAGTTGGCAAATTCGCGAGGGACGTTCCGCTGCATTGAATCGCGTTTAAGATTATGATTGGCAATAGGCCCGCGGCCCACCACCGGAAGTTCTATTGCCCCGCCAGACCCGCCGTTTAGTCCATTACGTTGTAAACAGGAATCCCTAACACCGATCGATGACCACTTTATTAATAGCACTCGCTTCGTTCGCCGGTTTCATCATCGCCTACCACACGTACGGGAAGTGGCTGGGGGCAAAGATTTTTGAACTGGACGATCAGCGCGTCGTGCCGTCGATCAGCCAACAGGATGGCGTGGATTTCGTGCCGACGAATTGTTCGATTGTCTTTGGCCATCACTTCACCAGCATCGCCGGTACAGGTCCGATCGTGGGGCCGGCGTTGGCCGTGTTTTGGGGTTGGCTGCCGGCGCTGATCTGGGTGCTGTTTGGCAGTATCTTCATCGGCGCGGTTCATGATTTGGGCGCTCTGGTCGTCAGCCTCCGTCACAACGGGCAAACCATTGGTGAGATCGCCGGCCGGATGATCTCGCCACGGGCGAAGCTGCTGTTTTTAGTAACGCTGTTTTTTTCACTGACGGTCGTACTGGGAATTTTCGGATTGGTCATTGCGTCGATTTTTGGAGCTTACCCCGAATCCGTTTTGCCGGTTTGGGTGTCGTTGCCGGTGGCGGTGTGGATCGGGTTGATGGTCAAACGAGGCAGTCGTCATCTGTTGCCGATGTCGCTGTTTTCGTTGGGACTGATTTATTTCTGTGTGTATCTGGGCGCGTATCATTTTCCGATCGAATTGGACTTTTCAAATCTCAGCGGTGAAGCGGCGAACTGGATAAATTCCAATACGGTTTGGACGGGGATCTTACTGGTCTATTGCGGCATCGCATCGGTGCTGCCGGTGTGGCTGTTGCTGCAGCCTCGGGACTACGTGAACAGTTTGCAACTATTGGCGGCGTTGGCTTTGTTGGTCGTCGGGTTAGTCGCCGCTTGCCTGGGTGGTGGTGCTGATCTGTTCGCATCCGCCCCGGCGGTTGTTGCCGAACCTCCAGCCGATGCGCCGCCGATCCTTCCGTTTTTATTCATCACCATCGCCTGCGGCGCGATCAGCGGATTCCACTGCTTGGTCAGCAGCGGCACCAGTAGTAAACAACTCAAAAAGGAAACCGACGCCGTCGCCGTGGGGTATGGCAGCATGCTGCTCGAAGGTGCGTTGGCGGTGATCGTGATCCTGGCCTGTTGTGCGGGCGTGGGAATGGGGGCTTTCGAACGGACAAAATCGGCCGATGGTCTGGTGTCTTACGTCGCGGCGACAAACGCTGACGGAACGGAGCTGACCGGTCGTTCGGCTTGGGAAAGCCGCTACGGGGCGGGCAAGGCTTGGAAAGAATTTCGGCTCAAAGACATGGTCGGTGCGTTTATCTTTGGCGGTGCGAACTTTCTGACTCAGATTGGCGTTCCGATGAAAATGGCGATTGGCATCATCGCCGTCTTGGTGGGAAGCTTTGCCGCAACGACGCTCGATTCAGCCACGCGGCTACAGCGCTATGTCATTCAGGAACTGGGGCAGACGATTCACATTGCCCCGTTGACCAACCGCTACGTCGCCACCATTGTCGCGGTGACGCTCGGCGGTGTCATCGCGATGCAGCCCAACGCGGAGGGTCTGCGCGGGGCGGGCGGTATTTTGCTGTGGCCATTGTTTGGTGCGACCAATCAATTGCTGGCAGGGTTGGCGTTTATGGTGATCCTGTTCTTTTTGTGGCGGCGTGGCAAACCCATTTGGTTTGTCGCGATTCCGATGGGTTTTATGTTGCTGATGCCGGCCATCGCGCTGTTGATTCAGTTGTTTGATCCCACGATTGGCTGGGTCAGCAATTTCGAAGACAAGAAGTTATTGGCGATCATTGGTTTGATCACGTTTGGAATTCAGATCTGGATGCTGACTGAAGGCCTGATGGCATGGTCCAAAGCCAAAGGGGTGCTCGAACCGCTGCCACCCTCAGGCGAAATTACTAACGCAACGGCCAATGAAGGCGGACGATCATGTTAGGCAACGTTTCCAGCAAAGAATCCCTCGTGTCCGTTTTACGTCTGCTGGCAAGCGGTGCGGTGATCTGCGGTTTGCTTGTGGCGGTATGCGGCTGCGAACAACTCTCGGGCCCATCGATCGTTCAAATCATTGGTGAGGTCAAGATGGGCCGCAAGCCTTTGGCCGACGCGTTTGTCGCCGCCGTTCCCTTAGAGCCACGCGGGCCGAGCGGCAAAATCACTGAACTTGCCTTTGGCAAGACTGACGATGCGGGCCGATTTGAATTGCGTACCAGCGCCGTCCGAGGCGTATTGCCGGGCGAATATCGCGTCCTATTTTTTCGCCCCAGTGCTGAAACGGATATGCCTGCACAAATCGACGACACGGTGAAAGAGAAATTGGAATCGGAATTAACGGGCATCGACTCGGATACGTCTTGGATGCTGGACGCAATTGACCGATTCGATGCGTCTTTGAAAACCTCAGAAAAGGGCTCCACAGCAATCAATGTTGGTGACGTGCCGCTTGCGCACAACGTTAAAAGCGCCCTTCGGCTGACAGTGAAACCGGGCGCGGGAATTATCTATCCAAAATTTGAATTAGACGCTCATCCAAAAAATTGAATTTTTTTCGGTCACAGGGTCGAAAAAAGTTGACTTTGAAGTTGTGAGCGAGATATTGGAGTTTGAGTTTGAGCAATGGAGTGCCTCAACAACAACACTTCCAATTCGTTGTTCAAAAGAGGATGCTACCGTGAACCGATCGATACTTAAAGCGATCAAAGAGGGTGATTGGGCCTTTGAGCCCGACGCCGTTTCCGAGGATTCTTTTGAGTCCACCTCAGCATTACCAGGCACCGATGAAAAGGTCGACGAACTGGCCAGACGGGCTCGCAACGGCCTTCCGTTGTGGCATTCGGCCGATCGACGGACATTTGATCAGTCAGAAATTTCAAAATAGCCAGCGGACTGATTCATCTTTACCGAAAACGCGTTTAGTTCAATTCTTGATCTTCGCGCGGCAAAGTAATCGTCTTCACCAGGTCGCCGCCCCGTAGAAATGCCGCCAGCCCAAACTTGTTCTCTGGCGTCATCGGAACGGAAACAGTGACGGAGACTTCGTCCGTCGTGGCATCAATGATACTCGGCACCACGTTCACCTCGTAGACCTGAATGCGCGTTGCGTCAAGAATCGCTTCGGCTTTTTGCCGGCACCCCGCAGCGGTCGCACCGGGGACGATCCCGTGCCGGACTCCTTCGAACGCCGCATTTTCGATGGCACATTGTGTGATGTGAATACTCGCGAATTCGATGCCACCGAAAAGTACCAGAAAGAAAATGGGCGCGACCATCGCAAATTCTACCGAGACGCCACCAAAACGGTTGCGACCTAGGCGCTTTCGCTGTTTAGGTTGTCTAAAATTTTTAAACATGGTGTGATAGTCAAAAGGGAAGTGGAGTCGAATTTGGCAGGGAGTTGGATTGGCGTGAAACTGCATCACCAAGTTTGGCGAACAAGTCAAAACCTTGCTTACTCGATTAAGATCGCGAAAGAACCGGCCAATCGCTTAAAGATTTTTTCAAGTGTGTTGGCGTCGGGTGCGTGTGATTGAGATCCGCCAGTTGCGTCGGCAACAGCTTGCATAGCTTCTGGACTTGCTCCGTCACTGAATGTAATCGTATGAATAACGATTCCCGCATCTGCACAAAGTACCGCTTCACCCAGCGGGCCTTCGCCTTGGTTGTGCATGCCATCTGTCAAACAAACGATGATCTTGTCTACATTTGCGGAACCGTCTTCTTCAAAGTGCAATCGAGCTTCTTGAATCCCAGCGCGAATATTCGTCGCTCCAAACCAAATACTACTCCCTCGTTCATCCATTTCGGCTCGAATCAAATCGAGATTCTGATTCAAAGGAGAATCAAGAGACGATTCGGTGACAGTCCTTTCTTCGTCTTTACAAGACATTGAAGAATTGGAGGCGAAGGTCACCAGTCCAACCTTTTCTTTGACTTGCGACGCATCTAATTCACGCAAAAACGCCGCCACTGCCAGATCCAGCGCTACCCAGCGGGACTTGGGCAGTGGTTTCTTGCACATCCGAGCAGTTTTCTCACTGTTGTCCAGCTCGTCGATGACGTCGAACTTCATGGAACCTGAACGATCCAGTACCAAGATGATTTCCATATCTCGAAAACTGGAACTGGCTTGCTGGACGGTGTCAAAGGTTGGACTTCCGTACAACTGTCCAAAAAATAGCTTGCCGGGCCCGTCTGCCGATGCGGTGGACCTTTCAGCGCTTATTGTGACAGAATTGAACGGGGTTTGCCCTGGGGAAATCTTATAGCTGCCATCGCTGGTTTTCGCCGCTCTACCGAAAATGATTTGGTCATCGGTTAACGTCAACGGGCTTCCGGCCACGAAATTTGTCTGCCCGATCAACTTTGCCGCCGCGATCGCAGCGTCCACGTCGCCACCGGTTCGGGCCAGCGTGTCCGCAGCCGCCTTGGCACCAAGATCCGCGATCACACGGACTTCGTTTCTCGTTTTCTGCATGTACGCGTAATCGACAGCGAACCCCAAGATCACCAAAAGGATCGGAAGAAGGATCGCAAACAATACAATGATTGCGCCTTGTCGATTTTTATTTCTATGCTGTTGCATGGCTTGATGTCCCTCTAAGGTCGTAGCGCGGTAACAGCCGCCTCGACAGTGCGAGCGGTAATATAGCTATTATTCAGTTCGGTACTTAGTTCGATGCGGAACTGGTCGCCTGACTCTAATTGTTCAAAGGCCGTTCCGAAGGTTTCAATATTCAGTTCGTATTTGTCGACGCCGCGTGCGGACATAATCGTTTCGACACGATTAGTGATTTCTTCTACGGTTGAGTTCCGTTTCAAACCGATTAACGCGCCTTCATGAGCAGCAGAGGTGAGGGTTTGCCCACGAAAAATCCCCGTGTTTGCTTCGATACAGCCGAAGACCACCATTAACATCAGCGGCAGGCAAACTGCCATCTCGACAATGACCGCTCCACGCAATTTGTTGCGGCAGACGAACTTGGTTAAGCGTCTGTTGTATTTTTTCGGGGATTTTGGTGTTAGGGAGTTTCTCATACGCCAAAGCCATCTTCAGGTTGCTCGTTCACAGTTGACGGGGTTAGACCGACAGTTGTTTCTACAAGCTAGGTTTCAATTCAAGATGAAGTCGTGCTTGCCTCCTTTCACAAGGCCGGTTTGTCCCAATCCGCGGGCAGGTTTTCCAAACGATCCGTTTGTAGCGATTGCTCAGGGACACAAACCGCATCGTTGCTTTTCCAGAACTTGAAATTTTCTTTGAAAAGAATCTATAAACAGTTCGACGGGGTTATTGCGCTGGCCTCTAAAAAGTTGCCACAATAAGCGTCAACAAAGTTCTGCGCCGCTCAATCTATGGTGTAAGTTTTTCCAACCGATTCTCCCCCGTTATGGCAACCTCCGTTCGCCACTTGGGAGTAATTGCAGGCAACGCGAACACGATAAAAAGAGCACACACGTATGAGCATCACCCAGTCTAACGAAAACGATTACGATCTTCTCAAGCAACGTATTCACCAGAAACTGATCGGCAAGCTCGATCTCAGTCGTGTCGGTGAACTTGAGGGAGACGTCCTGAAACGCGAGATCCGCGGCGTCGTCGAGATGTTGTGCGACGGCGAAAACAATCTTCTCAACCGCAACGAGCGCGACCGCTTGGTGGAAGAGGTCTTGGATGAGACCTTTGGTTTGGGGCCGTTGGAGCTACTTCTAAAGGACCCAACGATCAGCGATATTCTGATCAACGGGCCAAAGAATATTTACTGCGAACGTGGCGGTAAGATGGAAAAGACAAACGTCGTTTTCCGTGACAACGCTCACCTTCTTCAGATTATTGACCGCATCGTTTCCAAGGTCGGTCGTCGTGTCGACGAAACCTGCCCGATGGTCGATGCGCGTTTGGAAGACGGTTCTCGTGTCAACGCGATTATCCCACCGCTGGCTCTGGACGGGGCCGCGATGTCGATTCGTCGTTTTGGTTCCAATCCGCTGAAGCTGGAAGACCTGCTCAACTACAAGGCCTTCACGCCAGAAATGGTGATGTTGCTCGAAGGTGCAATGAAGGCTCGGCTGAATATTGTCATCTCCGGCGGTACAGGTTCTGGTAAAACGACGCTGCTGAACACGTTGTCCGCCTTTATTAGTAACGAAGACCGTATCGTCACGATCGAAGACGCGGCGGAAATTCAGCTGCAACAGGATCACGTGGTACGTCTGGAGACTCGCCCGCCAAACATCGAAGGCAAGGGTGCCGTTTCGGCGACCGACCTGGTGAAAAACTGTCTTCGTATGCGTCCTGAACGAATCATCATCGGTGAGTGTCGTGGCCCAGAGACGCTGGACATGCTTCAGGCGATGAACACCGGTCACGAAGGGTCGTTAACCACGACTCACGCGAACACGCCACGTGACTGTGTCGCGCGTATGGAAACGATGATCATGATGTCCGGATTCGAACTGCCGATTAAAGCGATGCGTCAACAGATCGCCAGCGCGGTCGACTTGATCGTCCAGGCCAACCGTCTGCAAGGCGGTCCGCGAAAAATCACGCGTATCACTGAAATTTGCGGTATGGAAAACGACACGATCGTCATGCAGGACATCTTCAAGTTTGAGAAGCAGGGCGTCGACGAAAACGGTCGCGCCAAGGGCCGGTTCATTTGTACCGGCGTCCGTCCTAAATGCATGGACAAACTAGAAGCGATGGGAATCAAACTTCCTGCAAGCATCTTCCGCGAACGTGTGATGATGGAAGATTAAGGGCTTGATTCCTTCGGTCGTCAATCGGGCTAAAAAAAAACCGAACAAAACAAAGCAACAACAACCGCGAAAACTATCACCTTAAACGCACAAGTCGCTCAACTCACGAGTTAGTCCCATGTTTTT
>CAKZVF010000303.1 GCA_937921995.1 uncultured Pirellulaceae bacterium
CTTCTCCCGGGGGCATCGCGTTTGATTGGATGACTTCTGTTTCGATCGGAGTCGGACCGCCGCCGTTTTTGTGGATGTTCACCACCGGCGTGTCGCCGACGACTTGTCGGTTGTAGCTGACTTCTTGATGCATCAACAGCGTGCCCATCGAACGTTGGAGCGCCAGTTCGGCAATCTTGAGTTCTTGTTCGGCCTGAGCATAGACGATTTCGGCTTGCGAAAGTCTTTCTTGCGAATCCAGAAGTTGGTCAAGTATCGTCGTGGGCGTCACGCCTTCTGCGATATCACCTTCAATCAAAGCCACCGATTCCCAGCGCGTTTCATTCTGGCTGAGATCCGCCCGAGCAGCGACGATTGCCTCTTCGGCAGCAGCCAGAGTTTCGACCGCTGATGTGATACGTCGGAGCGCGATTTGAGATTCGGCGATGACGTTTTGGATGACCTCCTCCAGTTCATTCTGCAATCGTTTAAATTGCAGGTGGCGTTGTTGGAAGCGACTGCGGGCCGCGCGATTGGCGCGCGGTAGTTCGTATTCAAGCCCAAAACTGTAACCCGGCGTCACGCCGCCAAACTGATCGGCAAAGGCACCGGGAATGTCGCTCTCGCCGCGCAAGGCGCTGACGTACGTGCCAACCAAGAAAGACAACTCAGGCAGCAATTCATTTTCCGAAACATCGCGCTGCACGCCAGCGATTTTGATGCGACGCATCGATTCGCGGATCTCGGGGCGGTGGTTGAGTGCAGTCTGGACGACTTGATCCAGCTCCCAGCCGACGTTCTGCACCGTAGGTAGCTCCTGCGGCAGCAGCTCAAGCCGTTGGCTGGCCATCCAGTTGCGATCGGCGACGCGTCGGCGAATTTCGGTCTCCGCGTTGCGTACGTTCCGAAACGCATTGGCCAACTCCGTCCGGCGAGTTTGTACCGACGATTTGGCGCGGGCAATCTGAGCCGGCAACGAGTCCAGTTCACGGCGGCCGTTTAAGCGGTCAAGGATAACTTGGCCACGTTCTACATTGCGTTTGCGTTGGAGGTAGATGCTGCGGTCGAGATAAAGTTGCCAATAGGCCCCCGCCACGCCTTGGAGTTCTTCTTGGAGTTCTTTCTGGAAGACTTCCCACGCCACACCGCCGGTCGACTGAGCGATCAAGATTTGAGCCTGATTGTAAACTCGCCCGCGTCCTCGAAGCAGCGGTTGAGTAACGTTTAAGGCCAGCGTCGCGGTGCCTTGGTCTTGCGGAACAAAGTTGTTGGAGTTGCTGTTTTGAAATCCCAGTTGCTGCGAAACGGAGAGGTCAGCACCTGTCCGCAGCTTCCGCCGAGTACCGGCTTCGGCAGTCCAAATGTTATCTTTGAGGAATTGTTGGGTCAGGTTGTCATTAATCGTCAGAACGCTGCCGACGGGGTCGACGCGATCTTGGAATTGGCTGCGGACGAATCGGACGGGGTCAAATTCCGCATCCGCTTCAACGACTTGGAGTTCACGGATCAAAGGGTTCTTACTGACCGCTGCAATGCGTGGCGAATTCCGCAGCGCCGCGAAAACAAGCCCATTGCTGTCGATGGTCAGGGCTTGATTGTCCGGATGCAGAGGCTGGGTGACTTGTTGTTTCCACCAGATCGGCGATTGGTCGCTTGGATTGAAAAAGGAGGACGAAACAACCGATTGTGACGCTGGCGTTCGGGAAGCATCAGATGCGGAGACTGCCAAGTCGGCTTCAGATTCGGCGTCAGAGTCTGATTCAGATTCAGAGACAGACTCATCCGTTTCTGGAGCAACGAATCGCTTGGAAAGTTCGGCCAGTTCTTTGTCTAATTCTTCTTTGCTGATGGATGGGGCAGGCGGTTCCCACTGGTCAATGTCGCCCAGTGTATCCTCAAATTCTCCTTCGATATCGTTGGCTTTGAGGGCCTCGATCAGAGAGCGTTCGGATGTCTTGGCAGGAGCACTGATCGTGACTTCGGAGACCGAATCCGCAGCGAAGTCATTTGTGTCGGTAGGAAAGGTGTCGGTAGGAAGGGTACCGAAATCTTCGGATGCTTCGGGAGGATTAAAACTGGGGGCCAATGCATTGGGCGATTGTTCGGATTGCTCGGGGTGGATAAATGCCGGAGGTGCAATCTCCATTTGAGCGTTCGGCGAGAAATCTTCCGGTATGTCTTGGCCCGGTGATTGAGTAGAAAAGTCGTCCAGCGTTAGTTGTCTCGATGCGTCCTCCGCTTTGGCCAATCGCGTCGGCTGATTTTTGTTGACGGGCGCAGGCTGGTTGATGTAACGATAAGCCTTCTCGAACTCTTGCTTGAACGCGTCCTTGGGAATGGACACCCGTTGGGCGACCTTGGCGACTGGGGCCGCAACAATCGGTTGCGGTTGTTTTTCCAGACGGGTGGATGTTTTGGTGTTTATCTGCACTGGTGCCGGTTTAGTCACAGCAGCAGAGGCCGATGGCGTTGCCGATGGCAGAGGTTGCTGGTCAGCGCGTTCTAAAATGGAATGGGGTTGATTGTCGCCGAACTGATCAAAGTTGACTTGTCGAGCCTGACCTGTGGGGGCGTTGGGGTCGTATCCACTGGCGTGATTGGCTGGGTGCTGGTGACGATCGAGCAGCTTTTGGGCGTAAGGATCAATGAACGCCGATTCGCTGGTGTTGAATGAGGAAACATCTGGTACTGGAGTGATTCGTTTTTGGGAATCGAATACCGGAGGCTCAGGTTTGTTTATCCGTGAAAATAACTTTCCTAAAACGGAAGAATTTGCGGCAGCATTAGGTGCATCGCCGTTAGGAGGATTCACATCTGACCAAGCGGTACCGGCCAATGACGGAGGGGATTGCGGGCGCAGATTGGGAAGCTCGGCTTGCTGTGCACCGCGGTTAAACACGGTAGGGCTGTTGGCGGGATAGTCGAACGACTGAGCGGTCGCCGGTACCGAAAGCGCTGACACCACCAATAAATGGGTGGCGAGTGTCCTGATTGAGATATTTACAACTCTGGGAATTCGCACGTCCTGCTCCAACAATACATAAAGGTGTTATAAACCTTAATGTTTACCATCGCCCTCTAACCCTTACGGGGCGCAGCGAAACAACGTTGAAGGGCGGTAAATTCTCATGCACCGGCGGAAGTATCGTTACAACCGGCAAAGTTTAACATGGCTGCTATCAAGTCTGCTGGCGGTGTTGGGGCGGAGAACCGGCAGGTTCGATATATCTTCTGTGTTGAAGAAAAAAAAATTCTTGCATAAGGAGAAAACCCCTTAAGCTTGGGCCGCGCTGTAGCGAACGGTTGAGAAAAATGCTGTCGGAACCACCTGAAGAAAATGTCTTGGCCGATCAGCGGCCGGCTGGCGTTAGCGACACCTCAAACACCACTGGCAAATGGTCGCTGCCGGCGAAATCACCGAGTACACGTGAGTGAACGTGAATCTCAGGCGAAACAAGCGCGTGGTCAATGGGAATGCTCATCCAAGGACGTTTCGCGTTCCAAGATGCCTGATAACCAAAACCGTAACGACTGTCGCGCAGTTGAACGCGCTGCATAAAATCTGACAAAAACGGCGACCATGGCGTGCAATTAAAATCGCCCATCACGATGGTGGGGACGTCGCGCTGCACAAGGAGTTCGGCAATCTCGGCAAGCTGCCGATTGCGTATCTTCAATCGAGCGCGGTGCATCGGAGACAACAGGTGAAGCCCCGCCAGTCTTAAAGGGCGACCATCAACCTCAATCTCCACCGTCAGAAACGGGTTGTCGGTTTCGCCTTTTGTGATCTGAGTTACCGATTCATTGGTGAAGGGGCGTTTACTGAAAATGGCGATGCCAAATCCGTGCCAACGCGGTTGCTCCAGCCGGTAAGGGTAGGTCTCATTCAAACGTTGCAGCGCCGTCGGCCATTGATCGGTGTATTCTAAAACGGTGACAACGTCAGGGTCGTGCTGTTTGATGCGATCAATGACGGCTTCATGTTGACGATTTTCCCCCAGCACGTTGAAGGACATTATCTTGACGACCTCGTTACCGGCGGGAGGCTTCGGTAGCGGAAACAACGGCGTGATCACCCCGAAACTGCACCACACCGAAGCGGCGGCAAACAATAAAGCGCGTTTACATTTTCCGGTGAACCATAAAATCAGCGCACAAGGCAGCAGCAGCGCCAAAATATAGGCGCGGAAATTTCCAATCATTTCGCAGAGATAGAAATGACGTCCCAGTAGCGACGCAATAAACAGCAACAGCGGCACCAGCATCGATGCGTAAATGACCGACCAGAAGATAACGCGCAGATAGCTTACTTCTGCTTGAGGAGAAGGAGTGTCTGACATGAGATGGGTGGAAAGCTTAGGCGTTGGCCGTCACCGAATCTGCAACGCCGGAATCAGAATCCTCTCCGTTGCGATTCTTGGCGTTATATAGGTAAGGATTAAGCGTCGGGTCGTTGTACATTTTAAACTGGCGATACGTCAAATGTCTTTTAGTACCCGCCCCGATCGCGTCGACAAGTTGCTGGAGTGACTTTGCCAATTCAGATTGCTGAAGCCGGCACACGGCCATTTTTTGCTCAACCGATTGTCGATGTTCCGCAGTCGCATCGGACCGATCCAGTTGCTCTTGGAGATGATACAACCGCAGCGCCATGATCGAAAGCCGGTCGATGGCGCTGCCGGGCGTTTCGGTGTTGAGCAACGCATCGTCGCGGGTTTGGATGTTCTTGGATTGAATCAGCCCAGCGATTTCGTCGTCGATTTTCTCGATCCAGTCATTTCGTTGCTGATTGAATCGGTCGATCGAGCGTTTCACACGGGCGATCTCTTGATCGGATACGTCGGGACTGCGAGCGATGTCTTCTTCGTGCCACAATTGGTAGTTGAAGGAATGCTGAGTGCAAACGGTGGCCATGAGGCCAGTCTCTTTATTTTCGATGGGGTCGCGATGCCAATCGGCCACCGTGCGGGTCTGCAGTTGGATAATGTCTTCAATGGAAATCATGGTTCAATCACACATGTGGGGAATTGAGCGGATTCGATAATCAAAGTATAGAATCGCGCGATGAATCTCCCCATAGCAGTTTCACCAACGTGGTTCAGTCGGCTTTGGTGGCCAAAAGGAACGAAAATCGGAAGTGAGCAGGCTGGATTTCGTCCATTTCGACGATCAAGTTTTGTTTTTTCATTTCAAGGCTCACTTGATCTGGCGTAACAAAGCGGTAGCTGCCCTGCATCACGCGTTTGACGGTTCCGCGGCCTTGGGAGACCGGGCCCTCATGCGTCAGATATGCCGCGCGATGCAAAGGAAGTTCGATCGCGCCGCAACGTTTACCGGCCGTCGGCAGCAAGCCCATCGCCCACGTGCGAAGCCCCTCTTCGGTTTCGAGCATAAGATCGAAGTGCACATCCTGTCCTTTGGGGAATTGCTCAAAGGCCGCTTTGTCGGCGGCTTCGGCCATCATCTTCAAATACCGCCGGCGAGGCAACGGGACCTGTTTGGAGGGCTGAGTATGTTCAAGGACGACGAAATTCATGGGTGTCAATCTAGAGAAACCGCATTAAAACAGCAATTCACTGGCGAGCGATTTTCGACTAAAATTTTGTAATGAGCTCATCCGAATCAACATCCCAAACAAAGCCAGAGCCGGCCTACATCCTCCCCAAGATTAAACCTTTGCATATCGGGGACGTCGTTGTCGATCCGCCCATCTTACAGGCACCGATGGCTGGGTTCACCAATTTTGCCTTTCGCCAGGTCGTACGGGAGTACGGAGGGACGGGGCTGATCGCGACCGAGATGGTCAACGCGCGGGGGTTCGTTTGGTTGGACGAAAACGAAGCCGAACATCCCGA
>CAKZVF010000304.1 GCA_937921995.1 uncultured Pirellulaceae bacterium
AAAAAAGTACGCGTTGTCAGCATGCAGCAACGTCCGTTCCATCACCGACGTCGACAGGTCCGCCGCCGCGCCGCCATCGGAGAAGAAAGCACATTTAAGTCCGTTGATCTGCCCGTCGGCTTCAAAGCCCACCTCCCAGCGGCAAAGATAAGCGTGGCGTTTGCCGGTGACGATCATGTCGGTGTCTTTATCGTAGACGATCCGCGCTGCCCGGCCAGTACGCGCCGCCACCAGCGACACCATCAGCGCCGGAATCACCGCTTGCGTTTCTTTACCACCAAAGGCCCCTCCCATGCGTTTGCAGATGCAAACAACTTGGTGCATCGAAACCCCAAGCATCTCCGCAACCATCGCCTGCACTTCGGTCGTGTTCTGCGTCGACGAATGGACGACGATCTGGCCTTCCTCGCCAGGAAACGCGACGGCCGCTTGCGACTCAAGATAAAACTGTTCCTGACCGCCGATGTGAAAGTCGCCAGAGAGCGTGTGCGTTGCTGATTTCAGCGCGGATTCCGCATCGCCGCGCGCGATACAGCGCTCTGGGCCGATGAAATGCTCGCCGGCAATCGCATCTTCAACCGACAGTACGGGTTTCTCTTGAGCCACCTCAATCTTCACGGCCGACACCGCTTCATCGACGGCCTGCTGAGTCTCAGCCGCGATCAAGACGACCGGTTGGCCGTAGTAAACTAACCGATCCTCTGCCAGAAACGCCTCGTCCTGAAACAGAGGCCCAAAAATGTTGTGCTCACCCACATCATGATGATTAAACACCGCGACGACGCCGTCAATCTTTTTGGCCGCTTCGCAATCGACGTTTTTGATCACGCCATTGGCCACAGGACTGCCAGCGAAACCAACGTAAAGCTCGTTTTGCAATCGAGGCAAGTCGTCGATGTAGTCGGCGGAGCCGCAAACGTGCCCCACCGCCGAATCGTGGGGGATCGTCTGTCCAACAACATCGGCAGCGCTGGCACTCGGACCGCTAGTTTTTTTGTGAGTGAATTCGTTCACGCCATTACCTCGCCGGCCGGTTCTGCGCTGGCCTGAGCCAAAAACTTCAGCAGTACGTTCTTCGCCAACTGCAACCGAAAGTCTTTCCCGCCGCGCACGTCCGATAGCGGAGTGATCTCGCTGGCCGCGATGTCACCCGCGGCAACCATTGTCTCTTGATCCAAAGCCCGTCCAACCAAGAACGTTTCGGTCTTAGGCAATCGCAATACCACAGGACCGACGGCACCATAAGCGATACTCGCGCTTTTGATTTGGCCACCATCGGTCGCGATCAAAATCGCGGCGGTGAAAGTTGAGATGTCCATGTCGTGGCGACGCGACACCTTATACAGTCGCAGCATCGCCGCAGGATCGGGCAGCGGAATTCGCACGTGTGTCAACAGTTCCCCCGGCTTCAAATCGAACTGTTTGTAGTCGGTGTAGAATTCATTAATGTTGACCACGCGCGAACCCTCGTTGCTGGTCAACGTCAGTTCGGTTTCGCAAACCGATAAAAATGGAATCGAATCGGCGATCGGCGACGCATTAATGAGATTTCCGCCGATCGTTCCCACGTGGCGAATCTGAGGCGAACCAAAAACCGAAACGATGTTGTAGAACTCCGGCACAACGGACTCGGTGGCCTCTTCGAAGTCGGCCCAAGTTGCGCGAGCTCCGGCCTCGATCGCATCGGCGCTGATTTTGAACGACGCCAATTCGTCGACTCGATTTAGGTCCAACCAAGTCTTCGTTTTCAAATGACCTTTATTGAACCGGACACCCATGTCGGTCGCTCCGGCCACAATGGTTGCGTCAGGGTGCTTGGCTAGAAAGTCGGTCGCCTCTTTGATTGTGGTGGGGCAGAAGACGATTTGATCACCATCGGTAATTTCAATCGTTTTCGTTTCTCCAGCTTGCGCGGCTTCCAACATCTTCTTGGGAGGATAGATTTCGTTCATCCGCTTGGGCGTGGTTTGCGTGGCCTGCTGTGCCGCGGCGACAATCGACGTATAACCGGTGCACCGGCACAAATTCCCCGTCAAACCACAACGCCACTGATCTTCGTTAGGATCGTCGGTCGATTCCAAAATCCCTGTCATAGACATCACAAAACCGGGCGTACAAAAACCACACTGAGAGCCGTGGCAATCGACCATCGCTTGCTGCACGGGCGTTAAATCCTGTGTAGGTTTCACACCCGCCGCTTGCGGTCCGGACAACCCTTCGACGGTCACGATATGGCAACCGTCCAACTGAAACACGAATCGAATACACGAGTCAATCGAAACGTATTCAAACGCCTTGCCCGATTCATCCGGTGTGCCACAAAGCACGGTACACGATCCGCAATCGCCCTCGGAACAAACAATTTTTGTGCCTGTCAGCGCACGCCGGATTCGTAAGAACTCCGATAAAGTTAAAAACACTTCATCGCCACCGACCTGGTGATGGCTCCCGTTTAGAAATAGGTTTACGTGTTTTCGCATGACTCTACTATAAAGCCGCCTAAGGTGTTGAGAAATATCGAGCTACACAAAATGATCATATTTCGCTAAACCTTCATGCCGAATTGACGCAACAACACCTGTCACGTTGGTTCGAAATCAGCAAGAGCTGCTAGAATGACGACCGCTGCAGGTCAAGGTGCGTATAACCCAATGTCGCTCAACTTTCCAAGTTGATAGCGTGTACTACCAAAGTGTTTTGCCTGAAGAGGGCTGGTCCAAATGGTATGTGGCCTTCCACTGCACGCTTACGATTCGGAGAATCGAGCGACACTGACTTTGAGCAACTCCACACTAAACACAACTTCTGAACAGTCCGCATGAACAAATCACTCATCAATTCCGTTGCGGCGAGTGTTGCTCAGCGCTGCGATTTGCTGGCACTGCGTTCGGATCGCGACGATTGTTTATCGCGGTTGTTCTGTTCTGCGGCGATGAAACTGGCGCATCAAGACCTTTCCAACTGGATGACCGACGCCGGATTAATTCCGCATTTGGATGCGCTGGGGAACTTAATCGGCAAGCCTCCAACCGATGATCCTCAGCGTCCGGTATTATTGATAGGTTCGCATTTAGACACCGTCGTCAACGCCGGGAGGTTCGACGGTATGCTGGGTGTGTTGCTGGGCCTGGGTGTGGTTGAGACGATTAAAGAAACAGGCATCGAATTGCCGTTTGATATTCATGTGGTCGCGTTCTCCGAAGAGGAAGGCGTGCGCTTTGGTCTGCCCTTCATTGGTTCGGCAGGCATCGCAGGAATTTTTGATCCCGCGGATTTGGATCGCCTTGATGCCGATGGCGTTAGCATGGCCGATGCGCTAATCAATTTTGGATGCAAGCCCGACGAGTATGAAAGTGTCTCTTATCGTCAGCGCCGGGTGATTGGTTTCATCGAAGCCCACCTCGAACAAGCCGTTCGTTTGCAGGAAACGAATCAACCGGTCGCTGCGGTCGCAGCGATCGCAGGCCAGACACGTGCTTCGATTTCTTTAGAAGGCATTTCGGGACACGCCGGCACCGTTCCCCACGACCGGCGCAGCGACGCGTTGGCGGCAGCCGCGAAACTGATTCTGGACATCGAACAGTTAGGGCAGACCACCCGAGGACTGTTCGCGACCGTGGGTTGCATTTCCTCCCAGCCAAACGTTTCCAACGTGATCAGTGATCGAACTGAACTTTCTTTGGACTTACGACATGCGCAGAACGAAGTGCGCGAGTATTCTCTGAAGACGATTCAACTGATGATCATGGAGTTGAAAAAAACACGAAACGTGGTCGGACGAATTACGTCGCAGCGCGATTCGCCTGCGGTGCCGATGGATCGCATGCTAACAAAACATTTACAATCGGCGATCGCTTCCTGCGGCGGGGCCAGCGATACGTTGGTCAGCGGGGCAGGGCA
>CAKZVF010000305.1 GCA_937921995.1 uncultured Pirellulaceae bacterium
TCAGGCGAATACATCGCGGGCAATCATCGCGGGCGGCGAACCAACGGTCGTCCTTTGCGATGATCCCGGTCGCGGTGGACGGAACTTGCAACTGGCGGCTTTGGTTTTGCAAAAGCTGCTCAATCCCGCCGTGAGCCTACCGGTGGAAGCGATGCGGATCGTGTTTGTTTCGGGTGGAACAGATGGCGAAGATGGCAGCGCAGCGGTCGCCGGGGCATTGTTCGACACAGAAACGCTCTGCAGGCTCTCGAAATCCCCCTCTCTCCAGCGCTCACTTCAAAAAGCGATCATGGAGAACGATTGCGAGGATTTCTTCGCACGCCATGGGAGCCACGTGGCTGCGCCGCAAGTTTTGACCAATGTCTGCGACCTGCAAGTGATGCTGGTCAGCAGATTGGACGAAGAAACCTAAATTAACCGATTTTCCGAGGTTTGAGCGGGAACTACGGACTTTACCTTTGCCGGGCCGCATGATAACTTATCGGCCCTTGAAAAGCCGCAAAAAGATGAACGAGACCGGTTTCGAAATTTGCTTTGCTAATGTCGCATGACCCGCGACACGATGAGTTAAGCAAACGGTTTTGTGAAAGATTCTGTCCAGTGCCGATGTCGACGGGAGCTCCCTGTCGTGCGGTCTGTTTCTGTTTCCCTGACGCTCAATTTCTGCGTCAGATCTCTTGCTGCTTTACGCTCGGATCGTGATCGGTTTTCTGAGCGTACGACAACGGCGGCCAATTTGTGTCTACCCAATTTAGGGAAGAGCTACATTTTCGCCAATGCGTCGCAGAAGAAAATCCGATGAAAACAGTTTATCAAGAACCCCTTAGTTAAATATTCAAAAGGCTTACAACGATGGCAAAAAAATTCGTCTATTTTTATGGTGGCGGAAAGAAAATGACCGACGGAGATCGCTCGATGCGAGAGATCCTTGGCGGTAAAGGAGCCAACCTCGCGGAAATGTGTAACGCGGGCATTCCCGTTCCTCCTGGTTTCACAGTTTCCACCGAGGCCTGTGCGGTCTACGAAGAAAAAGGGGCCTATCCAAAAGAGATGATGCAGCAGGTCAAATCTGAACTGGTGAAGCTTGAGAAACTCGAAGGCAAGAAACTGGGCGACGCGAAGAACCCGTTGCTGCTGTCGGTTCGTTCGGGTGCGGCTCAGTCGATGCCAGGCATGATGGACACAGTTTTGAACCTGGGCATGACGGACAAATCTGTAAAGGGTTTCGCCGAAGCCACCGGTAACGAACGGGCGGCTTGGGATTGCTACCGCCGGTTCATCGACATGTTTGGCGATGTTGTGATGGGGCCTTACTCAACGTTGAACCATCATCACTTCGAAGCGGCCCTTGGTGCGATTAAGAAGAAGTACAAGGCCAAGCAAGACACCGACCTGACCGCGGATCAGCTGCAGGAGTTGGTTGGCGAATACAAGGCGATCTATAAAAAGCACGTTGGCAAGCCATTCCCGCAAGATCCAATGAAGCAGTTGGAGCTTTCGATCAACGCGGTGTTTGATTCATGGCAAACCGAACGGGCCGTAAAGTACCGTATCCTGAACAAGATCACGGGCCTGATCGGAACCGCAGTCAACGTGCAGACGATGGTCTTTGGCAACATGGGCGATGATTGTGCAACGGGCGTCGCGTTCACACGCGATGGTTCTACCGGCGAAGCGAAGCCGATGGGCGAATACCTCGTTAACGCTCAGGGTGAAGACGTGGTGGCCGGTATCCGCACGCCAATCAACTTGGACGAAATCGTCAACGAAGACGACAAGGGATTGGTCAAAGCGGGCACCGAACTGCTGAAGATCATGGCGAAGCTTGAGAAGCATTACAAATACCCTCAGGATGTGGAATTCACGATCCAGCAGGGCAAGCTGTACATGTTGCAGACGCGTAACGCCAAACGTGTTGGTATCGCAGGTGTTCGCTGGGCCGTTGAAATGGCAACCGGCGTTGATCAGGTAACCGGCGCGAAGTTACCGAAACTTCTGTCACCTAAAGCGGCGTTGATGACCGTTCAGGGAAGCGACCTTGAGCAGTTGCTGTTCCCAATCTTTGATGCCAAGGAAGAGTCGAAGCAGACTCCGATCTGTTCAGGACTTCCCGCTGGACCGGGTGCGGCCGTTGGCCAGATCGTTTTGAACTCTGACAAAGCGGAGCAACTGAAGAAGAAGAACCCGAACACGAAACTGATTCTCGTTCGCCACGAGACGTCTCCCGAAGACGTTGGTGGAATGGGTGCCGCCGAAGGTATTCTGACCAGTACCGGTGGTATGACCTCTCACGCGGCGGTTGTGGCACGCGGTTGGGGTAAGTGCTGTATCTGTGGTGCGGGTGAACTTAAGATCGACGAAAAGAAGGGATCTATCTCTGTCGGTGGCAAAACTTACAAAGAAGGCACCATCATTTCGCTTAACGGTTCAACCGGTAAGGTTTACGCGGGCGAGATTCCATCTGAATCGTCGCCGATCGTGGCCGGTTTGGTCGAAGGCAACAAGAAGGCTCAGAAGCACTGGATCTTCAAAATGTACGAGACCGTTTCCGAGTGGTCTGACAAGTTCCGTAAGATCAACGTGCGAACCAACGCGGATTCTCCTGCGGATTCCAAGAACGCCCGTGCATTTGGTGCTGAAGGCATCGGCCTTTGCCGCACCGAGCACATGTTCTTCGAAGGTGATCGAATCACCGACGTTCGCCGGTTTATCTTGTCGGATACCGATAAGGATCGTAACAAAGCGATCACAAAACTCTTGCCACACCAACGCAAGGACTTCGAAGGTATCTTCAAGGCAATGGATGGTTTGCCCGTGACGGTTCGCCTGTTGGATCCGCCACTTCACGAGTTCCTGCCTCACACCGAGGCGGACATGAAGAAGATGGCGACCGAACTGCAGGTTCCATTGGCGAAGGTCAAAGAGCGCGTTGCTGAACTGCACGAGTTCAATCCGATGCTGGGTCACCGCGGTTGCCGCTTGAGCATCACGTATCCGGTTCTTTGCGAGATGCAAACCCGGGCGATCATCGAAGCGGCCGTCAAGGTTCAGGCCAAGGGAACGAAAGTTCTGCCTGAGATCATGATCCCGCTGATCGGCACCAAGGCCGAATTGGACTTCCTTGAGAAGATCGTTCGCCGTGTTGCTGACGACATCATCAAGGAGAAGAAGTCGAAGGTCAAATACATGGTCGGCACGATGATCGAGATTCCTCGCGCCGCGTTGACTGCCGATAAAGTTGCTGAAACGGCTGAGTTCTTCAGCTTCGGCACGAACGACTTGACTCAGATGACCTTTGGTTACAGTCGCGACGACATCGGTTCTTTCTTGCCTGATTACTTGGAAGAGAAGATCCTTGAAACTGATCCCTTCCAACAGATCGACGAATCGGGTGTTGGCCAATTAGTTGAGATGGCCGTTCAGAAGGGTCGCTCGACGCGGCCTAACCTGAAGTGCGGTATCTGTGGGGAACACGGTGGTGAACCTAACAGCGTGAAGTTCTGTGTCCGCACAGGGTTGGATTACGTTAGCTGTTCTCCTTACCGCGTTCCAATCGCGCGGCTGGCTGCTGCTCAAGCCGCTATTGAGGGCTAACGCTGCTTAAGCGATGACAACATCAAAGCCCGTGAGGAATCGCCTCACGGGCTTTTTTTGTGGAACAACACAACCGTTTAACGATGAGCCGGCGGGCGACGGTGGCGGGCAGGGCGGAACGAGGTCGCCTGCCGGCTTGTCGTTAAACTTGCTGGTTCGCAGTTGGTAGGGGCCGGTTCTCACTGGCCGCGCCCAACCTTTACCCGAAAGGCCAGTGGGAACCGGTCCTACGAACGGCGCACAACACAGGCTGTTCATAACAAAAGCCGTTTAACGACTAGCCGGAAGGCGACGGTGTCGGGCGGAGCAGAACGAGGTCGCCTGCCGGCTTGTCGTTAAACTTGCTGGTTCGCAGTTGGTAGGGGCCGGTTCTCACTGGCCGCGCCCAACCTTTACCCCCGACGGCCAGTGGAAACCGGCCCTACGAACGGCGCACAACGGGCTGCGCAAAACAAAAGCCCACGTTCGATAAACGTGGGCTTGGAAGGCTGCTTAAATTGTCATTACGCTCGGAGGCTTATTCGCGCGGGCGAATGGCTCCAGTAAGACCAGAGTAATCCTTGCGGTCAGCATCGTGCCACAGCGGTTGTCCAGAAAGAACACGCTGACGCAGTGCTTCAATCTTGGCATCGCTTCCCGCAGGAGCGTCTGTGGCTGAAAACTGATCGCCTTCGTAGGGTACGAAATCTTCGTCGTGACCGTACTCAAGGATGGCTTCGAATACGTTTTTAATTTCTTTACGAGATGACATAGGGTCCAAGTTCTTCAAAATCTGTCGAATGGCTTCTACGCAAGATACCGATGTGTGTCGGTAGTGCTTGTGAATGACGCAAAAGCATAAACTAAAAAACCAAGCGTCCCTCTCCATAGGTCTTTGATCCAAAGGATCACTGTCGAGCTCCCTGCTCTGTGCCTGCTACGGGTGCATTATTGACGAGTAAATCATCATGTCAAGAAAATTCTAATGATTATTAGGGTTCGGTTCCAAGAAGCCAAAGGTCGATATTTACCGTGTAATTATGACGCACAGCCGGCAAGGTTTGACTGCCGACGCCTAACGGAAGCGGATCCACACCTTAAGTCGCGTTAGTGGCAGAGAAGGCGCGGCAAGCCCGAATCCGGGGAATGCTTGGAATCAGAAAACCTTATTTCATCGGTAGTAAAACGTTGAATTGACCGGCCTTAAAGTCGCGTGTCATAATGTAAGTTTTTTTCAAGTTCACTAAAGTTTTTAGGACAATCGAACATGAACCTTTGGTTCCAAGAGGCAATCTCACTCACGCCGCACCCGCGCGGCTTTCATTTGATCACTGCCGAGGTGATCGAACATCTTTCCGATTTGGGGAAAATCCAGATCGGCATGCTGAACGTGTTCATCCAACACACTTCCGCTGGGCTGACGATCAACGAGAACGCGGATCCTGACGTGCGAGTCGATCTGGAGACCGCGGCGAATTTGATCTGCCCGGAATCGATGCCGTTTATTCATACCTGCGAAGGGCCTGATGACATGCCGGCTCACGTGAAGGCCAGTTTCTTTGGATCGAGCGTTACCATACCCATTGCCGGCGGACGATTGGCGTTGGGAACTTGGCAGGGCATCTATCTGTGCGAACACCGCAATCGTGGGGGACGCAGGAATCTGATCGCGACCTACCATGGCACCGGAGCGAAGGGTGCTTAAGGCGTGCTATCTGCGACCTGGTGGAATTCGTGTATCCAAACAGGAAATTCTTCATCCCAGCTCATACCCGGATGCATGCGGAGAATCAGGTCACGATATTTTTCAAGGTTTGGATAGCCTTCCAGTTGGGCCTCCGCTTCGGTCATCGTACCGAGGTTTTGCTGACGTAAATCGGCAATGACGAACTTAATCGAATCAAGCGCGAAGGTTTCTCCGGGGTAACCGTAAACGCCCGCCCGGCGCTGTTGTGTTTTGTCGCCGCGCAGGGCCGCGGCGACCAATTTGGGGTGGGTTACCAGTTGATCAATTTCACAAGTCTTCTCTGGAAAGTCGATCATGGATGGTTCGAGCTGAGATTAGGTAGAAACGGTTAGGGTTGAAGAGACTACGGTAGAGCAGGGCGGTGGCATTGTTACATGGGCGACATCTAAATATTTCGTTTCGACCGACCGGTCGATCACTCAAATTCGTCAGCCGCCGGTGTCGCAGTCCGCTGCAGATGCGGACTTGGTTGGCTTGGGTTCAGCTGGCTTGGGCTTGGGCGCTTGGTTCCACGGCATTGCCGCCAGCATGGTCCCCATGCCGCACGTGTTGGTGAGTCCCGAAAATACCAAACCGGCACCGATGAAGGCAGCAAGCAGTGCCCACCACGGATGCACGAAACTGAGCAGTGCACCAGCCAGGGCGAGCGACCCCGCCAAAATCTGCACCTGACGTTGAATCGAAAACGTTTGCTTCTGCCCGCGCTGCACCGGGGCCTCGGCAACAACCCAAGCGTCGGTTCCGCCGGTCACGTTAACAGCGCTGGTCAATCCTGCTGCCGCCAGCGCGTCACAGGCCTTCTGCGAACGGCCGCCCATTTTACAAATTAAATAAACGGGGCTGTCAGAATTTAGACCTTGCTGTGCAATGACTTGGGCTGCTTGAAATTTATCCAGTGGAATGTTGATCGCTCCGACCGCATGGACTTCTTCGAATTCGGCGGGCGATCGGACGTCGATTAGTTTTAAGTGCGCGTTGGATCGCTGCAGAGTATGGAGCTCACTAGGGCTGACAGATGACATGGTGTATTTGTTGGTTCAGCGGAAGGAACAAAAAAAACTGAATGTAAGAAACCTAAATTTACCCCAATCGAAGAATTTTGAGAAGAAGCGTATCCAAGCAAACCGTGATCCGCCGGTAGTGGATGA
>CAKZVF010000306.1 GCA_937921995.1 uncultured Pirellulaceae bacterium
CTGGAAGCCAAAAACGGCGAACTTTCCAAAACCGGGCTCGAGCGTATCTGCCAGCAGATCAAGAACACAAAATTCGCGCTCAACGGAACGCTGGGATTTGAAAAAGCCGAAGTCACCGCTGGCGGCGTCAGTTTGAACGAAGTCAACAGCAGCACGATGCAAAGCAAAATGCAGGATGGACTATATTTTGCGGGCGAGGTGCTAGATTTGGATGGACCGATCGGCGGATTTAATTTCCAATCGGCCTTCAGCACAGGATGGCTTGCCGGCCAAGCGGTCATGGCAGATGGCTGACGCGCGATAGATATCGGTTGTTCCTTGAGTCCCTGCAAAAGATCCCTTGCACCGATGAGATCTAACCCACTACAAACATAGGTTCATAACCGCCTTTTACCGCGCTTCAGGAAGTTAAAGATGGAACGTTCAGCGTGTTTACTGTTTCAATGCAGCGACCAAATCGGAATCATCGCCGAACTGGTTGGTTTCCTCAAAGACCACCAAGTCTCCATCTCGCGCTTCGAGGAATACACCGATCGAGACTTCTTTTTTGCGCGTCTGGAATGGAGAGGCGATCACCCTTGGAAGACCGAAGAAGAATTCGACAGGGCGTTTCAACCGGTCGCTGACAAATTCAAAAGGTCAGGCCACCGCGTTCACTTCTTTGAAAAACCGCAACGCTTGGGACTATTCTCCTCAAAAGAGCCTCATGCCCTGATCGAAGCCCTCAACAAGGCCGAAGCGGGAGACTATCCCAATACAGAAATCTGTTTTTTGGTCGCCAATTCGCGGTCGATCGAGAAGTATGCCGCTCGACATTCGATTCCGTTTCACTTTATCAAAACGTACAAAGACCCCGCCAAGCACGAAGGGGCACAGTTGGAAGTAATCCATCGCTACTGCCCAGACGTTATTGGATTGGCCAGGTACATGAAAATTTTAACCGCCGATTTCATTGCCGAAGCCGATTGCCCGATCGTCAATATCCACCACTCATTTTTGCCCAGCTTCATCGGGGCCAAGCCCTATGAATTGGCGTACCAGCGCGGAGTGAAACTGATCGGCGCGACGTCGCACTACGTCATTCCTGCGCTCGACCAAGGCCCCATCATCGAACAGGGGGTGATCCGCGTTCAACCTGGCGATTCCGTTGAACACATGAAGAAAATTGGCCGCGATGTTGAGAAACAGGTTTTCGCAAAAGCATTAGAAAAGGTTCTTCAGCACAAAACAATTACTTATGAAAATAAGACGATTGTGTTCAATTAAGCAGCCTCTTTCCGCGCAGAAGATTCGTTCCAGATCCGAAAGTCTTCGCTCTAGCTCCGTTCTGGTTCCGTTCTTGAGTGATAACCCACATAACGAGTTCGCAAAACCTAGTTTTTGCAGCATTTTAGTGCTGATAACTCAGTCTTGAGGAAGAAATGTTCGATAAATAATCCAGTCCTCGCCACGGGTTTCGCTGTTCATCTTTTAAGCAGTGCGCCCACTGCCTAATTCTGAAAACGCAGAAAAAGATAGCCAAATGGAAAATTCGAACGTACCTGCATCGCCCGCTTCATTGCCGGTTACTTCAGCGGTTGCTGTGCCGGCTCCGCCCATTGCTAATCGAACGCAGCCATCCTCGTCGTTGGAAAGCCAACCGGCAGTGGCGTCTGCTCCGGTAGTAGCGCCTGCTCCGGTAGTGGATCCGTCTTCTGCGGCACTTGCCAACGCAGCTCCTAAAACGAACACCCCCGAGCCACGAGAAACAGTCGAATCCTCCAGTTTCATGGCCGATGATCCCGCGATTCGCGAGTCCAAGATCATGATCATCGATGACGAGGACTTAGTGATCCGCGTCGTAAAACGTTTTTTGGCAGCTGATGGATACAAGAACTTTATTACGCTGAACAATCCCCGTGATGCTTTTTCGATTATTCAAAAAGAACAACCAGACGTCGTGTTGTTGGACATCATGATGCCGCACGTGACGGGCCTGGATTTGCTGAGAATGCGTCAGCATGCTTCCGAATTTCAACATATTCCTTTTATCATCCTCAGCGCGACATCAGAAAGCCAAGTCAAACGGGACGCACTGCGTTTGGGAGCAACTGACTTCTTGGCCAAACCAGTCGATTCAAGCGACCTGACGGTGCGAGTTCGAAATTCGCTGGTCGTCAAACGCCAGCACGACATCCTCGCCAACCACGCCCATGAGCTTGAGCGCCAGGTTAAAATTAGAACCCAGCAGATCGAAAGATCGCGAGAGCAAATCATCCATTGTTTGGCGCGAGCGGCAGAGTATCGTGATAATGAGACAGGCGCGCACGTAATTCGCGTTGGCAAATACGCGGGTGTCGTCGCTGAAGAACTTGGCTTCGGTGGAGACTATTGTCATCAGATCGAATTGGCGGCACAGCTACACGATGTTGGCAAGATCGGAATCCCCGATTCTGTTTTGCTCAACCCCGGTCGGTTAAATAACGAAGAATTTGACGTGATGAAAACGCACTGTGCTTTGGGCGTCGAAATCATGGAACCACTGGCCGAGGGCGATGACAAAGTTGTCCGGCGACACGCCGAAGTGGGCGGATTCATCATGGACGGTGTTGATTCTCCGATGCTGGAGTTAGCCGCATTGATCGCACGCACGCATCATGAAAAATGGGACGGCACCGGTTACCCGAACGGACTCAAAGGCGAATTGATTCCAATTGAAGGCCGTATTACATGCGTGGCAGACGTTTATGACGCGCTTTGTAGTGAACGGCCCTACAAAAAAGCTTTTCCTGTTGAGAAGTGCTTGGAGATCATGCTGTCAGAACGCGGGACACGTTTCGACCCAATCGTATTGGATGCCTTCTTCAAACGACTTGACGATATCGAAAATATTCGCAAAACGTACAACGACGATCATCAACGCCAGCAGATGAGAGCCCATAAGGCAACTTAATAAGACGCCCAAAATACTCGCGATCCTTCAGCAACGCCGATGCCAAAATTGTTCAAGCCCGATCTGAGTTGGCTTCGAGGTCAATCACAACGTCGATCACGGCTTTTGCAATGTCTACCTTGAGAACGCCGGCGGTACCTTTCCATCCTGGGGCCGCATTGACGTCGCAAACCATCGGCAGCTTGCTACTTTGATCGTAGAAAAGATCGACGCCCGCGATCTCGCACCCGGTTACTTTTGCTGATTTTTTGGCCAATTCAATTTCTTGGGCGGTGGCATGATGGGGCGTCCCAATCGCTCCCTGAGCGATGTTCGTCAGCCAATGGCCTTCGCGCCGGCGTTTAATGGAGAACGTTTTGTCGCCGACGATGAGAATACGAATGTCCCAGTCGCCATGATCGATGAACTTCTGCAGGTAAATGACCTGTCCTTGATCGATCTGCGATTGGAAGACACTTGCCGCCTCCCTCCCATCGGTCAATCGTACGATACCGGCGCCCATGCCGCCAAAAATGGGCTTGTAAACCACGTCGCCTCCAAGGACTTCAAAGCTCCGCATCGCCGCAGGTAAACTTTCGGCCACCATCGTTGGCGGAACGGCGATGCCTGCCCCCGCCAGCATGCTCAGCGACAGATATTTGTCGACAGCGACCTCGATCGTTCGAGGCGCATTGACGACCCTTAAGCCCGCACGAGCAAGCCGCCCCAAAAGATTCATCCGAAAGATGATCTGTTGCAGCGATCCACGAGGCATCGTCCGAACGATCAGTCGATCCAACGTTTGCAGGTCAACCGAACCGCTACGGAAATTTGATACCCCATCTCCGAATTGCGTCCAAAGATCATCAAATGATACGCTGAAGATTTGATGTCGTTGGGCTGCCGCCCGTTTTAGATCTTTAAAATGCCAACTGCTGGAGGCTGCCAGGATGCCGATATTCATACCGCGCCGTCTTCGCCGGCAGGCAACGAGAAAGACCGTTTTAAGATGTCATTGCGGATCGCCCCGCTGTCAAAGGAGCGATCGGTCGACAGATTGCGGATCATGATTCTGGCGGGGCTGAATAACAGTTTGTCGATCTTATAAAAATCCTTGTCGTAGGATTCGAAAATTTCCAAAAACGGAGTCCCGAAATCCGGCGATGCCGCGCTTGGTATCGCATCAATCACTTTTTC
>CAKZVF010000307.1 GCA_937921995.1 uncultured Pirellulaceae bacterium
ATCATCAATACGCCCATCGGAAAAGGGGCGCGTACCGACGAGGGCCAGATTCGCGCCGCGTCAGTGCAAGCCGGACTTCCCTGTATCACGACGATCCAAGCCGCCGAAGTCGCAGTCAAAGCCCTGCAATCGCTTCGCCAAAGTCCGATGGAAGTAGAAGCGTTGCAGGATCGTTTCGCTTAGTGGACCTAGCCGACTTATTTTCCCAGCCAGTGGCGGGACTCGTTTTACAGCGTTGGGCTGTTATGGTTTCGCGTGCCCTCGTGCCCGCGTTGGCTCATTGCGCACATTGCTGATGATATTCTAGAGAAGCTCGATGAACGCAGCGACGTCCAAAAAGTTCGTCCATCCGTCTTGGTTACAATCGGCGCGGAATACGTACTCTCTAGTTGCAAGCGCGGCGATAAACGGTGCGACATCAAAAAAATCAACAACACCGTCGTAGCTAAGATCTCCCAGGTTATCAGGGCTCGGTCCGACGCAGATCGGGATTGCCGAAAATACGCTTACATTTGCAGAACCAAACGAGGGATCTAGGATGTTGTTGGGCAACTCAATGGCACCCTGGGTTCCTAAAACAAATTCCAAGTCCGAATCACCATCGAACCCCACCACGAAGTCCACTCGGGCAAGCAAGACGGCACCGTTTGGGCCGACGCCGGCTTCGTAGCCTGGATCAAATAGTGCACTTACAGCCGGGTTAACACCATTTTGGGTAATGCTAACTGAAAATAGGCGCCCCGAACTTCCATCATCTTCGAATGTTATCTCGGACGAATCAAACCTTTGACCACCTATCGTTTCAAAGGTTGGATTGAACGCCTCCCCGCCAGAAAACGAAACAATATCTGAATTGGAATTTGAGAACTGGAGATCAAGGGCTCCAAAACCGAATTCTCGGTCGGAGAAAATGTAGGCTGCCCCAGTCGCACCAGAATCAAAAGTGGCGGTTGTGACCAGTTCCGTAGGGCTAAAAGACCAAAAGATATCCTGCGCCTTAGCAAAAGTGCAACCAGTCATCAAAACGGTAACGGCGACAATACATTTCTTCAGCATGACAATCTCCCGGCGAAAATTAAGTTAGCGTTAACACTATTTTAGCGTAGGTTTTCGCCAAGTACAACGATTTTATGCAACGCGGTGAGCTAGTTCATCGGATTGGGCAGTACTTTGTCGCAACCATTTCCTTTGCGGCTTTGGCTCAGCCTGGATCTGCAATCGTTGATCCGCTTCAAGATCGCTTTGCTGGCAAATTGCGATCCACGGTTAAACAGCACAAAGGATAGGCTAATAATCCGCTAAAAAGTTGGCTGAAACTCTTTTTTTCAAGGCTTCACCGGATACGAAACCAACTATATTCCCTTAAAATTCTTCTGAAAAATACGTGGCCGAACTTGCCGCGCCCCAGCGACGAATGACTTTAAGTTAACCAAAGAATCTATGATCTCTACCGACACTCAATCTGCCCCAACCCAAACCGCTGCGGTTTGGACGCGCGATTCTATCCAAGCACTTTTCGACCTTCCGTTTATGGACCTGTTGTTCCAGGCCCAGACGATTCACCGGCAGCACCACAAACCCAACACCGTTCAACTTAGCAGCTTGCTGAGCATCAAAACCGGCGCTTGCCCTGAGGACTGTAAGTATTGCCCGCAAAGTGCGCGATACAAAACGGGACTCAAGAACGAACGTCTGATGCCGCTGGACCAAATCGTTGCAGCCGCCGAAACCGCCAAAGCTAACGGAGCCGAACGTTTCTGCATGGGTGCCGCTTGGCGGACTCCTAAAGACGCCGACATCCAAGAGGTTGCTGAGGCTGTCGCGGCGGTCAAAGCCATGGGGCTGGAAACATGTGCGACCTTGGGCATGCTCAACGAAGACCAAGCTAAACAATTGCAAGACGCGGGGTTGGAATACTACAACCATAACTTGGATACCTCGCCAGAGTTCTACGGGGAAATCATCACCACACGTACCTATGACGATCGCTTGGAAACATTGGACAACGTTCGCAAAGCGGGCATGAAGGTTTGCTGTGGTGGCATCGTTGGCATGGGCGAATCGAAGAACGATCGCGTCGGTCTGTTGGAAACGCTGGCCAATCTTGATCCGTACCCCGAAAGCGTTCCGATCAATAACCTGGTCAAGGTCGCCGGCACACCGCTGGCAGAACTGGAAGACATCAACCCGTTCGACTTCGTTCGCACAATCGCCGTGGCGCGGATCACGATGCCAAAATCGTACGTGCGATTATCGGCCGGACGTGAAGAGATGAACGATCAGATGCAGGCGCTATGTTTTATGGCGGGTGCCAACTCCGTTTTCTACGGCGATCAGTTGCTGACGTGTAACAACGCTTCGGTCGAACATGATGCCCAGCTGTTCGCTGAACTGGGTATCAATCGTTAGAGCTGGACGGTTCGTTTAGATGCGGAAATTTGAAAGAAACTATCTTTTAAATTGGTCTAATATCTGTTTAACGACGAGCCGGCAGGCGACCTCGTTTTGTACTGCCAAACACGGTCGCCTGCCGGCTTGTCGTTAAACGAGTGACCAATTTCGTCTAATGTCAGTTCCGTTGAACGTGGTCCACAGGTTGTGAGCCCTATACCAGAAGCATCGGGTAAACTTATGCGACGAACCAGCGGCTAGCGCCCTGCCGCTTACCTTGGCAGTAATCCGAACTCAAAATCGAAGCATCCAAAAATGCCTTGGCGAAACGAACTACAGCAGCAACACAGCCAGCGAAAATCCGATTCGTTGTGGCGGACGCTGACCACCGTGGATTCGCCGCCGGACCGCACGATCCGCGTTGATGGTAAAAACGTGCTCAACTTCTGCAGCAATAATTATCTCTCCCTGGCCAATTATCCCAGCCTGATCGCTGCCGCCACCGATGCCACCCAAAAGTACGGCACCAGCACCTCGGCATCGCATTTGATCGCCGGACACAACACGCTTCACGCCAACCTCCAACAAACGATCGCCGAATTCACGGGCGCCGAAAAAGCAATTCTGTTTTCAACCGGCTACATGGCGAACTTGGCCGTCCCCGATACGCTGCTTGGCCGAAACGATTTGCTGATCCAAGACCGCTTGAACCATGCCTCCATCATCGACGGTGGCAAACTAGCGACGGCCAAACTTCGGCGTTATGCACACAACGATTTCGCCGCCGCAGAAAAATTACTGAAGGCAACGGAGCACGATCGGAAACTTCTAATCACCGACGGTGTGTTCAGCATGGACGGCGACGTGGCCCCCTTGGCCGAACTGAAAGCGGTTTGCCAGCAAAACAACGCTCTGCTGTTGGTGGACGACGCGCATGGTTTTGGCGTAATAGGCGAACGTGGCGTTGGTAGTTTAGAAGCCGCTGGACTCAAACCCACCGGTAACGTTTTGTTGCTGGGCACGCTGTCCAAAGCCTGCGGATCCTTCGGAGCCTTTGTCGCCGGTGATGCCGTTTACATCGATACGCTGATCCAACACGCGCGTCCTTTCATCTACACCACTGCCCTGCCCTCGGGCGTCGTGGCGGCATCCACAAAAGCGATCAAGCTGCTCCAAACCGAATCGTGGCGGCGGGAAAAATTGCAAGAGAACATACAATATTTTCGCGACGCAGCGCAGCAACATTCACTCTCTTTAACCGATTCCACGACACCTATCCAACCGATCATCATCGGCGATAATGTGACCGCGCTGAAATTAAGCCAGAAGTTGCTGGAGCGCGGTTTTATGGTCGTGGCGATTCGGCCGCCGACGGTTCCCGCCGGCGAGGCGCGATTGCGGATCACGCTGATGACCGATCACACTCACGCCGACATCGACCGATTGGTCGACGCATTGACCAAGTAGCCGAGCAGCCTTTCACTCTGCAAAAACGCTCTCAAGAGGAACAGCACGGAGGGCGACACAGTTACTGCCGGGGGTGTAAACCCCCGGTTATCAAACATCTCAAACGCAAGCCCAGCGGGCGACACATCTCGCATATCCACGCAAACAAAAATGTGTCGCCCTCTGGGCTTGCGGTTCGATTGGAACTTTGACCGGTGGTTAACACCACCGGCAGATCATGTGCCGCCCTCTGGGCTGGAACAACTCAACATTCTAAAACGCCGCTGAAGCTTCACGCATAAACGAAAGCCAACATCATCCCCATGCCAAAACCAAAACTTTTCCTCCTCCCCGGTTGGGCCGTCAATTCATCAATCTGGGATGCCGTCGCCAAGCCTTTGTCGGACGTCTACGATCTCTGTTACCACGACTTCCCCGGCTACGGCAAGCGCCAATCGCTAGATGGCAACCTCACCCTTGAGTCATTGGTCGATGACGCGCTTCAGCAATCTCCACCGGACGCCATCTGGCTGGCGTGGTCACTGGGAACACTCGTGGCGCTCAAAGCGGCACTTCAATCACCTGACAGAATCGCAAAACTGGTTATGGTTTGCCCTACTGCAAAATTTATCACTGCCGAGGACTGGCCCCACGGTCAAACTAAAGCGGCGATGGATAATTTGGCCCAGCGTTTTGAGAACGACTACGAAACAGCGCTGAAACGATTTCTTCTGCTACAAGCCGGCACTGATGCCGCGGCCAGAAAAATCGCCAAACAAACACTCGGGCAAATCATGCAGCATCCCCAGCCAACCTGGCCCACACTCAACAGCGGACTCGATATTCTTCGCCAGACCGATCTTCGGCCAATCGCCGATCAGATCACCGTCCCAACCCGGATCATCGTTGCCCAAGAAGACCGAGTGATTCCTCCCAACGCCGGGATTGACCTTCACCAAAGGATATCCGGAAGTAAACTAATCGAATTAGCCACCGGGCACGCTCCCTTCATTGAGCAACCCGCTCAATTTATTGACGCCGCGATTCGCTAACGAGCAACGCCTCCTCGATGTCACTTTCCAAATCCAAGATCATTCAACAGTTTAACCGGGCCGCATCGCAATATGATCGATTCGCTCAACTGCAAGGCGACATCAGCGCCGATCTGGTCAAGGTGGTCGATGCTTACGCTGGCCAACGAAAAGACACCATTGAAATTGCTGATTTCGGTTGCGGCACGGGAACACTGATCAAAGCGCTGGCCGGTTTGGGTTATCAAAACCTGTTCGGATTCGACATTGCTCCGATGATGTTGGAAGAAGCAAAACAGAAATGCGCGACCAGCGTTTCGCTGGTATGCAGTGACATTGAATCGCTGACCGCCGCGGACAATTCGTTTGATGTGATCGTCTCCAACGCCGCCATTCAATGGTGCCAATCAGAAAAAGCGTTTTCCGAAATAGGTCGCACGCTTCGGACAGGAGGTCGCGCCTTCGTTTGCACGTTCGGCCCTCAGACGCTCAAACAATGGCAGGACGCCTTCAGCATCGATGGCCAGCGGCGTGTACACACCTTTGAAACTCCAGACCGAATTGCCAGTTCCATCCGTAGTGCCGGACTAAAAACGCTGAGCATAGAAACTCAGCTGATAGATGTCACGTTCAAGTCAGTCGACGCGATGCTTGATTCGGTCCGGCGGATCGGAGCCTCCAACGCTCAGCCGAACTCGGCGGAAGACCGCATCTCTAAATCGGATTACCGAGCCGTTAAAGCCAACTTCGAAAAGACGTTGCAGGCCCAAGGCAAACTCACGTTGTCATACGAAGTCATCACTATCGTTGTTGAAAGTCTCGTTTAGCGGTTCATCGAAGTGGCATAGGCTTCCAGCCTGTGTTGGAAGCGCAACCACCACAGGCTGGAAGCCTATGCCACTTTGCACAACATCACTGCAGCAACTTACCCCTGTAGCGTCTTGGACAAAATGTTGGTCAGCTGAAATTCGTTCTGCATGATCTTCTTCCCGTCGACGGTGATCAAGCCTCGGAAGTCAAACACCTCGCCAATCTTCTCTTTTAGGGTTACCGTAATCTGTAATTCATCGCCGGGCCGAGCGAACCCGCGAAAACGGCCGTGTTTCACCTTCACCAAAACACCGAGCGCATACTCGTTGAAGAACGGGTCTGCGGTGTTGAATTCTTCCATCGGGTTGTAACGGGCCGCGATCAGCACGCCCGCTGATTGCGTCGTCATCTCCTGCATCATCGCGCCCGGCAAAATAGGAGCACCCGGAAAATGACCCTCGATAAAGAACTCGTCGCCAGTTATTTTGGCCGACGTTACAACTGACTGCTCATCAACCGAAACGACCGAATCGATCAGTAAATAGGGTTTTCGGTGATGGAGATATTTCTCGACACTATCAAAATTGTGGTGGTGGTAGTTCATTTTGCTTTAATAGAAGTTGAATTTGTTCCTCAATCATACCGCAAAAATGATATGAGGTTATCAGGGTCGTCTATAATCACCGGATGTTTCCAAACCGTTCAATTCGATCGTCATTCAACGTCGCCATCGCACTCGCGATGGCGTTGTGGATTTTGTTCTTCGGCGCTGAAATGTGGGCCGACGACTTCCAGATGTTGGCTGAGCAATCTTGCAATCATTGCCATGACGGTTCGGGGGACAACTCCCTGGACCTGACTGAATTGGGGACCGATTTAACCGACAGTAAAACGTTTCGGATGTGGGAGCGCATCCACGACCGCATCGCCGCCGGTGAAATGCCGCCTGAACAAGAGCCGCGTCCTGACAAAACGATTCTGCAGCGATCCCTCCGCGCGATCGACGCCGATCTCACCGGCGAGAGCCGCAGGAAGCAGAAACGCAATGGCCGGACGGTGTTGCGGCGGCTGACACGCGCCGAATTGCAGCACACGCTGAACGATTTGTTGATGACGCATTTGGACCTCAACGAGATTCTACCTCCGGAGAACGGGTCCAGCGATTTTGACACCGTCGCCAGTGAACAGGGTTTGTCGCCGCTGCATGTGCGGGCCTACATCGATGCGGCCGATGCAGCGATCGAAGCGGCCATCAAAGCCGGCCCCAAGCCCGAATCGGAAAACCGAGTCCACCACTTCAAAGAAGTGAAATCAACTCGCAATCATTTAGACAGAAAGAATAAGAACGAGGATCGCGTGATTTTATTGGAGTTGGACGATTCGGTCGTGATGTTCCACACGGCATCCTATTTGTTTCAGTTGGATGATTTTCACGTCCGAGAGACAGGTGTGTACCGTATCAAAGCGACCGCCGCGACTTATCAATCCGATCGCCCACTAATCTTCACTCTCAATGTTGGCCACTACAACAAAGGCTATAAGAAGCCGATCGGTTTCTTTGATCTACGACCGCAGCGGCCCAAACGTAACGGTAATAATCCAAAGCGCAAAAAGTCTGACATCGAATCAGAGGATGACTCTGGGGATGGTGAAACCGAGAGCGATTTTGAAGATCGGCTTGGTAAGTTCAAGACGTTCGAAGTGGAAACAGTCCTACGGCCAGGCAACTACGTTTTTCCGGGTGCGATGGGCGTCCGCGTTCAACCCGACGGAAAAACGGTCTGGAACATTGATCCCAAAGACTACACCGGCAGTGGTATCGCGATAAAGAGTCTCGAAATCGAAGGACCCATCCACCAATCGTGGCCGCCCCGATCCACGACGCACCTGCTGCAGGGCGTGAAGATGAAAAAACTGGACAGCAACAAATGGGATCCGTCGCGGCAATCGCACATCGGCTACGAAATGGAGACGCCCGAAGACCCACGCAAGGCATTGGAAAAAATTACGGCTTGGTTGGCTCCGCGCGCGGTTCGACGACCGCTGAGATCTGGCGAGGGGCTGCCTTTTGTTAATGCCGGAATGGCAGCGCTCGAGCAAGGACGCACGTTCGACGAAGCGATGCGTATTACGGGCAAAACAATTTTGACTTCGCCGGAGTTCTTGTTCATGTCGCCCGAACCGGGGAAGCTGGATCATTTCTCGATCGCATCGCGGCTGTCCTATTTTCTGTGGAAGAGCATCCCCGACGAACAGCTGTTCCACTTCGCAAAGGGGAGCAAACTGGATCAGCCTAAGGTCCTCAAAAAGCAGGTCGATCGCATGTTGGCCGACCCGCGCTCCGAACGCTTCATCAGCGACTTTTGCCGGCAGTGGTTGCGACTGAGCGAGATCGACGCCACATCGCCCGATAAAGCGCTCTACCCCGAGTGGGACGATTTATTGAAACAGTCCATGGTCGACGAGACCGAGGCATTCGTTGCCCACCTGTTTCGAGAAGACCTCAGCAGTTCGAACTTAATCGATTCCGATTTTGCTTTCCTTAACCGACGCTTGGCCGAGCACTACGATATCGCTGGTGTCAAAGGCCAGCGCATACAAAAAGTGGATTTGAAGTCCGATTCACCGCGCGGCGGACTGATGACGCAGGCCAGCGTACTGAAGGTTACCGCCAACGGCACCAACACCTCCCCGGTTCGGCGCGGGGCTTGGGTTCTGACGCATCTGATGGGGCAACCGCCCAATCCGCCCCCACCGAACATTGGATCGGTAGAACCCGACACGCGCGGCGCAAATACAATCCGGGAATTGTTGGCCAAACACAGAGACGACGCGACTTGCAATACTTGTCATCGCTTGATTGATCCGCCAGGATTCGCGCTGGAAAGTTTCGACGTCATTGGCGGTTTTCGCACGGATTACCGAACCCATAAAGACGGAGACGGGGCTCAACCTGATGATGATTTTGCGGGCCGAAAAATCTGGGAGTACAAAATTGGGCTGCCTGTCGATGCGACCGGCCGATTGACTACCGGCGAGTCATTCGCAGACGTCACGCAATACAAAACGATGTTGCTGAAACAGAAGGAACAGGTCGCCAGAAATTTGATCCAAAAGTTAATCGTGTACTCGACCGGTGCAAAAATTCAATTTGCAGACCGCGCTGAAGTCGAA
>CAKZVF010000308.1 GCA_937921995.1 uncultured Pirellulaceae bacterium
ATGCAGGGAGCCGTGTCACGTTTGGCGGGTTCACCAATGATGGAAGATTTGGGGATGTTGGGCAGTTGCTCCGCGATCGGATCCACCAAAATTTGATTCGTCACGATCATCAAATTCTCAGCCGGGCACAGCCCCGACAAACGGTCGACGGTGGACTGAATCATCGAACGTTCGCCGGCAAGGCGTAACAATTGCTTAGGCGTTTGCTTGCGACTGGCGGGCCAAAACCGAGTACCGGCTCCGCCGGCCATGATCATTGCGTACAGCATCTGAGAAGTGCTCCGACTAAATTAGAATGAATTATTGAAGATAGGTTTCAGTTCAGTAGGGCCGGTTCCTACCGGCCGATTTTTTGCAGTTCCAGTGGCCACGCTCTAACGCTCGGCTTGGCCGGTGGGAACCGGCCCTACGGCTGAGTAAATGGAAACGGATTATTGAAGGTAGGTTTCAGCGGTTATCTTGGCAGGGAAATTACTATCGGCGTCGATCTTCTGCTTCAGGGCGCGACTATCGGGCGCAAACAACGGACTGATTTCGATCTGTGTGTCGGTAGCAACTTCAACGCCGCATTCTGATAACCACCGCGTATGCAGGTCGCTGATCGCCGCTTTGACATGGTCCGGTGTTTCGGCGGTCGCCGGTGGCGCGTTTTTAACGGCATTGAATCCGTCGGCGGGATCGACTTCGCAGATGATCGCGTTTTGGGCCGAGGGAAGCAGGTCGAAAATGAACTTTTCAAATTTGACCGCGTTGTTTTGTTCAGGTTTTACTGGCTGCCCATCAGTGCCGACGAAAGTAACCTTTTTATGGGCCCGATGAAACGGGAGCGAGTCCGCGGTCTGGGACATACGATCGAAGAAATCTGTTTTGAAAATGTGGACGGCGATACTGCCGGCCCAAAGTCGCAAAGACCCATCCTCGTTGGTTTCGCGCGCGTTTTGCTCAGGAAGGTCGCTGTATTCGATCACTTGGACTTTGCCGTCGGCGCTGACCACGTTGCCGACTTTTTGCAACGGATCATTTTTGCGAACGACCTGCGACGTCATTTCGGATCCGCTCTGAGCGTGATAGCCCAACAGGGCAGGATCACAGACTTGGACCAGTGGGTTATCGATCTGACCGTAGAAGGCATGTTCAACGCCGCGCTGTTTCATGTCCGCCAGAGCGCCGCTTTTCTCAAGCGCAAGTAGTGCCCCACCGTGACCGTCGGGGCTGACAAAGATCTTTCCTTTTTCTTCCAGCAGCAGTTTTCCTTCACCGTCCACCGCCGGCATCACACCCTGACACAAGATCATTACATCGTCAGGATTGAAACCAAAATAGTTTTCTTGGGTCAGGTACTCAATTGTTTCTTCATGCGTTGGTGGGCTGGTCATGATGTACAGCGGGATCGTCGATCCAAATTGCTGCGCCCGCGCCATGACTTTTTCGATAAAGATCTGAAACAGTGAGTTCGAACTGACCGGTCCGATGGGGTACATGCCTTTGGGGTGATCGAACCCCAAACGGCTGCCTTGGCCGCCGGCGACGATGATCATGGCGACCTTGCCGCCGGATAAAAGTTCAGCCCCCGATTGATAGGCGGCTTCAAAGGATGCTTCGTCCGCGAAGTCGGCCAAGGTGATCGCGGGAGGAACCGTTGACTTGGCTGCCAGTTCTCCCCAATGGGATTGGGTGTCTTTGGATTGGTACAGATCGTTCAACTGCTGAAGATCAAAGCTCTCGATTTGGGCGGCCAGTTGAGCCTGCTGGGATGCATCGAGTTGATCCCAAAATTGGAGAACGTGAGTTTGCTTAAAGGGCTCCAGTTGAGCCGTCAGTTGTTCAAGTGATGGTGTCGCCACGATGATCCTTATGCTGCCGTTTGCTTATGGGAACGTTTGATAGGGGAACGTTTGATAGGAGGACGTTTTCGCTGGGCACAGATTTTATCAGAGATCTCGCCAGAGAATAAGCATCGGTAGATGAAGGCCAAAACTTCATTTTACTCGGCCATTTCCCCTATCCGCCGCAGCATTTCAAACGTAAAAATTCCCGCTTGGTGTCCATCGGAGAAGTGGATATTGTAGGCGTAGTTTCCTACAGGATGCATTTTCTCAATCATCAGCGGACGGGCCTCAGCAGCTGACAGCACCGGCAACGACGATATTGGTGCTTTCACGGGTTTGATGCGTTCCTCATTGCAACCGGCGCACTGACAGTTGTTTCTAAGCCTGCGAAACGGGACGGTTTGTTGAACGCCGTCGTTCCAGAGGATCACCAATTCGCGATTTTCGGTTGTGCTGAGTTCGGTAGGTTGCATTGTTGGGTGTAAAGCTTGGTTTGATGGTTGACGGTTAGCCGTAATGCTTTTCAATCATGGCCTTCTTAATTTAACGACTCGCCGGCAGGCGACTGCGTTTGGTCCGGCTTAAACACCGACGCCTGCCGGCTAATCGTTAAACTGATTACATGGATTTTAGGCCAAGCAATTAAGTTCATTCAACGGTATTGCGGTCAATCGGTTGTCGCTCGTCCACGAATCGTCGGCCCTTGGCTTCAAAACGCGGTAACGTGTTGGCTGCGACCGTTTCAACGTCGACTCGTAGTCCAAGCCGAATCTGAAGTTGCTCGGTTAGTTCCGCTACTAAATCTTCACTGGACTCAATCTCGATTTTCAGTTGATCCATTTCGCCAGAACGAAACGCCGTCAAGCGATATTCGACAATCTTTGGAAACGACCGGATGATCTGTTCAATCGAAGAGGGAAACACGTTCACGCCTCGAATGATCATCATATCATCGGTCCGGCCCAGCACACCCCCGTGTAAAAACAGAAACCCGGCGTCAGGATAGTTACATGGCCGGACCAGGTCGCCCGTGCGATAACGCACCACGGGACAGCCGTGTCGGTTCAGCGTCGTCAGCACCAGTTCCGCCAACGGGCCATCTTTGGCGTCGGTGCAATCGGGTAGCGCCGAACGCGGAACCACCGATTGGTCTTTTAGTGAAATGACTTCGGCCAAGCACATCGACTCGTTCACGAAAAGGCCCGTGTTGTCGGCGTCAGGAAATCCCCAAGGACCGACTTCGCTGGCGCCGGCGTGGTCGATCACGGTCGCGCCCCAAGCGGATTCAATTTTCGATCGTATCGCGGGCACCGATCCACCGGGTTCACCGGCGACGATGATTTTCCGCACGGCAGTTTTTGTAAGGTCGATGTCGATCTGTTGGGCAACTTCTGCCATTTGCAGTGCGTAGCTGGGCGTGCAAAAGATGACCGTGGCCGCGATGGATTGGATCATCTCCAGCCGCGCTGCGGTGGACAGTGCACCGGTGGGGGCCACCATCAAACCGCGCGCGATCGCGGCGTCGAAGGCGCTCCAAAATCCGATGAAGGGTCCGAAACTGAACGCCATCACGGCGCGGTCTTTGGGCCCAACATCGGCGGCATCAAGAACATATTGCCAACTCTCGATCCAGTGTTGCCAGTCCTCGGCGGTGTCCAACACCATCATCGGTCTGCCGCTGGTGCCGGAGGTTCTGTGCAGACGCGCGTATTGTTTGGGCGCGTGAGTTAGGTTCGCGGCAAAAGTTCCTGCGCCCATCAGTTCCGATTTCGTCGTGAAAGGCAACTGATCAAAGTGATCAAGAGTTATCGAACGAAGATCCACATCCGCAAACTTTTCCCGGTAAAACGGATTTTTGCTCAGCGTCCGCTTCGCCATGGACTCCCACGCCTGTTCTTGAGTCTGTCTGAGTAACTCCAAGGGGAGCGAAAGTTGGAACTGACGACTCCTTTTTGCGGTTTCAAGTTCGTTAAATTTGGGCATGTGGACGATTCTGTTCGGCAGTGGTTGGGTGAGGAACAAAAAAAATCAATGGGCCATCGCATTGTTTAGATTACCAGCTAATTCCCCCGACTGCCAATCGGGTTAGGTTTCTTCGGAACAACGGGGACGTCGATTTTAAGAAAACGAGAAAACCTGGAAACGGAGAAATAGTTTCCTTCGTTTTGGCTTCAAGCCATTAGAATTTGGCGATGCCGTTTTCAGCCCAACATATCAAAGCCGCGCGTCTGCATTTGCAGAAAAACGATCCCACGATGAAGAAGATCATCAAACAGGTCGGCCCCTT
>CAKZVF010000309.1 GCA_937921995.1 uncultured Pirellulaceae bacterium
AGGTAGCGAAAGACGATTCAAAGTGTTTATGGAGAGCCTGCGATGAAGGTGTTCACAACTGGACAGGTCGCCAAGATCTGTAAAGTGGCCCCACGCACGGTCAGCAAGTGGTTCGATTCCGGTCGCCTTAAAGGTTACCGAATCCCCGGCTCGCAAGACCGTCGTATTCCACGCGAATACCTGATCAAGTTCCTCAAAGAGCATGGTATGCCTTTGGGAGATTTAGAAGATGAAGCGATGGCAAAAATTTTGATTGTCGCTCAAGATCAGGTATTAATTGAGAATTTAAAGAGAGAGCTTCCACAAGAGAAATCATTTAAAGTGGCAGTCGCCGCCAGTGGTTTCGAAGCTGGAATCCAAGCGGAAAGCTTTCACCCTGACTGCATCATCACTGACTTTTCGATTGGAAAAGTTGAAGCGATGCAGATCTGTCAAAACTTGCGTAAGAATCCCGATTTTTCGGAAACGATTCTAATCGCACTGTTGCCGGATGATGGAAATCCAATTTCCTTCGACCGATCAGCAATCAACGAAACGTTCAAGAAGCCGTTTGATGCCAGCCTTCTGGCAGAACGACTTCGCACTTTGATCGGCTCACTTAAAGAATTGGTTTAAGACCTCAGACTGACCCCTGAACTTAACAAAAATTTCGCCGCTAAATCTTTAAATGATCTGACCAAAGAGACTTCGCCGTCTTTCGCTCAGGCCGCTGCAAGTGACTCTCGCAGCGGCTTTTTTGTGCGCGCTGCCTCACAAAATGCACAAGCAGCGAACCGAAGTATCACCACCGAAATGGCAGGTCGGTGCCGGAGTTGAACTGAAAACGCCAGCTTCGGGACCGGTTTCTTTTAAAGCTCGCCTTGCCCGGGCCCTCTCCTGGCATCGTTCCCCGCAGATCCAACGGACCGCATCGCGGACCAACCTTGGCAGTCGTTGCCCAAGGGTTGATTCATCTTTGTCAAACAATCGGTGGATCTGCATGAATTCCGGCAAAATAGGGCTCTCGAGACGCTGGAAGCAATTCCCGGCTAACATCAAACGCGCGAATGAGTTACTTTATGGGGGCGAAATCCGGTATTTACACTGGGTAATTGTCTTCTTTCCAGCAGCACGAGGGTGTTCGTTGAACAATCTGACGCATTTTAACGAAAAGGGCCATGTCCACATGGTCGACGTCAGTGACAAACAGGTCACCCGTCGATCGGCGACGGCGTCTTGCGAGGTTGAAATGCTGGAATCGACGTTACTTCGGATCAAAGAAAATGGGTTTGAGAAAGGGAACGTGGTCGAGGTCGCTCGTCTGGCCGGCATCATGGCCACCAAACGTACGTCTGACATTATTCCGCTTTGCCATCCACTAAAGATTGATTCGGCAGAAGTAGAGATTGATTTCCTTGACGACACAACGATCAAGATCAACTCGACCGTGACAGCCACCGACCGCACCGGCGTGGAAATGGAAGCCTTGACGGCGGTGTCCGCCGCTGGATTGGTTGTCTACGACATGTGCAAGAGTGTCGATCGTTCGATGAAAATTAGTAACATCCAATTAGAGAAGAAAAGCGGTGGCAAAAGCGGTGATTTTAGTCGCGGCTAAATCCTCTCCACTTACCCACTCGCCATTCGTACCACACCAACCTTGGATACCAACTTTAGGACCAATTCCGTGAGTCAGATCGCCAGCCAAGACACGAAACAAGCGGAAACCTTGACTCCCATGCCCACGAAGTCTCGCGCGAAATCCTCCAGCGCCCTAAAAGAGCTTTACGCGCCGGTACTTCAATCGCTAAAGCAGGTCGAAAGCATCCTCCAAACGAACTTACGATCGGACACGCCGTGGGTGGATGAATTGCTGGAGCATAGCTGGTTGCTAAGTGGAAAGAGGATGCGACCGGTGCTGTTGTTGCTTTCGGGACTCGCGGTTCAGCAGAAACAGAACAAGGATCTGGCGGAGGACGGTCTGCCTACCACGCTCCATCCGATGGCCGCTGCGATTGAGATGATTCACACCGCGACGCTGGTACACGACGACGTGATTGACGACGCGGAGGTCCGCCGTCACAACCCGACGGCAAACTCTAAGTGGGACAATCGCATCAGCGTTCTATTGGGTGACTATCTTTTCACACATGCCTTTCATGTCGGCAGTCAAGCAAATTCGGTAAAGGCGTTGGGGATGTTGGCCGCAGCCAGCAACAAAGTTTGTGCCGGCGAAATGAAACAGAATTTCCATGCGGGACGTTTTGATATAGCGACCGATCTTTATTTTGAGATCATTTCGGAGAAGACGGCAGAGCTATGTGCTGTCTCTTGCGCTGCGGGGGCATTGCTGGCCAGCACCGACCCGACCGCCGCGGATCAAATGTTGATCGATCAGTTCGAACAATACGGGCGGGATCTTGGCATGGCGTTTCAAATCATCGACGACATCCTGGACCTTGTCGGTGACCCGAACACGGTAGGGAAAACGCTGGGCACCGATTTAGTCAATCGCAAATCGACATTGCCTGTCATTCATTGTCTTGAGCAATTGGCGGAAGATCAAAAGTTGGAACTCCTTCAGAGTATTTCCGATCCAGCAAAACTGTCTGAAGTTATTGACGTTCTCAACAGCACAAATTCAATCGAACACGCTCGCGCTGTTGCCCGCAGCCACATCGAAAATGCGGTCACCTTTGCGCGGTCGTTGGGCGAAGGCACCGCTGCACAAGCAATGCTGAAAATCGCACAATTCGTCCTTGAACGATCAAATTGATTCCTTGTGTTCTGCGATTTAGAACCTTCGCAGGTGAGAACCGCGAGGCAAAACATTCCTCGTTCCGCAGGGCTGCTTCCTACCGCCTAGGAAGATCTACTTCGGCCGATCGAGAACAGGTTTTCGATCAAGGATCGGCTGCACCTCTTCGAAGAACTCGTTCAGGTCTTTGAACTGGCGATAGACACTGGCAAAGCGAATGTAGGCCACATCATCGATGCGGCTTAGGACTTTCATCACGCATTCGCCAATGTCGCGACTGTCAATCTCCGGGTCACCGCTGGCATATACTTCTTGCAATACGTTTGAAATCGCCTGTTCGACTTGGCTGGTAGCGATAGGACGTTTCCAACACGCACGTTCAATTCCGTTGCGAATCTTCGCCGCGTCAAACGCCTCGCGCGTTCCGTCCTTTTTGACAACACGAATATCAATTTCAGCCACGCGTTCGAAAGTAGTGAAACGCTTATCACAGTTAAGACACGCTCTTCGGCGGCGTATTGCAAACCCATCCTCGCCACTTCGTGAATCGATGACTTTATCGTTATCGGTCTGGCAGAACGGACATTTCATAGTGCACGCGTCAAATGGGAAGATTAGAGTGACCACAACATCATAACCGTTTTGCGAAATTTGTTAAGTAAAAATTGACTTCCGAACACTGAGGTTATCAGGAAACGGGCTCGCCTATCCCGTTCTTTCTCCGTCAGTAACGGTCGTATTGATTGCATAAACAGAAGAGCATTCGAGTCGTTTCCCCCCAAGACTCTCAACTTTTATAATAAATCACCCGATTGAGGGATTGGCATTTCGTCGAGCGCTATAAAGCTACAAATTTTTGTAAGCATCTTGCTAGTTGGTCGCTTACAAGTCGTTGGCTGTGCAAACCCTGCATGCACCTGCTTTTAAAGTCCCGTTAGAACAAGCCAAGTCCTCTGCCATCCGCGTTCGCAGGAACACCGAAGGTTTCAGACATCAAGCAGGCGATGATCAAAGCCGCCACTTCTTTAAACAATTAGATTAGATTTGAACGGATGATCGCAAACTCTAACTCTAACAATGAGAATACCACTGAGCCATCGCGGTTGCGGATGCTCACGCTGACGCCAGAGCTTGCGGGCACCTCAACCGTGTTATCGTAACCGAGCGTTTACTTCACCAATGCTTATCGGAACGTTCGATGCTTGCCGCTGCTCCGATGAAGCGACCGCCAGCCACCGACGCTCTGCGACAATTACGCCCGCTATTTGAGCATTTCCCGATTTTAGGTTGCACCGTAAAATGTTACCGCGGGTAGAGTGCAGGCGGGGGACATGCAGCGGCTTTTTGTGTGACGGCAGGTCGATAAAGGCCACTTGACCGGCATAACTTTCGAGTGTGCGAAAAAGTTTACACTGGCTCTCCCCTTAAGGCCAACTTAAAGGGCGTTGGGCAACCATTGCTTTAAGAAGCCGTTTGATAAATAGACAGTTAGAGATTGTAATAGAAGATCGCGAGCGAACTGCCGGTAAAACGGCCGTCGCCACTGCGTTCCACTGATCTTGGATCACGCTGATAAAGGGAGATTTACTTGGCTAAGTTTAATCAGAATTTCGACAACTCAAACACGCTTTACGCGCCTGAATTCGAACACGATAGCTGCGGAGTCGGCTTCGTTGCGCGAATTGATAAAGTCGCCACCCGCGATATCGTGGCCGATGCGTGTTCAATTCTGAGCCGCATGGAGCACCGCGGGGCTTGTGGATGCGAACAAAACACCGGCGACGGCGCAGGTATCTTGATCGCGATGCCTGTTGAGTTCATGAGGCAAGTTGCTTCGGAGAACAATTTGGACGTCGGTGATTCGTTCTTTGCCGTGGGCAATATATTCTTCTCCGAAGACGAGCCCACAACAACTTTTGCGAAGAAGACACTTGAAGAAACAACCGCCAAGTACGGCCAGCGGTTTGTCGGCTGGAGAGACGTTCCCACCGACGCCAAACGCGCCGGTATCGGTGCCTCCGCGCTGCGCGTCGAACCCGACATCCAACAGGCTTTCATTGCTCCCGCCGAAGGCATCGAACAAGACGAGTTCGAAAGACGGCTGTACATCATCCGCAAGGTCGCCACGCGTATCGTCCGAGAAAAGAACGAAGGTGCCACCGAAGAGTTTTACGCCTGCACGTTGTCCTCACGCATCATGGTATATAAAGGGATGCTCTCAACGGCGCAGCTTCCCGAATACTACCCGGACCTGCGCGATGAAAACTTCAAGAGTCATCTTGCCATGGTGCACTCGCGCTTCTCCACCAACACGCTACCGGCTTGGTCTCGCGCTCAACCTCTGCGGTGGATGGCTCACAACGGCGAAATCAACACACTGCGCGGTAATCGCAACTGGATTACGGCTCGCCAAGGTTTGATGGCCAGCGAAGCCTTTGGCGATAACATGAAGAATGTCATGCCTGTGATCGAAAAAGGATGCAGCGATTCCGGCGAATTTGATAACGCTTTGGAAATGTTGATGATGGCCGGCCGCGATCTTCCCGAGGTCGTCATGATGTCGATCCCGGAAGCTTGGCGAAACCACGCCAGCATGCCTGAAAACAAACGCGCCTTCTACGAGTATCACGCTTGCCTTCAGGAACCATGGGACGGTCCGGCGTCAATTTCATTCACCGACGGCAGTATCATCGGCGCGGTGCTTGACCGTAACGGTCTGCGGCCAAGCCGTTACTACGTGACCAATGACAATCGCGTCATCATGGCCAGCGAAGTCGGTGTGTTGGACATCGACCCGGCAAATGTGAAAAGCAAAGGACGTTTGCAACCGGGCAAAATGTTCTTGGTCGATTTCGATAACCAACGCATCATCGACGATGCCGAACTCAAAGATGTGATCGCTAACCGTCGGCCTTATAAAGAGTGGCTGACCAATCAGCGGTTGGAATTCAAAGATATCCCGACGCACACGCCTCCTGAATTTCTTGATGACCGAGAGCGTTTGGCTCAGATGCGAGCATTTGGTTACTCCAACGAGACGATGGATTTCATGCTGTTGCCGTTGGTGAAGGTCAAGAAAGACCCGATCGGTTCAATGGGCGATGACATGGCGTTGGCTTGTTTGAGCGACAAACCGCGTCTGTTATACGACTACTTTAAGCAACTTTTTGCACAGGTCACCAATCCTCCGATCGACTCCATTCGCGAAGAAATCGTGATGTCGGTCGAATGTTTTATCGGTCCTGAAGGCAACCTACTGGAGACCACCGAGAAACAGTGTCATCGTTTGCTGCTGCACACGCCGATCCTTGATTTCAATGAAATGGCGGCGCTGAAAAACATTGACCACCGCGGTTGGAAGTCGCGCGTGATTGATATCACCTTCGATGTCGCTGACGGCGTGCAGGGCTTTCATGACGCGGTCAATCGAATCCGCACCGAATCCGAACAAGCGATCGCCGACGGTTGTGCGTTGGTGATTCTGTCAGATCGTGGCATCAACAAAGATCGCGTTCCATTAAGTGCGCTGCTGGCGACAAGCGCCGTCCATCATCACTTGGTGGAAAAGCAACTGAGAACACAAATTGGCATCGTCGTTGAATCTGGAGAGGCCCGCGAAGTTCACCACCATTGTTTGCTGACGGGTTTTGGTGCCGACGCGATTCATCCGTATCTGGGCTTGGAAGCAATCATTGAACACCATACTTCCAACCCTGAATCCGAACTGACAGCAGATCAGTGCATCGCTGCCTATCGTAAAGGCGTGCTTAAAGGCATGTTGAAGGTGCTGGCCAAGATGGGCATCTCGACGCTGGCCAGTTACAAAGGGGCGCGAATCTTCGAAGCTGTTGGGCTCAACAGCGACGTGATCAACGACGCGTTCCCGGGAACAGCCAGTCGTATCGAAGGCGTGGGTTGGGATGTTTTGGCCAAAGAGGCCATTCGCCGCCACAAGCTTGGTTATTCACAAAAGTCGAACGAACTTCCGATCGTGGAACTGGAAACCGCGGGCACCGTTCACTGGCGTCAAGGCGGCGAAAAGCACGCTTGGACCCCGCTGAATATCGCCAAGATTCAACATGCCGCTCGCGCCGGTGACGTCAACGCATACAAGGATTTCGCCAAAGCGATCAACGAACAGGCGATGAAAGAATGCCATCTCCGTGGCCTCCTGCAATTCGATTTTGAAAAAGCAACACCGATTCCGATCGAAGAAGTCGAACCGGCGAAGGAGATCGTTAAGCGCTTCTGCACCGGTGCGATGAGCTTCGGATCTATTTCGGCCGAGGCGCATGAAACGCTGGCGGTGGCGATGAATCGCTTGGGCGGAAAAAGCAATACCGGCGAAGGCGGTGAAGACTACGCGCGGTTCAAGCCAAGCCCCAACGGCGATTCGCGCCGATCGGCGATTAAGCAGGTGGCGTCGGGCCGATTCGGCGTGACGGCCTATTATCTGGCCAATGCCGACGAGATCCAGATCAAAATGGCTCAAGGTGCAAAACCAGGCGAAGGTGGAGAGCTGCCGGGCCATAAGGTTGATGAGGTTATCGCTGCGACGCGTCGTTCGACGCCGGGCGTGACGCTGATTAGTCCTCCGCCGCACCACGACATCTATTCCATCGAAGATCTGGCTCAGCTGATCTACGATCTCAAAAATGCCAACCCAACGGCGCGCATCAGCGTCAAATTGGTTTCTGAGGTCGGCGTCGGCACGATCGCCGCTGGTGTCGCGAAGGCTCATGCAGATAACATCCTGATCTCTGGAACCGGTGGCGGCACGGGAGCATCCCCGCTGACCAGTATTAAACACGCCGGGATGCCGTGGGAACTGGGGATCGCCGAAACTCACCAGACATTGGTGATGAACGATCTGCGCAGTCGCGTTCGTTTACAAACCGACGGCCAATTGAAAACCGGCCGCGACGTCGTGATCGCGACGCTGTTGGGTGCCGAAGAATACGGATTCGCAACCGCGCCGCTGATTACTTTGGGCTGCATCATGATGCGGAAGTGTCATCTGAACACTTGCCCTGTCGGCATTGCGACTCAGGACAAAGAACTACGCAAGAAATTCAACGGCAAACCGGAACATGTGGTCAATTACTTGTTCATGGTCGCCGAAGAAGCGCGTGAGATCATGGCCAGCCTCGGTTTCCGCTCCATCAACGAAATGGTCGGAAAAGTCGAAGTACTCGACACCGACAAAGCCGTCGGCCACTGGAAGGCGCAAGGCATTGATCTTTCCAAACTTCTGGCACCTGCGGTTGGCTATTACGAAGACACCGAAGTTTTCTGCACCATCGACCAAGACCACGCTTTGGAGGAAGTCCTCGACCGCACCTTCGTCAAAGAAGCCCAACCGGCTTTGAAGAACGGAGAAAAGGTCAAAATCGTCTCAAAGATCGTCAACACTGACAGAGCCGCAGGCACGATTCTTAGCCACAACGTTGCCAAGTATCACGGTGCGGAAGGTTTGCCAGAAGACACGATCGACATCAGCCTGACCGGTTCGGCCGGTCAAAGCGTCGGTGCATTCTTGGCCGGTGGCGTCACGATCCGCGTCGAAGGCGATGCTAACGACTACTGCGGCAAGGGACTTTCGGGCGGAAAATTGATCATCTACCCACCCAAAACCGCGACGTTCAAATCAGACGAAAACATTTTGATCGGAAACGTTGCCCTTTATGGTGCAACCGAGGGGGAAGCCTACTTCAGCGGTGTTGCCGCCGAACGCTTTGCCGTCCGAAACTCAGGAGCCAGAGCCGTCGTCGAAGGCATTGGTGATCACGGCTGCGAGTACATGACTGGTGGTCGGGTTGTGGTTCTTGGTAAAACCGGACGCAACTTTGCCGCGGGCATGTCCGGTGGCGTCGCCTATGTTCTGGACCCCAACGACGAATTGAACGCCAATCTCAACCACGAGATGGTCGAACTCGAAGATATGAGCAACGTCGAAGATGTCGCCGAACTCAAAGAGATGATTAGTAAGCACGCCAACTACACCGGCAGTGCGATCGCGAAATCGGTCTTGGACGACTGGAACAACACGTTCCCGAAATTTAAGAAAGTCATTCCTGTAAAATACCGCGAGATTCTTCGCCAGCGTGCTGCCGAAGCCGCCGCGAAAGCCTAATCGTTACGCCTGCTATTGCCACACACATTTGAAATTGAGAAAAACTAATGGGTAAGCCAACTGGATTTATGGAGTTTGATCGCGTCGATGAAGGAAAACGCGATCCTATCGAACGCACCAATGACTGGAAAGAATTCCTAGTCGAACTGACCGACGAACCTTTACAGACGCAGGGCGCACGTTGCATGGATTGCGGCGTACCTTTCTGTCACACCGGCGAAATGATCGGTCGCTCGGTGGCGGGTTGTCCCATTAATAATCTCATCCCCGAATGGAACCATCTGGTCTATCAGGGCAAGTGGCAGGAAGCACTCGATCGCTTGCACCACACCAACAATTTTCCAGAATTCACCGGCCGCGTTTGCCCCGCCCCTTGTGAGGGTTCGTGCGTGCTGGGAATTCACGAACCACCGGTCACCATTAAGAATATCGAACGTTCGATTGTGGATCGAGGATTTGAGAACGGTTGGATCAAACCACGCTTGGTAGAGACACGGTCGGGCAAAACGGTTGCGATTGTTGGATCTGGACCTGCAGGGCTTGCCGCGGCCGATCAATTGAACCAGGCCGGTCATACCGTGACCGTGTTCGAGCGGCACGATCGCATCGGCGGTTTGCTCATGTACGGTATCCCCAACATGAAATTGGACAAGGACATCGTTCAGCGCCGTTTGGATTTGTTGGCCGAAGAGGGCATCACTTTCAAAACCGGCGTCAACGTGGGCGTTGATATCACTGCGGACCAAATGAAATCCGATTTTGACGCGGTCGTTCTCTGTGTCGGAGCGACTCAACCGCGCGACTTGAAAATCCACGGTCGCTCGATCGAGGGAATCCACTTCGCGATGGATTTCTTGCACGGATCGACAAAACACTTGCTTTCCAACGATGGCAAAAACATCAACGCCAAAGGAAAGAAAGTGGTCGTCATTGGCGGTGGCGATACTGGCACCGACTGTATAGGAACCTCGATCCGTCAAGGCTGCGAAAGCGTGGTGAACTTGGAAATCGTAACGCGTCCGCCCGAAGAGCGTGCCGATTCTAATCCGTGGCCCCAATGGCCAGTCGTCTTTCGTACCGATTATGGCCATGCAGAAGCGAAAGCGAAATTTGGCAAAGACCCAAGACAGTTTTCTGTCGAAACGGTCGAATTCATCGCGGATAAAGATTTCAATTTGACAGGGCTTAAGACCGTCGAAGTGGATTGGTCGAAGCCGCAAAAAGGTGGCGCTCCGTTTTCCCGGGTGGAAGGTACCGAGCGGATCATCGAAGCGGACATGATTTTCCTGGCCCTTGGTTTCTTAGGCCCTGAAGCCGGTATCTCAGAGCAGTTCGGGGTCAAAACCGATGGCCGCACCAACATTGAAGCCAATGATAAGGATTATTCGACCAACGTTCCGGGCGTCTTTGCCGCTGGCGATTGCCGACGAGGTCAGAGTCTTGTTGTGTGGGCGATCGGTGAAGGCCGCGGCGCTGCTGAAGCGTGCTGTGAATACTTATCCGAGGTCGCTCAGCCTGCATAAGCTATCGCGGTGGGTTCCACTCAAAGGCATTGATACCGCGTGAAACAGTTGAGAATTTTAGCGAAAGAGCGCCAGCCCTTCGGTGTGTTGTGTGATCTTTTCAAGCTGCGTCTGGAGCGAATGCCGTTGGAACGCTTCAAACCGGCCAGCTGACTGTTAACGAAGAGTCTAACGGCGAAAACCATGGCTATTACATCGCCGCTGTGTCCTGAGATGGTCCTTCGCGGAATTTGTTATACAATGACGTAAGAATTTTTGTCTGAACGCGTCTTAAGAAAAGTCGCTAGTAGACTCAACCCCATAGCCTCTTTACCTCAAGGAAAACAAATGGCTGCCGAATTTAACGAAGACAACTTCGAAGCCGAAGTTATCGGATCATCAACCC
>CAKZVF010000310.1 GCA_937921995.1 uncultured Pirellulaceae bacterium
GTCGATCGAGCGCAGTGGATTGGGGAACTGGAAAAGACGTTGATCTATAAAGTTCACCGGAGTTTTTCTTGGACGCTGTTGGTCACGTCAGGGTTGGTTTTGTTTTGGACACGAAAGCATTCCTCCGGTGCCCTCGTCGAACCGAAGCTGATTTTCGCGATGGTCATCGCCATGATGCTGATGGGAATTGTGTTGGCTCACGTGGCGATCCTTCAAGTCGTCCAAGTCTTGCACGTTGGCACGACGGCGGTCATGTTGGCGGTGACGTGGCATTGGATTCTGCGCCTGTGGAGCCTGCGAAGTTAAGATGCAGAACATCTTTGTTTATGGAACGCTAAAACAAGGCCAACAGCGCGCTGCGACCTTGGCGGATCAACGATTCTTGTACGAGGCGACAACGGTGTCCGATTACTGGATGTTCGATCTGGGAAGCTATCCCGGATTAAAGGTCGCCGATGTGGAGTCAGGAGACTGCATCACTGGCGAAGTTTACGAAGTCGATGACCAATGCCGTTGGAGGTTGGATGAGATCGAGTGTGTTGATGCGGGACTGTATGAGTTGCGCGAAATTCGATTAAAGCGCGACGAATCCCAGCAGTTGATCGTAAAACCCGTCTACGCCTACTTCTACTTGGGTTCAGTTGATGGCTGCAAGCGTTTGAGATGTTGGCCGGGATCGTAGCGGCGTAACCATGGGGCTTTCATCGCGGTGCGATGGTGGCATAGGCTTCCAGCCTGTGGACTTCTTCGGCAAACAAACAATGAAGACCAAGCAACCATCCCAGGCTGGAAGCCTAGGCCACATTCGGTCAGCAGCCTGCTGGCCGCGGCTGTGATAGCGTTCTTGAAAATGTCCCGCTTTTCTTGGCGTTTCAAGGTAAAAACGTGCTGCCAGAACGATTGGAATGTTGGTCTTCAAGCGATATCTGAATCTCGCTAAACTCCGCTCAGACGTATTGAGTACGCCTTCTGTGTTCAACCAGTTGCGCTAAAGATCAACCTTCCTCTTGGAGAAACAAATTATGTCGACCGTACAAATGGACAAGCAAGCGCTGGCGGATCAAGTCGAAAAGATGCGGCCTTGGCATCACGACATCGAAATCAACGAAGAGTTCTCCACCGGCGAAGTTTTCTCGCCCACGAAAACGCTGATCCCAGCCAAAAACGAAGGCGTCAGTTTGATCTCGCCTCGCCAACGTTTCCTCAAACGATTGGACAGCCTCTACCCGGATTCGCTCGCGGGCAAACGCTACTTAGACTGTGCCTGCAACGCGGGTGCTTATTGTTTCATGGCGCGCGAACGAGGCGCTGAAAAGGTTGTCGGTTTCGACGTGCGTGATCACTGGATCAAACAAGCCAAATTCGTTCAGCAGCATCGGACGCTCGCTCCAACGGATCGCATCGAATTTCATGCGCTGGATCTATACGATTTGCCCAGTCGCGATTTCGGCAAGTTCGATCTGACTTACTTCAGCGGAATTTTTTATCACCTGCCCGATCCGATCACCGGATTGAAAATCGCAGCGGATCTAACTGAGGACATCATCGTCGTTAACACGGCCATGCGGCGTGACGAAAACAATCCCTCAGGCATGACGATGGCGATCGAGAGTGACACCCAAGTCATGTCCGGCGTTCACGAGATGTCTTGGTATCCCAACGGCCCCGAGTGCATCCACAATCTGCTCAGCTGGATGGGTTTCGCGGAGATGAAGCTGACGTTGGACATCACCAAAGAGGGCTACACCAATCAGCGCATCGAACTGATCGCCGCCCGTGAGAAGGGACGCTTGAAGAACCTTGCCGGTGAGTATTTCAGCAAGAAATTTTAATCGTTCGATTCGGATGAAACGAAAATAAGAGTTAAGCTCCGGTTCACCCCGGAGCTTTTTTTGTGGAGCGGTCTCGACCGGTCGTTGTTAGGTGAAGGGCAGGCTCGGCCGGTAGGAACCGGCCCTACGTTTACAACGTCTATTTCTTTGCAACGATGTAGCAAATCCAACTGGGATCACTGGGTGCGACGTCGGACTGTTCCCAGATGCTGTCTTCATCTTCGTCTTCCTCAAGATCCCAATACACAATGCTGTTGGAGAACCCGGCTTCGACCAGCATTTCTCTCACCTCGGGGATGCTCCAGAAACGCCACTTGTAAACGAAGGCTTCTTTCATCCAACTGCCGTCGGCGAATTTGAAACTGATGTTAAATTCCGCGTCATGGTTGATTGGGTTATAGCTGACTTGCGTCCAGTGGTAACTGAATCCCTTCTTGCCCTTTTTGATCTTCCGTTTGTCGACGTGACCTTCGGAGAAACATTCGCCGCCTCCCATCATGTCCATCAACATGATCCCTTCGGCGTTGAGATTGGATCGCGCTACCTTAAAGTATTCGATGACTTCGGCGCGGGTTTTAAAGATCCAGAACGAAAAGTTCTGTGCCGCCAACACGTCGACTTGGGGGCGGTTACGCTTACGAACATCCTGTTCAATCAATCGGATGCGCGTTTGTTGTTCTTCTCTCAATTTCGAAAGATTGTTTTTCTTTCCCCATTTGAGCGTCTTACCGCAGTAGTCAACGCCGGTCGCCGTTCGGCGTTTGTCCGACTTCACCCATTCACAGCAAACCGAGAAAGTCCCACAGAAATCCTCACGCAACGAGTAAGGGTTTTTGCCGTAGCAATCTCGATAGGCGCGAATAAAGAACTCGACCTCATGCTCAGCGGCCTGTACCGATTCCTGATAACAGATGAATTTATCCGCGGTCTCTGCAAGCGGCCTTTTCTTTTGCTTCTTTGGCTTCTTCGGTTTGTCCTTGGATTTGAGCTTCTTCTCGGATTTTGATTTGTCTCCGCAAGTGCACTTACAGTCACACTTGGGCTGTTTTGTTTTGGGCATCAGGCTGTTGATCTCGATAGGGCTGACTTTTTTTGAGCCCGTGATTTTAGCAACCCCGTAGCGATTTATGGAGCGTCAAATGCAGTTGGATAAAGAAAAAATCTCGGAGATTGGTCCCGCCTGAACGGCCAAAGTTATGAGATACTTGGGTTGCCGGTTGTTTAAGGGTAAATGGGTCAGGAAAGGCTCTCACGACGAAAAAGCATAGGGAATCAAATTGAGACAAGACGAAGGAAAATTTGAAGTCTTTTACGACAGCCACTGTCCGCTGTGCCGACGTGAAATTGAAATGATTCGCAACAAAGATAAACGGGACTTGATGAAGTTGACCGATATCGCGGATCCAACCTTTGACCCGTCCGACACTGGGAAGTCATTGGACCAGCTGATGCGCGAGATTCATGGCAGATACGCCAATGGCGAATTGGTGGTCGGCGTCGACGTGTTTCGAGAGATTTACAAACGGCTGGGGTTTGGATGGCTGGTGAAACCAACGACGTTGCCCGTTGTTGGCTGGGTGATGGATCGTTGTTATGACTTCTTCGCGGGGTTACGTTACCGATCGGCGCTGAAGCGTTATAATAAAAATGTCTGCGAGATTCCCGTCGATAAATTCCCTGATCGCCAAGCCGTTTGAATCTTCATCTCACGTAACCACTTTCCTATACTTCTTCATGAACATCGCGATCATTGGCGGCGGCATTTCTTCCCTGGTGGCGGCCCAGAAACTTCACGCCGAACATTCAATCACCGTTTTTGAAGCCAACCATTACGTCGGCGGCCACACCAACACCGTCGATGTTGAGAACGAGGAAGGTCATTTTGCGATCGACACGGGTTTTATCGTATTCAACGATCGCACCTATCCGAACTTCATTCGACTGATGGACCAATTGCAAGTCGATTCGCAACCGACCGTGATGAGTTTCAGCGTCAAGTGTCAGCGGACGGGGCTGGAATATCGTGGAGCCGATCTGCGGGGGATGTTTGCACAGAAACGAAACTTGTTGAACCCGCGGTTCTACCAATTAATCTATGACCTGTTGCGTTTTAATCGGTTGGGGAATGAATTGCTGGTTGAATCAGAAACCAGCGACCCTGAGACGGTGGGAAGTTTCCTCCGTCGCCATCACTTCTCACAGCCTTTCATACAACAATACTTTCTTCCGATGGGGGCCGCGATTTGGTCGGCAGCGCTGAGTTCGTTTGAGAAGTTTCCGATCCGTTTCATCTGCGAGTTCTACAAGAATCACGGGCTGCTGGGAATCACCGATCGGCCCCAGTGGCGCGTGATTAAAGGCGGGTCGCGCGGTTACATCGCGCCGCTTACGAAACCGTTCAAGGATCAGATTCGATTGAACGAAAAAGTGGTTTCAGTCCGTCGAGTGCCCGATGGTTCGAATCCGTCCAGCGATCCAAAAATCGAACTCGCGACAGAATCGGGTGAAGTGTTGACCTTTGACCACGTTGTCTTTGGATGTCACAGCGATCAGGCTTTGCGGATTTTGGGTGACGGGGCAACGCCGGATGAACAAGAGATCCTCGGTGCGTTTCCTTATCAAAAGAATGTCGCAAAACTTCACACGCAGCATGATGTGCTGCCGGTTCGTCGGCAGGCATGGGCCAGTTGGAATTACTTCAATTCGATCGAGCCCAGTACCTCCGCGACGGTGACGTACAATATGAACATTCTCCAGTCGCTGGATTCAAAAACCGTGTTCTGCGTGACGCTCAATGACGAGGATCGAATCAAAGACGAAAATGTGCTGAGGACCTTTACCTATCACCATCCCACTTTCAATTTGCAGCGCAAAGCGATGCAGCAACGGCACGCCGATTTGATCAATAAAAATGCCACGTCTTTTTGTGGTGCCTATTGGGGTAACGGATTCCATGAAGATGGTGTCGTCAGCGGCCTGGCGGTTGCCGATGCGATTCTCGAGGTCGGCGTCGAATGTTGAAAAGCCATCCGGATCGTCCTGCCAGAAGTGAACTTAACAGTTGTCTGTACGAAGGCGTCATCCGGCATCGCCGACGTACTCCGGCCAAGAACAGCTTCAAATTTTCGGCGTTCATGTTTTATCTGGATTTGGATGAACTGAACGAAGTCTTCGACGGCGGTTGGTTTTGGTCGAAGCGCCGATTGTCTTACGCTTCTTTCCGCCGCAGCGATCACCTGAAACAATTTTCGGCTGAACGCGATCTGAAAATGTGCGTCGGTGAAGTGTTGCTTGACCACGGTGTGAGTGCGGAAGTTGGACAGGTCTGTTTGTTGACTCAGCTGCGCTACTTTGGATTTCGTATGAACCCCATCAGTCTTTATTATTGCTTCGGTAAAACGAACCAGCGATTGATTGCCGTCATCGCCGAAGTCAACAACACGCCATGGGACGAGCAACATGTTTACGTAATCCCCGACCATGAAGCTGAAAGTTCAACGACGGCTGATTCTTCCATCGCTTCGGCAGCCAGCCCGGCAAGCACCGCTGTCGCGTCAGAACGTCGCACTTTGAAAAGGCCGCAGCGTTCGATCAAAACCGAAAAGTTGAATAAATCGTTTCATGTTTCGCCTTTCATGCACAGTGACATGTACTACCGCATGATTTACTCGTTGCCAGCGGAAAAGATTGGTGTGAAAATGGAAAACTTCGAATCCGGCAAAAAGATCTTTGATGTTTCGATGTTGATGCAGAAAAAATCCCTTACAAAAGCGCGTCTGTTTTGGATGGGCGTCAAATATCCCGTTTACAGCTTGAAGGTTTTCGCGGGAATCTATTTTCAGGCGTTAAAACTGTACCTAAAAAAAGTTCCCTTTCATCCGCACCCCAAACGGCAATCATCGCCCAGCCAATAAAAGAAAACCACGTTCCAATTTTATCCAAGCGATCAAGCGATCCGTTGGAGATCCGCGAAACAAAACCTTTCTATGAATAACTTCTCAGAT
>CAKZVF010000311.1 GCA_937921995.1 uncultured Pirellulaceae bacterium
TTTAAATAAATTAGCGAATTAAAGAATATGGTTTGGAAGTTTTGGGGATAAGCGGTTCGCCTCTGGTGTGAGGTTGGGCAGGCTTCTTCAAAGCAGTACCAATTGGAAATAAATAAGGCGAATAGTCATGACGAAGGGCATACTCGGCCGTAAGGTTGGGATGACTCAGGTTTTCGATCCTGAGACTGGAATTGCGACGCCGGTAACGGTGATTGAGGCGGGCCCCTGTAAGGTGCTGCAGCTTCGTACGCAGGAAAAAGACGGCTATTCAGCGATCCAATTGGGTTTCTTGGACAAAAAACGTCCACAGAAAGACAACCGCTCTCGCCAATCACAGGCCGCTCGTTCAGAGCGTGGTCATGTGGCAGATATCAAAAGCAAACGCAGTAAGGCCCTTTCGGCCGCTGGCGTTGAAGCCGCTCCTAAGGCTGGTGGTAGTCCCAAGAAGTTCATTCGTGAGCTGCGTGGTGAGACCGAAGGCTACGAAGTTGGCCAAGATGTTGCGGTCGACGTTTTGGCGGAAGTCAAGCGCGTCGATGTCAGCGGGATCAGCAAAGGTCGCGGTTTCGCAGGTGTTATGAAGCGTCACAACTTCTCCGGGCAACGTGCCAGTCACGGTGTCAAGAAGTGTCACCGTCACGCTGGTGGTACCGGCATGAGTGCGTGGCCAAGTCGTACTTTCAAGGGAAAGCGTATGGCGGGTCAGTATGGTAACGCCAAGGTCACAACGCGGAACCTGAATCTTTATCGCATTGACCAAGAGAATAACCTGCTGTTGGTTGAGGGGGCTGTCCCGGGACCCAACGGCGGCATGTTGGTCATCCGCGAAACAAACATGAAAAAGTAAGCCAAGAGTATCCGTAGTGGATCTTGTTAAAGATCCCGCGCAGCGGTTCGCTAGATCGGCAACTCGAGGCAGAGTTAGTCACATCGGCAGGAGCTTTAACAAGCTCCACTACAGTCGGCAGCAACAGTTGCCAGCCAAAGATATAACAAACGATTTATTAGGTAACAGACATGGCGAGTTTGCCAGTTTTTGACATCAGCGGAAAAGAAGTCGGGAAGTACGAAATCGACCCGACCGCAATCGCCGCGACGATTAACAAGCAGTTGTTGCACGAAGTTGTTGTGATGTACCAGGCCAGCAAACGGCAGGGTTCTCACAAGACAAAAAGCCGTGCGATGGTTGCCGGTAATAAGAAGAAGATGTACCGCCAAAAGGGTACCGGTAACGCTCGTGCGGGTTCTCGCCGATCGAACATTCGCCGCGGCGGTGGCCACACGTTTGCTCGTACCAACCGCGATTACTCCTACCGCTTGCCTCGCAAAGCGGTTCGAGCTGCGACCAAGATGGCCATCGCTGGAAAGATTCAAGATGAGCAAGTCGTCGTGGTTGACGGCTTGAAGATGGAACAGCCAAAGACCTCTGTTGTGGCGGCAATGCTTAAGGGCATGGGCTTGAGCGGCAAAACGACTTTGATCGCGACCGATGGTTTGTCACCTACCGTTTACAAAAGTGCTCGTAACGTTGCTGGTGTTTCAGTGATGCCGGCGTCTGACTTAAACGCTTTGGCGGTTTTGACTCCGCACCGTTTGATCGTCGACAAAGGTGCGATGGACAAGTTGAAAGAAAACGCGTCGTAAGCGGCGAACGAAACGAATCAAGATAGAGTTGGAATTGAAATGGGCAAAGTAATAACAAAGCGAAACAGAAAGCCTGCTCCTGAGCGGACGCTGAAGTTGGAGCCACATCAAGTGGTTATCAAGCCGGTCGTCACCGAAAAGGGCATGTATCAATCGACTGAGTTGAACCAGTACACTTTCAAGGTGAACCCGGTTGCGACCAAGCCTGAAATCAAGTCCGCAATTGAGAAATTGTTCGAAGTCAAAGTCGTTGGTCTTTCGACAATGGTTCGCAAAGGGAAGACTCGTCGCTCTCGTTTTAAACTGGGGCGCACCAAAGACACAAAAATTGCGATCGCACGATTGGATACTGAAGATCGGATCGAGTTGTTCTAGTTTCCGCCTTTCGCAACGCGAAAGAACGTTAACAGATAAGAACGAAGCTTAAACGGAAAATCACATGGGTATCAGAAAATACAAACCTACCTCTCCCGGTCGTCGCGACGCCAGCGTTTGCGACTTCAAGGAACTGACCAAGGGCGCCAAGCCTGAGAAGTCGCTCCTTCGTCCGATCAAGAAGAACGCCGGTCGTAACAACCAGGGCGTGATCACTTGTCGGCACCGTGGTGGTGGACACAAGCGGTTGTACCGCGTCATTGATTTCAAGCGGAACAAAGATGGTGTGACGGCGTTGGTTGATTCGATCCAATACGATCCAAACCGCAGTGCTCGAATCGCGCTGCTGAAATACAAAGATGGCGAAAAGCGTTACATCATTGCTCCTGAAGGTCTTGAAAAAGGCATGACGGTTCAAAGTGGTGCCGATGCTCCGCCGACCGCAGGTAACTGCTTGCCGCTGAAGAACATTCCTTTGGCGACTGTCATCCACAATGTGGAGATGCGACCAGGTCAGGGTGCGATTCTTTGCCGAAGTGCAGGAACCAACGCTGTCCTGATGGCTCGCGAAGCCAAGTGGGCTCAGATTTCTCTGCCAAGTGGTGAGATTCGCCGGGTTCCATCAACTTGTCGCGCCGTCATTGGCAAAGTCAGTAACAGCGAACACAGTTCCGTTGTTCTGGGTAAAGCCGGCCGCAGTCGTTGGTTGGGTCGACGCCCGACTGTTCGTGGTACTGCGATGAACCCGGTTGATCACCCGCACGGTGGTGGTGAAGGTCGTACCAAGGGTGGTCGTCATCCTGTTAGTCCTTCCGGTGTACCAGCCAAGGGTGGCCGTACTCGTCAGAAGGCAAAAGCTTCAAACGCAGCGATCGTTCGTCGCCGCAAGTCGAAGCGTTATGGTCAGTTGAAAGTTTCGAAATAACAATATTGCTGCTTTCGCGGCCAAGAATTGAATCATTATGAGTAGATCACAGAAAAAAGGACCGTTCGTCGACGAGAAGTTGTTCGCGAAGGTCGAAAAGGCAGCTGCCGCCGGCAACCGTGAGCCCATCAAAACTTGGGCACGATCCTGCACCGTTGTTCCCGAATTCATCGGGTACACGTTCATGGTCCACAACGGCCGGCAACACGTTAAGGTCGCCATCACCGAAGACATGGTCGGTCACAAGTTGGGCGAATTTGCTCCGACAAGAACCTTCCGCGGTCACATCGGTAAAAAGAGATAGTTTCGGTCCACCACTTTAAAAGTTGAGAACCTTCCAGCTTTGAAGTTTTGGCAACCAGCACAATCAACCCGCTCAGAAATATTATGTCATTTCAATCAAAACATCGTTTCGCACGAATCAGCCCACGCAAAGTGCGTCCGCTGGCCAACATGGTGCGTGGCAAATTCGTCGATGAGGCGTTGGATATTTTGAAGTACCAACCGCAACGTGGTGCTCGCATGTTGGAAAAAGTTATCAAGACCGCTCTGGCGAACGCTCAGGACCCGGACCAAAACCCTGGCCAAATCGTTCAAGAGCATCGCTTGTTCGTTTCCGAAGCCTGCATCGACGGCGGACCGATGTTCAAACGGATGCAGCCAAAGGGACGCGGCATGTCGGCGATCCTGCTAAAGAGAATGTCTCACATTCGCGTCACGCTGGAAGAAGTTTAAGAATCAAAAGTAGGGCAGGTTGAAAACTTGCTCCACATCATCACTCAGGAAAAGTTATGGGTCAAAAAGTAAATCCAATTGCGTTTCGCACCGGAGTCATGGAGACATGGCGAAGCCGTTGGTACGCACCGAAGAACGAATTTGCCAACTTCTTGGTCGAAGACTTTCAGATTCGTAAATTCGTCAAAAAGCACCCCACGCAAAACTACAAAGCGGCCGGCATCGACAAGATCGAAATCGAACGCACCCGTGAAGAAGTCAAAGTCACATTGTTTGTGGCTCGTCCCGGCATCATCATCGGGAAGAAAGGTCAAGAAGTCGAACGGCTTCAAAACGAAATTCAAAATCTGGTCAAGCGTAAGATCAATCTCAAGATTGAAGAGATCTCTCGACCAGACTTGCAGGCTCAGTTGGTTGCCGAAAAGGTAGCCGAGCAACTGATGCGTCGATCCAGTTTCCGCCGCACGATGAAACGTGCTTCTGAGGAAACAATGGATGCCGGTGCAAAGGGTATTAAGATTCAACTGGCGGGACGTCTTGGCGGTGCTGAGATGGCGCGTCGTGAGAAACAGATTAGTGGCTCGATTCCTTTGAGTACGCTGCGAGCGAAGATTAGCTACGGCAAAACCGAAGCTTTGACTCCTCAGGGGCATATCGGGGTTCAAGTCTGGATTAACCAAGGTAATTACGGAGACGAAGACAATGGCGTTGATGCCAAAGCGGGTCAAGCATCGAAAGGTCCAAAGAGGTCATATAAAAGGTAATGCGACTCGCGGCAACAGAGTTGTCTTTGGAGATTTCGGATTACAGGCCTTGGAGCCAGGTTGGCTTAAGACTCAAACAATTGAAGCAGGCCGTATTGCTGCCCAGCAGTATATTCGCGGCACAGGTAAACTATACATTCGCGTTTTCCCACATCGAAGTGTCACTTCGACACCGTTGGAAACACGGATGGGTAAAGGTAAGGGTGAACCCGAATTTTGGGTCGCCACGATCCGCCCCGGTACGATTCTTTACGAATTGGCGGGTGTGAACGAGCAGCAGGCAAAAGTTTGCTTCGCACGCTTGGCTCACAAAATGCCATTCAAAGTACGACTGGTAAAACGAAAAACAATGTAGCACCCATGGTGCTGAAAAAGGGTGCCGCCTGCGGCACCGTAGTTTGGGCTCTTAGCCTGAGCGAATTGAGAGTAACGACGGTTGGGCGAAGCCCGACCAACGATAAAGATTGAACAAGCAAGATTTGATTGGGATTTTCAGCGATGGCTTCCATGCACGAACTACGCGACATGAGCAACGAACAGTTGGCGGCGACTTTGAAAGAAGCTTGCAAGACATTGTTCAACATGCGAGTTAAGGCTCAGACCGACCGCCTTGAGGTTCCTTCAGAGCTTCACCGCAACCGGAAATTGATCGCCCAAATCAAGACGTTGCAAACCGAACGTGAGAAAATGGGTACTCAAGCGTAAGCTCAGGTTTTTTAACCTGAGACTACCGAGCAAGACAGAAATAATCAGAGACAAGACTTATGCCTAAACGAATGCTTACCGGCCGCGTAAAAAGCGACAAAATGTCAAAGACACGTGTCGTCGAAATCGCGCGATTGGTCAAACACCCGAAATACAAGAAGTTCTATCGCGACCGTACAACATGTTACGTGCACGATGAGAACAACGAATCGGGCGAAGGCGATACGGTTCAGATCATTGAAGCTGCTCCGATGTCCAAGAAGAAGCGTTGGACGTTGGTGAAGATCATTGAGAAGAGTAGTGAAGTCGACGTTGCCGCGATGCGTGCCGCTCGCCGATTGGAAGACGCTCGTAAAGCTGAGATTGCCGAAGCCCAAGCGAAGCCTGAAAAGGCAAAAGCTGAGGAACCGGCAGCCGAAGAAGCACCAGCTGAAGAAGCCTCTGAATAATCGGCTTTGCAGGCCCACAACAAACTAAGACAAGAACACAACGTTAAAACGTAAAGCGTTACTGAAATGATTCAACAAGAAACAAGACTTGAAGTTGC
>CAKZVF010000312.1 GCA_937921995.1 uncultured Pirellulaceae bacterium
TGTCAGGAACTGGTGACCGAACTGTATCTTTCTGAAGGTAAAAAACGCGCCAAAAACTGGGAACGCATCGAGGGCCATTTGTTGAAGCTAGAAGTCAAACAGCAAACCATCGACCATCTCAAGGCTCAAGACGATCCGCAGTTGGTCGCAAAATTGGTCGAACGATTGGGCAAGGAAGTTTCCTAATTAGAGCAGCCTCTTTATCAAAGCTCCCTAAAAGCAAACAAGATGCTTACGCAACATGAAATCTCTTCCTGAAACGTCGCGCGAATCACTGCGCGGGACCACGAAAGTTCTCCAAGCGGTCTCCGCGTCGATGGCTGCCGCCGCGATCATCGGAAGCATTGTCATCATCGGATTGGTGCCAGAAGCCCTCAACAGTGACCCCAGCATGTTGGTGATGTTGGCGGCGTTCACGGGGATGGTTTCTTATGGTTTGTCTTTTGTCGTGGCGGCGATCTTCAAATCCCCGGTTGCCTCTGACGAAACACCCACCGACGCCCAGGTCAAAAAGGCGGCATCTCAGATTGCGAACTCTCACGTGATCCGGTCAGCGATCATTGAAGGCGGCATCTTTTTGAATTTGATGGTGTTATTGTTGGAACGCAATTTCATTTCCATCGCCGTGGTCGCGTTGGGGTTCTTGCTGCTATGTGTTCTCTTCCCCACCCATAGCCGCTTCGCAAACGCGATCAGTCGTCGGTTGAAGTAGTTGTGATTGCGCGTAAATTTTCCAGGGGCTCAAAAGAACGGAACACTAATCTGCGCTGATCTTCACTAATCCAGTATCGAGGACTGAACTTTGCAGTTGTCATTAGTATCGATTAGTGAGAATGGGTGTTCTTTTTTCTTACCAGAGGTTGCATGCTACAGTTACTGCGCAGGGCCAATATGTAAAACGGCCTTGCAATTACCATCACGGTCGCAGTGCAAGGATTACGATCCAACGATTACAATCGTGAGGAACACGTTCACTCGATTTCCAATCTTAGACATGCTGCCATGCCCGAGACCATTCCGCCGCCGACCAAACCAGATACTCAACCCCGACCGACCAAGCCGAAACCGGCTCCCAAGCCTTCCCCGTTTAAGCCGGATTGGCCCCAAGACCGTCCCTTGCCACAACCCAAAGGGCTCGTAATATGGCCTGCCGGCCTGATATGCGCGCGGTGTGGAACACTAATCTGCACTAATCATCACTAATTCAATAATCGGTCTCCGGCGGTCCAGTTTTTGATTAGTGTCGATTAGTGAGGATTAGTGTTCCTTTATCAAACCACCTGCCGTGTTGGCAAAACAGAAGGGAACAATCGCGTTGAGCTCAACCAATCGTAAAAAAGTAAAGGATGAACTGTCGCCCGAGCTGCGGCACTTGGTCAATAAGCGCCTCAGCCTGAACATCCTTATTCAGGGCGCTGCCTCTCACGCGCACTTATCGTCTCACCACAGCGTGAAGGAAAAACTTGACGCAATTGATCCGGAGCTGGTTGACCTTTATGACAAGGCGATCGCCGGGGCCACGTTAGCCTATTGGGATGTTTGATTCGCATCGTGTACGGTCGCGGAATCAAGTTTTGGTCAAAACTAAACCGTCCCAAGAACCCGTTTTTCCATCATCGCTTCTTGCGACGTCATGGCAAAGCGCTCGCGATGACAGCCCACGAATCCGCGGTTTCGCGCTGCCAAGAGAAAGACCTGCCTACCAGTTGCGTGGGGCTGGAAGGGGCACTGGCGAAAGTGGCGCTGGAGGTGATGTCGCGCGAAGCCGGCTACGAACGCATCCTTGAATCGATTGCCATCGAAGCGTGTGGCAAGATCATTGATACGCCTCGACGGTTGCTCAATGCTGAGATCACGCGCGAACCCGCGTGGGGAACCGTCAGAGAGCCAAAGACGGTTCGAGGACGATTGCTGCTGAAGGCGATGGTAGGCTGGGGCGGCGTGGACAGAATCAATGGCGAATTACAGGTAATGGCCAAAGCCATTTTTTGGCCACTGCTTGTTCATGAATTGGTGAAAGGTTCAATGGAGCTAATATGTCTCCACGGCATCAGCGCCGTCTCCGATGAAGACTACAGCGTCGTGATGGACCACACCGAACATGTCGAGTACGAAGTGCCCATGATCCAAATCGGCCCCGTCACCTACCAAGCCTTTTTAAAAGTGCTCCCGCGCCCCGAAACACTTGCCCAATGCACGATGGTGTTATCCCAAATGGAACCCATCGAATTCGAAGAGTTTCTCTTCGAGATGATCGAGGCCCCCGATTCGGCGAGAGCCGTTTTGAGGGACTTAGTCGGTGATGCAAACTCCGAAGAAAGTCTCGATGAGTAAAGCGGCGCAGAGAAAATCTTGGGTTCTTCCTGCTAAAAAGTCCTTCAAGTTGTTACGTTTGAAACCAACTATCTGCAGTAAAGAAAACACCCGTATCGCCTCAGTTGCAAACGAATTCAAATTTTGCTTCGGTTGATATGACGTGAGCAAGTTGCCTGGCCCTATTTTGGTTGACCATCTCAAAATAATTTCCGTATCCATCAAAAAGGTTTATTTTTTGACCCTCTTGGTGCTCCGGATAAACTTTACCTGTAAATCTGCCAACATTTCAAAAGTGTTGACATAAGGTACATCAAATTCAATACAGACATTTGGCATTGGTACTTTACGTTTTACTTCTGGCGCAAACTCTTCGTGCGTGACGACGATGGCGCTATTTGCGTGAGCGTAAGCAATTAACCATCCGTCAGGAACGGACGCAAACTCCGTTTTCGCAGCCTGAGTGAATTGCGGCTGAGCATAGACCCAAGTAATCATCGCTTGAAAAGAATCAACAACCGCTTGGTCTTGGGTTCCTTTGAAGAAAGTGGCCGAACACCGATCTTTCACCCATTCTTTAATGTCATCCTGCTGCACGGTTAATTCGTCTCGAATACGGTCGATGCAAAACACATGCTTTCTCTCGTGCAGGGAAATCAGGGACGACCAGAAACCAGGGCAAATGTCAAACCCATAATATCGGTTTTTCGCCTCGATAAAAACGTTCGCATCTAAAACGTATTTACTCACGTTCGTTCCTGACTCGCTCCTGTACCCGTTTTGCGTACTCATCGAAGGTTTGTCCCTTTAGTCCCGTTAGCCGATAGGCGTCGCGGATCAGAATACGACCTTCACGAGTCGCTCTTACGATTGCTGCCGAAAATCGACGTCCAAGACGAGCGTTTTGCGTTGCATAGAAATTCCCGCTGGACTTATCCCTATTCTTCAAGTTCTTCTTACGACGCAAGAAATCGTCGCGATCTGCTTCGTAAAATTTGAAAAACTCAGGCTTTGCAATTAGCTTTAAGTCCAACGCTCGCCTGGCAATAACAAGCGGACTAACCTTGAATTGTTTGGCAATTATCAAAAACCTATCACGCCGCCCCATAACGTCGGGCCACACCTCATTTAACTTATACGCCGGGACAAGCAGTTCCGCAGCAACTCGATTGCAAAATTTTTCAGTTGGATCTTTTGAAGGCAGCAAGTTAACCAAATTCGAGATGCCACTGGTCCCAAGCCAGATGTGAACCAGTTCGTGTGCCAAGGTAAACATTCTCGCTGACTTCGAGTCGGCATCGTTGATAAATATTAGCGGTGCAACGTCATCGCAAAGCGCAAATCCGCGGAACTCTTCAGCGTCCAGAGGCCGATAGTTGTTCAACCCAACAACGCTGTTGCTGAAAACCAATATGCCCGCGCGTTCAATCGACCGTCGCAGCGTCGTCAAAGCAAGTTCCCAAGTTGCAAGTTGCTCTGCCCACTCCGGGGTCAATTTGAGTGTTTGCCGAATCTCTTGGGCCAGCGATTTCGGATTTCGTTTCAAGGTAGCACTACCTACCAATGCCAAACGATCATTTCCCTGTTCGGTTAGCCATTCCCGCATCCACATTTGACGCAATTGCATTAATTGAATCGTGGCTGCCAAGTTTGGCGATGGATCATCAACCGCGTCATCAGTCTTGGTGCGAAAGTCCGGAACCGGGATCGTTTCTTCGGGCGGTTCATTGAGAAACATGACGCCGAAAGGTGTCATCGTGGAACGCGCAAAGCTTTCTAACTGGCGAAATGTTGGAAATTTCTCAGCCGCCAACCAAGCATCAAGCTTCGGGAATTTTTGATGTAGCATTTCCTCCGACAAACCAGAACGACCAATCGCCCAGCGCAGCAAGTCCGGATTCACTTGTACATTTGCCATAACAATCTAATAATTCACGAAAACTCTTTGATTTATTCTAGTTGTCGACTGACCGGATGGCCAATCTTGCATTTCGAGCATTTTGGGGAGGTTATAACGCTCGTCATCCAAAAATAGTCCTTAGCCCAGACATTCCCGCAAATTAGCGGTCTAACATCGCCAAAATTGAATTCCTCTTTTCTTTCTGCAGTCATTTATTTAGCGGCACTCAGCGTTAAACAAACTGCCCCAACACCTCTCGAATCAGCCTCGGTCGCTATACGCTAGATGAGGCCTGACCTAGGGAACCACTACCAAGTCAGTGACAACTTGTTCAATTTCAACAACTCACAGTGGTGACAGTTTCAGTCGGAAGTAAAGAGAAACCCAAACCGTAGAGTGTTGAAGGTCCTTCAAGGAGGCGAACTAAAGGGTATTCGAACATGTCAAATGGCAATTCAGCCGATACAGATTATTGGAGAAACAGAAAATGGCAATAAGAACTCAATCGAAAAAGAAGGCGGACGCAGGCTTTGTTGAAAGCTGTGGCAATGTGTTTGAAGACATGGGGTTCTCCGCCGAAGATGCCAAATTGCTGGAGAAGAAAACCGATTTGAAAGTCGCAATTGAGCGTGAAGCACAGCGACAGAAACTGAGCCCCAAACAACTTGCCGCTGTGCTCAAGATCAGTCAATCTCAGGTCAGCGATCTGTTGACCGGCAAAGTGTCAAAGATGACGCTGGATAAACTGTTTAAATACCTTCACCGGCTTGGCGTGAATCTGGAAATGAAAACTGCACGCATGCGGAAAACTCGGTGAAGCTAGTTCCGCACTTCGCGCGTGTGGCGGACTCGTTGCTTCATCTTTTGCTGGTATGGTGATATCTCGGCGCGGAGTTTTTGCCAGCGCTTGGCTAGATATTCAAAACGCTCGTTGAGTTCGAAACGATACGGCCCACCCGATCAAGCCCCCAACAAACCAGGCGTGGCGGTAATGGAGATTTCGAAATTAGCTGTTTGATTTTCAATGATCAGGTTCTGGCTATGCCCGCGAAACAATGACAGCCATTTCCAGTAAGAAGATACAAGCAGCAGCTAAAACATCTACCATTGCCGCCTTTAGCAGAGCATTTTGATTGTTTTTTGAGACACATATTGACCAAACAGTTGACTTTGTGAATTTTGGGACATATATTTACCAAAACAGCATCGAATCAGCTATTTAGATCAAAAAATGTCACAAACCACAAAACATACCGGCAGCGAAACAATCGAGCGCGAGATATGCAAAAAGCTTGAGCGCATTCGATTGCTCAAAAATATCAGCCAAGCGAAACTGGCCGAAGCCGCTGGCGTTTCCAGACGCACAATCAGTCGCATGGAAAATGGCGGAGGCATCTCGTTTGATACCTTTATTCGTGTCATGCAAGTCTTGAATTTGACCGACCACCTAATGGCAATGCTGCCAAGTTCTGAGATTCGCCCCATTGAACGAGTAGGCCGAAAAGGAAAAGGCGAACGCAAAAATGCTTCCTCGCCGCGTACTCCCAAAACAACCAAAAAATGGGAATGGGATAGCGAGCAATGACCACAGCAAGAGTCGTTCTTTGGGGACGCGATATTGCAGCGGTGACTTGGGACCAAACAAGGGACATCGGTGTCTTCCAGTATCAACCCGAGTTCGTAAACAGCGGCTTCCAAGTCGCACCACTGACAATGCCACTTGCAGAAGGAATTTTTGAATTTCCTTCGCTCGCCAAACAAACATTCAAAGGACTTCCGGGACTGCTGGCCAACTCACTTCCAGATAAGTTCGGTAACGCTGTCATTGATGCTTGGTTGGCAACACAAGGGAGAGATCCTGATTCACTCAATCCAGTAGAGAGACTCTGCTATATCGGAACGCGCGGAATGGGCGCGCTCGAATTTCAACCGACAACAGCCGGCGTTCCTACGCCAAGACAAAATCTACAAGTATCGCAATTAGTTACGCTTGCAAATCGAGTGCTAAATTCTCGTGAGTCTCTTCAAGGTGAATTTACGGGTGACGATGATGCTGAAGCGATCCAAGACATTCTGCGCGTAGGAACCTCTGCCGGTGGAGCGCGTGCCAAAGCCGTCCTTGCCTGGAATGAAGAGACAGGAGAATTCCGATCCGGCCAAGTCGATCTTCCAGATGGTTTTACTCAATGGTTAATGAAGTTCGACGGGATTAGCAATAATAAGGACAAAGAACTAAACGACCCTCAGGGCTACGGTCGGATCGAATACGCATACTATTTGATGGCATTGGAAGCCGGAATCGAAATGAATAGATGTCGTCTTCACAACGAAGGCGACCGTTCACACTTTATGACGCAGCGGTTTGATCGAACTGCAGAAAATGCCAAACTTCATATGCAAACGCTGGGCGCGATACAACATTTCGATTTCAATCAAGCCGGAGCATACTCGTATGAGCAGGCAATCAGAGTCATGCTAAAACTCAACATTTCGCCCAAACAGGTCCAGCAGCAGTTCCGCCGGGCAGCGTTCAACGTGGTTGCTCGAAATCAAGATGACCATGTCAAAAATATCGCCTTCCTGATGAACCGCGCTGGTGAGTGGAATCTTTCGCCAGCATACGATGTCGTTTATTCGTACAATCCGGCCGGAAGATGGACACATCAACACCAAATGAGCATCAACGGAAAACGGGATAATTTTGAAATATCTGACCTAGTTGCATTGGCAAAAGTCGGGGGCATCAAAAAACCGAAGGCACAAGAGATCACATCCGAAGTCTCCGAAGCGGTCGGAACTTGGCAGAAACAAGCCGATACAGCTGGTGTTCCTGACGAAGATGCAAGAAAGATCCAAAACGTGTTCAGGATGGACCTAATCAAATAGCCAAACACAAAGTCAATGGATTGGGCACCGGCGACGGGCTCGCAAGCACTCGTTGCCTCATCCACTACTCACCCGGTGAAATCTCGGTGCGGAGTTGTTGCCAGCGCTTGGCCAGATATTCGAAACGCTCGTTGAGTTCGAAACGTAGCGTTGTTAGCTCGGCGATGGTGCGGCCGTCCCGGTTGTGTTTTTGGTTCTCAAGCAGAGAACACTCGGTCAACGATGCTACCGTTTTTTGTAGCGCCACCTGAGCGTCGATGACGTCGTT
>CAKZVF010000313.1 GCA_937921995.1 uncultured Pirellulaceae bacterium
TCTGGTCGCCACGGTGATCGAACCGATGAAAGAACTTTTCGGTGACCGATTTGAACTGGGCCCTTTGGTGGTGCTGCTCAAACCGGAGCACGGAATCAAGATTTTGGGATCTTCCACCGGACGAGGTTTTTCGCCCAAAGCCGAGTACATCTTTTTGAAACAGTTGGAAGAGGCGGACGCGATCGTCATCAATAAGATCGACAAGTTGACTCCGGACCAACAGGCTGATTTGCAAAACAGCGTCAAGCAGAGGTTCCCCGATATCCCCGCAAGCAGCGCCAGCGTGCGGGACAATACCAACATGGATCAAGTGATCAAGCTTTTCGATCAAGCGCCGCGCAATCGTTCGGCGATGATGGACGTCGACTATGAGACGTATGCGATTGGCGAAGCGGAATTGGGTTGGTTCAATTGCAAGATTGATGCGTCGTCTGGAGACAAATTTTCGTTGGACGAACTCGCCCTCAGTCTGGTCGATCGCATCGGGACGAAGATCAGTGAGATCGACTGCGAGGTGGCACATTTGAAGGTCATCGCACAGACAATGCAAAACAGCGCCGTTGCAAACTTGGTCAGTTCGGGGGGACCGTCGGAGCTGAGCCTCGCGAGCGAGGTGGCGATTGAAAAATGTGAGTTGGTGGTCAATGCGCGCGTGGCGGCCAGTCCCCAACAATTGGAAGAAACGGTGGCTGAGGTATCGAAGTCGCTGGGGGAAGAGTGGGGGATCGCGCTGGTGTTGAGCAATGTGCAGTGCTTTCGTCCTGCGAAGCCGACGCCGACGCATCGCGTGAATTGACGTCGCGTTTTCAGGTTTGGCTTACCACTTGGCGAGGCTGTGATTTTTTTGATAACCCGACGCTTAAGTTTTGAAGTTGCGCTTTGTTAATCACGAAGTGATGACATGTTCTAGCCCCGGACGCAAGTCCGGGGGACGGTTGATCATTGGCTCCGTTAGTCCTGAAAGGACGGCATGAATCCAAACACCAAAAGCATGCCGTGCTTTCAGCACTCACGGTAATTTTTGCGAGCCCAATCCATGGACTTGCGTCCATAGCTACTACATGCCGTGCTTTCAGCACTAAAAACGCGCAACTTCAAAAGCGTGAGCGAGCAATAGCGGGGGATCATCGCGCTTCCTCGCTCACGCGTCGGGTTTCCACTTAGACTTTCTAATCAAAGGTATTGATAAAATCACGGCCTCGGAGAGTTGAGCGAATCTCCGAGTCGTAGATCGCCCCGACGCTGTCATCGAATGCAATCAAATGCCACGCGGCGTCCCCCTAGCACCCCAGAAGCCCCCGTTTTCACAGCTGCTGTTGACGCCGGTCGGTTGATTTTGGTATTTCCCACAACGCCAATTGTCTGTCGGTACGTAGCAACCGGATGGCCTTGGTCACAGCTAGGATCACGGCTTGCACAGCGTGACGGCTGAGTGCTTTTTAATATCCCGCCGCTAAAAATTCTTCTATGTTCGTATCCCGCCGGCCATCCGAAAAACCGCTCAACCGGACGATTGGTTCGGTGTTTGGGTTGGCGTGTTTGTTGGTCTTGCTGAGCTGCGGCTGCCGCATCAACGACGTTCACTCGGCCAGAAAAGCGGCCGAAATTTTCAGCTACGGTGCGCCTTCGATGGTGCAAGTCAAACCGGTGAAACGGAAGCACGATCGACTTGTCTTCGCCAACCCGGTCAGTAAATATTTCTCTTCCCCCGAACTCCCCTCGGAGCGCACTCAGCGACTGCTAAGAAGTTACAACCTGCTAGAACGATTGAAAACACGGCCCGGTGATGTGATTGCTTGGCTGCAAGAACTGGTCGCTCGCACGCCTCGAATGGAAGAAGTTCACGCACTGGCGGAAGTGTCGAAACTACAGGCCGACTGGCATCAGCAAAACGGAAACTTCCGCCAAGCCAAGAAACTCTACGCCGCCGCGGTGTTGCACTCTCATAAGTTCCTCTTCGATAACGAACTGAACTTAAAGCGCAACGCTTACGATCCCCAGTTCCGGCAGATCTGCGATATCTACAATGGTTCGCTGGAAGCCATCATGCGTGAGTTGTGCAAAAGTGGTCAGTTACAAAACGGGGCTTCCATCATGATCGGTGATGAAGACCTTGGCATGCTGGCGAAAGTGCATTTTGAGGGTCGCTGGGAAGGCCAATCGTTTGAAAGGTTCGAATTGGTCAGCGACTACAAAACCGAAGGGTTGGCTAACCAATACCACACCTACGGCTTAGGCGTGCCCCTCATCGCCGTGCTGCAAAAACAAGCCTCGCCCAGCCCCGCGCAGAAATACTACCCGCCCTCGCTAACGCTACCAATGACGGCGTTTTGCGAGATTCAACCTCAAATGAATTTTGCCAACGCGGCGGGAAAGGTGCAGCACACCGCAGTCATTCGCATGTTCGATCCCTTGGAACGCAAGACAATCCAGCATCTCAATCGGACGATTCCACTCGAAAGCGACATTACCACGCCGCTGGCCTATCACCTCAAGGACCCGTTGCTGAACCAAAGTGTGTTGGCAACGGCGACGCTGCTGAACGCACAGTTGGCGGACAAAATCCATGGCATGTACATGCTGGAGCCGTTTGATCCCAATAAAATACCCGTGGTCATGGTTCATGGACTGTGGTCCAGTCCGGTGACGTGGACGCAGATGTTCAACGATCTGCGCGCGGTCCCCGAGATCCAGAACAACTATCAGTTTTGGTTTTACTCTTACGCCACGGGAAAACCTTTTATGATCTCCGCGGAGCAAATGCGCGAGGATCTGGCAAACATTCGTCGTGACTTTGATCCCAATGGAACTTCGCAGGCGCTGAACCAAATGGTCTTGGTGGGCCATAGCATGGGTGGTTTGTTGTCGCGCATGCAAGTCATCGACAGCGGCAATGAATTTTGGAATCTGGTAGGGCAGGGGAGCATTGACGACCTGCAGGGCAACCAACAAGCCATCGGTCGTCTTCGTAAGACGCTGTTCTTCGAAGCCAATTCCGCGATTAAACGAATCGTCACGATTGCGACGCCCCATCACGGCAGCGAATTTGCCAGCGCGACGGCGCGTTGGTTGAGCCAAAAGATCATTTCGCTGCCTGAGCTGGCGACCGACGAGATTTTGAAACTCGCGCACGAGAACCCTGACGTTTTGGTACGCCCCCAAATACTCACCGGAACCAGCATCGATTCGTTGGCTCCAACGGCGCCTTCTTTTATGGCGCTTGAGCGGATCCCTCCGCAGTCGACGACGCGATTTAATACCATCGCCGGCAAGCTAAAGAAGAAACCATTGCTGCCTTGGGGTGAAAGTTCGGCCGACAGCGGCGGAGATGGGGTTGTCTCTTGTGCCAGTGCTCAATGCGAGTTCGCCGAATCGAATGTGTTTGTGCCTGAGGAACATTCCAGCATCCACTTCCACCCTCAATGCATTTTGGAAGTGCGGCGAATCCTGCTGGCTCATTTAGTCCAGCAGCATCGCATCAAAGAAGTACTGCTGCCGGTTTCTCCGGTAAACTACGAAGAACCCATCTCTGTCGGCGACGTTCCATTGCCCGCTGACAACGAATGATTTGGTGAATTAATTCACAGAACGGGCGTGTGTCATCGTTAAGCAGCGCATTTGGAATCGCATTAGGCAGCGCGTCTACCAAACTATTTGACCGAAATCAGTATCCTGGTAAGAAGTTGATCTTCATATCTGTCTCAATTTCCATGTACAAAGGTAAGTCCACGGAATTCAGCCGAGCCAATTGAAAGTTTAAGTCAATGATTTTTGTAATTGTCGTCGTCGCAGCGATTTGCGTTGCCTATGCCAACGGAGCCAATGATAACTTCAAAGGCGTGGCGACACTATTTGGAAGTGGCACGACCAATTACCGACGCGCGCTTGCTTGGGCGACGGGCACAACGGCGCTTGGGTCAGCGACCGCGCTTTTATTGGCGGGCAATTTGATCAAAAGTTTCGGCGGCAAAGGACTGATCGACGACGCAGTCGCCAGCCAACCGGCGTTCGCGGCAGCAGTTGCCTTGGGTGCGGGTCTGACGGTGCTGATCGCGACGCGCATTGGCATGCCGATTTCGACGACTCACGGTTTGATCGGCGCATTGATTGGGACGGGATTGACCGCCGGTTCGGCGTTGAACCTTGGCAACCTAGGAACCAAATTTGTGATTCCGCTTCTACTTAGCCCTATCCTGGCCGTCGTGATCACGGTCGTTGTCTACCCGGTGTTGCGTTACGGTCGCAAACGATTGGGTGTCACGCGTGACATCTGTCTTTGCGCCGGTAAGGAAACATTGGAAGTCGTTTCAGCCGATTGCCAAGCGGTCGCTTTACAACGCGCCGAACAATTGTCGACGACCATGGGAACATCGGTCACTTGCGAAAGCCGATACCAAGGGAAGGTGCTGGGGATCTCGGCAGGGGAGAGTTTGGACAAGGCTCATTTTCTTTCCTCAGGCGTCGTCAGCTTCGCCCGCGGGCTCAACGATACCCCCAAGATAGCGGCGTTGCTGTTGCTGGCTCCTGCGTTTGGTGTCGCTTCAAGCCTGTTCTTGGTCGGTGTTGTGATCGCCTTTGGCGGCATTCTAAGTGCGCGGCGGGTGGCGGAGACGATGAGCAAAGAGATCACTACGATGAATCATGGTCAAGGATTCACGGCCAACGTGGTCACCGGTTTGATCGTGATCGGAGCCAGCCGGTTCGGCCTTCCGGTGTCGACGACGCATGTGAGCTGCGGTTCCCTGTTTGGAATCGGAGCGGTCTCTGGCGGTGCAAAACCCAAAACCATCGCTACCATTTTATTCGCTTGGGTCACCACACTTCCGCTTGCCGCAGCCATCGGTGCGATCAGCTACCTCGCGGTGAGTGCTCTCAATGTCTAACGGGCTCCTCTGCCAATCGGGGCCTTGAGTTAGAATCCAATTGACACTCGATCGTCGCTGGCATGCAGCAGTTAATGCTACGCCGACTTCTGTTGAGAGGAAACAGTATCGCAGCAACGGATTCGTTGGAGCGTCTCAGGGAACTGGGTTTGGATAGCGTACCCCGAATTTGCGGAATCACGGTTCTGCAAGGAACTGTCGCTGGGCAGAGGTAAAAGCTGGAATCCCGAGGGCTCTTCTGATACTTGCTCTGATACTTGCTCTGATACCTGCTCTGATACCTGTTCGCAGATCTTTGTCGCCTTTGTATCTGTCGAATACGTAAGCGCGGCGGAGTCGCCTGCACCTTCGTTCGATTCGCCATCGGGTAATTCAATTTCTTGCGTTACCAATTCCCCGCGTTTGATACTGACCTCCGCTGGAGCTTCGATTCCAATTCGGACGACATTGCCTTTGACCTTCAACACGGTGACTTTGATGTTGCCGTTGATTAAAATTTCCTGATTGGTCTTTCGTGAAAGAACTAACATGACGAATTCCTTTTGCCATTGATTTGTGTTGCTAAGTTGCGTTTCAAAATACATACGCAATCGCTGTGCCGCAGTAACCGATTCCTTTAACTAAACTTCAAAAAAATCGAATATGCCAACAAACTCCGCCTTTCGCGCTGCTAGCAGGCACAAGGCGCGCGCCGGCTATAAGAAATGAGACAGTGTAAAATGTGCAAATTGAGATACTACGTCTCAGTATGACGACGGTAATTCGCAAAACTTACACTGACTACTTAAGCAGCTAGCGTCATCGCGGATGTGCGAACAGACGTGTTTGCGGTTGAAGCGTGACACGTTTTGAATGAGAGAAGAATTAGATAACGTCGTCACTTGGATTAGAATCGCCTAATTCCTTAAGATCAACTTCGTCGCGCAGTCGCGCGGCCTTTTCGTAGTCCTCTTCGGCGATGGCTTTATTCAGCCGCTCCATCAACGTTAGCCCAACGTCGTAGTTTTCTCGGATGCTATTCTGGAATTCGGTCAAACGAACAACCAATTCATCTTCTTCGAATTGATCTTCGGCTTCGTGTTCGACGAATAGGGCTTTGAGCGTTTCGAGCCCACGATTAATCTCTTCGATCGCTTTCTCGGGTTCGGCATCTTCGATGTTGTCTTCATCTGCCATGAAACCTAAAGCGGCCGCTTGGGTGCGATGATAGATCACAAACGGACGGTAACGTTCATGCGAAAAAGTCCACTCTTCATCGGGCGAATGAGCCTTGCAGAAATCCATCAAACCCAAGGTGTGATCGGCGTCACGAACGGCGCGTTGGAATTCCTTCAGCTGCAGCCAACAAACGCGCCGATGATAAAACTGCACAAATTCTCGGTCAATTTCCAGACAATGTTCTTCGTCCAGCTCGAAAGCTTCATCTCCGGATTTCTCAGACTGCGTTTTCAAAAAATCGTAGTAACTGCTGGCTCCGTAGGGATTATATCCGTCGGGCCTGCCCTCGATTTCCATCTGCAGGATGCCCATGTCGATACGCATTTGCAAAACCGTACGCTGCCGTGATTCAAACATGCGCACGTTGACGTTCATCGGATCGAAGGGCCATTGGTTGAGAATATCATCGATTGCTTGGTCTTTTTTAGGGCTCATGGAACTAACGATATAAATCCAAAGAAAGTTGACAAGGGTTTAAATTCCAATAACAGAATTTCAATGCCAGATTCAGCGGAGGTCCCATCAGGCACGCCAAATGCCGACGATTCCGCCAAATTAATATCGGCTATTGCAGGGCTGATCAGGTATCCAAATCCGCGATTTGATCCAAAGACGGCACCAATAGATTGCGGCTTTGGGCACACTTCCTGCCATAAGACGACTCACCTTAATTCTCCATTGGGCTTCATGGAAAAATATGAGGTCGAAGATAAGAATTCACAAACAGGAACTTAAATCGGCCAGTCGTTCCCGGACTTGCCGATTGAAGCCTGGAGAAACCTGCAGCACGGTGGCTTGGCGGGCTCTGCAAGAAAACGACTACTGATCGCGGTCGACCGGTCGGCGATTTTGTTTGCGTTGCGATTGGCGTTTCTTGGATTCGAGCCGACGCTTCTTGGAGTTCAACGATGGCCGTGTGGGCTTGCGTTTCTTGGGCACCGTTAACGCGGCACGCACCATGTCACGCAACCTATCTAAACAGTCCGCAGTATTTCTTGCTTGATCGCGATGACGGTGGCTGTGCAGGACCAATTCACCGGACTTGGAAATCCGGTTCCGCCACAGAAGCAAAAATCGGCGTTTGACATAATCTGGAAGGCAGTCGGTCTGCGAAACGTTCCATCTCAAGATGGCTTTACTATTGACCTTGTTCACATTTTGGCCGCCGGGCCCAGGCGACCGTGCGTAGGTGAACTCGATTTCTTTCCGCGGGATCTCAATATGCGCGTTGATCCTGACCATGCGGATTAAGCCGTGGCTTTTCGGAAGTCAACCAATGGATGATTGGCAAAACATCCTTCCATCGCAGCCAACCTCTGCTCATATTCGATCGCCTGATTTTCGTATCCATAAACTTCCAGCTCAACGCTGCAGTCCACGGGCGCCGCGGCGAGTCCGTCTATCCAAAAATCAAAATCAACGTCGCCATGCCCCGGAAGCAATCTCGGGGCCACCTTTTCACTGGAAAGCCGTTGGCGATCGGCGATTTGAACCAGACGAATACGATCGGCGTAGCTCTGGAACAGTGGCAAAAGTTTTTTGTTCAAACCGCAATGGAAGAGATCAAGCACACAGCCGAGATACTCAGAAGGGAAATTATCCAACAACCCAAAAAAGGACCGATAGGAACCCAGCGATGACCACTGGGCACTCGGCATACCGATCATCGGTTCAATCGCCAGAGGAATGTTATAGTCGGCTGCGATGGGAATCAGCGTGTCGAGAGCGTTTTCGAACAGCCTTGAAGCATGGCGGTTGGTGTGCCCGTTTCTGCCGCCGGGGTAAATCAATAAACAATCCGCATTGACCTGGCTTGCAAAAACAATCGCTTCGATGGCATCATCGATGGCGTCAACAAACGAAACGCCATCACTTCCGGTGAACCCTCCAGCCCAGTTTACGCTGGAGACTTCCATCTTCATTTCAAACAGCAGATCAGCAGCGGCCGCCTCCCCGATATCACTTACCTTGTATCGACTGATTCCGATTCTATTGATGCCACGCGATGCGTACTTAATAACGTCTTGATGAAAGGACCAACGGGGAGTCGAAAATTCACTGACCGCTAACTGCATTGGCATAGGTGTTACCGTTGGGAAGGTTCTTCATTGGGCACCCGCGGAGGATGAAAAGTTTCAGTCACCGCTGGTCCCGTTTCAAGCCGCTGAGGTGATAGAAGTATGCCCGTATTTTGATTCTGTGTAAACCGAGGATAGACAAAAACCAGAATTGATTTTTTTGAATTTATATTTCGCTTTGGTGACTCAACTGCAAGAAGCGTCCTCAGACGCTGGGGCAGCATCTCGATGGTGCTAAAACGCTAGGTTGGCGAACTGCCTCTCAAGGGTTGATCCACAAAACATCGCTGATGGGCGAACGCCCCAAGAATCATTTTTTGCCAGCATACCAGAGGACCTGCAAACTCATGGCTACTCATGGCTACTCATGGCTACTCATGGTTATTGGCCGACGGGGAGGTTGTTACAGTAACTGTTGCAAACCTGTTTTCATTTAAAATCCGGGTAACCACCATTAAGACATGTTTGCCCCAAACGCCCTGCGCGATCCATCAAGCTAACTGTCGAATCGAAGGTAAAATTTTTGTCAAATTCAGAGCCAAAGCATGCGCTGATCGTGCTAGCGAGACGCACACTGGATTACCACTTTAAAACTGTCACCTAATACGCTATTACATATTCTATAAGCAGAGCCAATTCAGCCGATCGCGTGTGATCGTTTGATCCACCCGATGCAGCCACTCTAAGCCAGCAACAACTGCTGTGAGATTTTAAACTCCGAAGTGCTATATTTAATGGCGACTAGGCACACCCAGCAGCCGCCGACAGAGTTTTCTACTCAAGACACAAACGGCCATTGGATCGTTCTCGTCAAAAATAAACAACTTGATGTACAACTCGTACTGCCTCAAATCGTCGAAACAACGGACGGAACCCTGTGACGGAGCTTGTCATGAGACAGTTGCAACCAGTTCGTAAGAACAAAAAAGATGATCGCCTAAGACAGCAGATCAGTCTATTGCTGAACCAACAACACTTCCCGTCGTTCAAAGACCTGAACGTAGAAGTGGACCATGGGTTGGTCACGATCAGCGGCACACTGCAAAGCTATTACCATCGGCAGATCGCACTTTCAACCTGCCAACAATTGGTGGATGTGATTACGGTCATCGATATGATGGTCGTAAGCGAATAGTAAACGCGCTGATCGCAAGTTCGAAACGGCCAAGCCCCAAAAGCAACCGCGTAGGATGGGCACTCTTGCCCGTCCAAAATTCAGGATCTCAGCTAATAATTAGCCAAGAGACGATGGAAATCCAAAGCCCCCTCAAATAGGCCTATCGCATCGCTGGCCAGCGTGACTGCGCGGATCGTTGAGCCCCTTGAATCACTTCCGTTTGGGAAATTTGGTCGTCCAATCGGCCGCTGATTTTATCGACCTCGGTTTTGATGTTCTGCTGGAGTGGCTGAACACGCGCACGATAGAAGTCTTCGATCTTTTGGTTTCGAACCAGCAAAGACTTTTCCTGAGTCAAATCAGAAACGGATTCCATCGCCGCAGCAATCCTTTCGCCGAGGTTGCTTTGCAACCGCAAAGTAGGAGTTTGGGCCGCACCTGCGATCTTAGAAGTGCATTGGAAATTATCCAGCGTAGAGAGCTGGTGATTTAATCTGACTTCGATCTCTTTTCCGCCTGCGATGTCGTTGAGTTTCTGAACGACAAATGCAACGTTTGAAAAGTCCAAGGTCATTTCCCCTTCCAGCCGATCTGCATTGGTCGCCAGATTGATACGCCCGTTGACTTGAGTTCCCGGTGAGAGCGTCACCAACATTTCGCTCTCGCTGCCCAAGACTTGTTCGCCCATATTAAAACTGGGAAACTCAATCGACAGTGAATCTTGATTCGTTCCGCCGCGCTGATCCAGTACACAATTGATGTGAAAGTGCCTCTGGCCTTGAGCTCGTAGTTCGAATCGTGTTGGCTGGTCGTGACCAGAAGGCATATCAGAAAGGTTAAACGCGTGGCCGGCAAAATGAAAATGCTCACCTGCAAAGATCGTTTCGCCATCAATTTCAATCGTATCAATCACAACATTTGGATTCGCAAAACACTCCTGAAAGTACTCGACGCCTCTTCCCACGGGTTTAAGCGTGTTGGCCATACTTTTGTTTGACTTAAACCAAGCAAATAGTTCCAGGGCGTCTCCGGCAACTTCTTGGTGGAGTTCCGTCAAAAGCAGATCACTGATCGTTTGAGGTAAAATGCCAATATCCTGATCCGTTTTGCTTTCAGATATCGTGGTGATGTCCTTTTGGTAGGCAACGTCCAAAGCTTCAATGTCCGAACGAGCATTCTGCTGCAAGATCAACTGCTGTCGTTTCAAATCGTCGATCGCCGACAGAGTTTCTGACAGCAGCTTTGGCACTTTTTGTGTTGCTGAAACTCTACGCAATGGATTTATTGGCCGCCGCGCACCTTTGGCCTCAACAGACTGATTTTGCAAATCCAGCAGCTGAGGGTCGGCTTCGACCAGCTTCAGGATCTTCTTATTGACGGACTCAAGTTTTTCGTGGTGCTGTTCGAAGTCTCGATTCCAACGCTCGTTGACCGCCTTAGCCACAGCGAACAAGGCCACCGGTAATTCATTCAACTCGCTTTGCTCGAATTTGGCTTGGAATTGATCCTGCCATGTTGTACGGATCTGTGTTTGAGAATCCGCGAATTCAATTTTTTGTGGCAACGGTTGTTTCAATTCCAACACACGACCAGGCAGATTTCCCGGCTGCGTGCGCGGGGCACCAAAGTGAACGCGGCTCGAACGCGCCTCTGAAACAACGACTTGCCGTTTGAGCAGTTCTGCATGATCGAACTTCAGATAGGTAAGATCCGCTTGAAACAAATTCGTCATCGGCGACCGCGCGTCGGCAACACTGAAATCGCGGAGGTAGACCTTGCCCTCAAAGAGATTACTGCTGATTTTTGATATGCCGACCTTCCCGCCGAGCTGTGATTCGAGATTCGTGATGATCGCGTAGCGCACGATGGGATCGGCGCCCAAGACGACCGCCAGCAAGAATAGCCCCACGGTGAAAGTTCGTGGAATCAAATAGACAATTGATTTCATAACCGCAACGCTCAACCAGTCTGGAGGGGGTAACCGCGAATCCAGTCCGCAACGCGATTGGAGAACACGTATTTTGTGAGGATAGGTTTTAGATAGCCGCTTACCCGTTTGGAAACGAAATACAGAGGCAGCATCGCTGCAGCGGATATCAACGTGCTGCCCAACACAACAGAATTATGAAGCTGCAACCAAATCGAGTATCTGTGACTCAGCAGGGAATGCCAAAACGAAGCTAAGCTTTCGTCGGTCAGGAGATACGCTCCAAGTCGATGACTTTGGCCGTCAAACAGCGGTCCCAAAAAAGCAAACGCGATTGCCGCCACGATCATCGCCGACAAATTGGTCGGCAACAGCATGCCCACTAATAAAGCCACCCAAGGGATGATGGAAAATTTTGGCACCACGCCGATCAGCATTCCCATCACGATCCCCAAAGCATAATGCCGTGGTTGATTCAACGGCTTGAGAGCGCCGCGGAGCCGTTGCCAAAGTTTTGGATGCTCATGTGTCATGCGGGTTGCGTCTGGCTGAAAGGGTGGGAGGAAATCGAGAAACCTCATCTGCTTTTAGGGATTTCGCAGACGGCTGTCGATGCGATTTAGAAAAGTGATAGCAGAAACCTGCACTGGACCGGCTACTTACGATTGCCCATCTCATTGCCAAGCTCCAAATCGGGAACTTGATTCACTGCCCATTGCGGAAACCTTCATCGCATGAGTCCAACTTACCTTTTGTGTGCCGGATGACAGTTTGCCGAAAAACTTGCGATTGCATCTGGCGACTTAACTTTCACCGCAATTGACAGACACATGGCAGACACTTGGTCAGTTTCGCTGATGTGACCGCTCTAGTCACCCGGCCGATTTTTCGCTATGAAACGGTTTTGAGACCCTAATCCTTAACAACTTACTCCGGAGTAAACTAAATGTCCCAATTGCCAGAAATCTATGCAGACACCATGGGCGAAATCACTTTATCGGGCGGTATGGTGCGTATCGACTTGGTATCTTTGGCCGGTTCAGCGCAGAAAAAAGAAGGCGAACAGCCGAAACTTGAGCCAAGAATGCGCGTCGTTATGTCGCCCGATGGATTCCTGCGCAGCTTTGGCGCGATGGAGAATCTAGTCAAGCAACTCGTCGATGCGGGTTTAGTGAAACCACGAGGTGATCAGGTTGTAACGAATGAAGGGGCAGCAGATTCTGCCAAATCACCAAATTTTTAAGTTGTAGAGTCACTATTCAAAATATAATGGCGTTGTAGCCACCTCGAGCAGTTCCCTGGCTTTAGGTGGCTATTTCTCATTGAGCACTCCAACGATCCCAAGAGTAAAAAATGAATAGCGCCCCAGTCGTCCAAACCTTCAGTACTAATGCTACGTTTCGTTCATTCATTCCGCTATCGGAAATGTTCAATGCGTTTGATCCCGACTTCTTCGAAGACAATACGATTGCCGAAGAAGAATCACTCTTCATCACGCGCTTCCGCCTACGAGACCTAGGTGAAGACGGTGGCCGCTTTGTACGACTGGATGATGACCTCACGATCACCGAAGAGTTTGCTGAGGGTGTTACTTTCACGATCACGCCTGACGAAGTCGATAATATCTTCTACTTCAATGCCGATCTTGATGCGACGTTCAGTGAAACGTTCTCTATCGAAGCATTCGATGGTATCGACGAGAGTGATTTCTCAACGAACCGGGTTTTCGCGAATCCTTTTTTCGGTGTTAATCAGCCACCGGCTTTGTCTGCCAACGCGCAAGTCGTTCCCATCAATGGGCAACTAGCATTCAGCGATATGTTCACGCTGGATGATGCTGAGGGAGACGTTCGCACAATCAGTATCCGCGACAATGGCGCTGGTGGCGGATTCTTCACACTTAACGGGAACGTGCTTCCGGCAAATCGCTTTAATGAGATTCGCATCAACCAAGTCGACAACGTGGTCTATAACGGCGACGACGCGCGATCAGGAGAGACTTTCTCTCTGCAAGCCTTTGATGGTCAATTCCGCAGTCAGTTAGTGACCGCGCCAGTCTTTACCGGCAATTCACGACCGGTGGTCGTCGAAGCCGAAGGAACCGCCCGCGTTCTTTCCTCCCGCAGCATTGCGGCCACCGATATATTTAACGTTACCGATGCTGACAATGACGCGATCGTAAGTTACTTCATTGCGGACCAAACAGTCAGCGAAGATTCAGGCTTCTGGGAACTTAATGGCATCGCCCAACCTGCCGGGAGTTTCTTTCGGATCACTGCTGCGGAGCTTACCCAGTTGAGATTTGTCGGCGGTTTCCCAGGCGGCGTCACAGATACAGTTGCGGTCCAAGCGTTTGATGGAAAGAGCTTTAGCGCGATCGAGAGGTTTTCTGTTTTGACCTCTACCCAAACTACCTTTGAGAGCACTGGTGCCAGCGTTTTGTCTGGCGAAACGGTATTAGCATCAACCTTGCTGAACATTTTAGATGCCGATGGCGATTCCCCCACCATGTATTTCATCACCGATCGAAGTACGTCCCCCAACACGGGCCATTTTGAGCTCGACGGTAATCGTTTGGCCTCCGCAAGTTTCGCTCAACTCAACGCAGCGCAGTTTGCTCGATTGAGGTACCGCGGCGGTCCGATCTCGCGTAGCGAAAACGTTGGAATCCAAGTTTTTGACGGATTTGAATTCAGCGAAATCGAGAACGTGCTCGTCACGACAACATCGAAGCCAACGCTGAACGTTACCACCGCCGCTGTTTTCCCTGGCCGGTCAGTCGATGTTTCTTCACTGGTAAACTTCCAAGACGTCGATGGCGACGTCCCCGTTGAGTATCGTTTGTTGGACCGCTTCGCTTCGCCGGTGACCGGAAATTTCCAGCTCGATGGCAATCGCTTGCCCTCAGGTGAATTCTTCACTCTGTCCGCGGCTGAATTCGAACGTCTGGAATATGTGGGTGGCGTATTCGGCCGCTTTGACGAGGAAATTTTGATCTCTGCGTCTGACGGAACCGCGTTCAGCGATGTGCAGTCCTTGACCATCACGACGCTTCAAAATGCAAACGCTCCAGTGCTTAGAGCGTTCGACGTTAATGGCCGCAGAGGCTCAACCGTCAACGCACGCTCACTGTTCGGATTTTTCGATGCCGAAGGCGACAACCTCAGCACCGTCACCTTCACCGACAACAATGCGTCAGCCAATGGTAACTTCTTTGCGATCGACGGAGTCGAACAACCGGCTCAGCGTCCTTTCACCGTTGACTTCTCTCTCGTTGAAGCCGGTCGCGTAACCTATACCCTTGGTCAGACTGGCGTGGCAGAGACATTTCGTGTCAACGCCAGCGATGGCACCAACACCGGACGCCAGGTCTCAGGCACAGGTCAATCCTTCGTTATTCCGCAGATCACGGCCAATCCATTGACCGGCAATGACCTCAACATTGAGACCATTGATCGCATTAGTGTAAGTTCATTAATCACACAAACCGACGGCGGCCCACCTTTGGATCGCTATCAGGTTTTCGATCCTAATACCGAATTTCTCTCAGGCGGTTTTGAACTCGATGGCGTAGCACTTCAACAAGGCGTCATCCACCAGCTCAACGCGGCTCAGTTTGACCGTTTGTTGTATGTTGGAGGCGAAGTTGACAACGGCCGCCAGATTGACCCGGTTTTGATCCAAGCGGGTAACACGCTTGGATTCTCGGACTTCATTCGTTTGAACATCACGACGGATCAAATCGAAGTGGCCCAAACGGACGGCCAATTCAACTACGTACCATCGGCCAACCAAGTAGCTGGCCGGCCTCTGGAAATTACTTATACCTTCATTGATGGCGGTGTGCAGGCCGGCGGTACGCCTATGATCCCTAACGTACCTCCACTGCCGATTTACTATCTGGATATTCCCGTTCCCGACCGCGATGAGGCCCTTAACACGCGGGCTCTGAACCGCTTCCAGCGTGAGGATGTTCGTGATGTGCTAGACAATATTGAATCGTATGCCAACATCACATTCACCGAAGTCGCCTACGACGTTACTGCCGCAGACGCGCAAATCACCTACGGTGCCTACCAGTTCGCTCCTCCGAACGCAGGGTTGGATCTGATTGGTTATATTGGTGGTACCGGAATAAACAACGGGTTTGGCGAAATTGCTGGTGACGTTTGGTTCGACACGCAAGATTACGACCCCAACTCGTTTACCGATGTTGGTAGAGGGAGTGAGTTCCGTCAGGCCGCACTGGCAGGAACGCTGTTTTCAATTGACGCATATCTCGAAGAAGAAGAACTTTCGATTTTCAACAACTTTGAATACAACGCAGTAACTTCGGAAATGAATGGAGGCTTCAATGATCCCTTCGCTGCTTACCCAGAAGCTCCCAGCACCTTGCAACTTTATGATGTAATCACCATCCAGGAGCAGTACGGGGCTAATACGACTTTCAATACCGACAACAACCATTACTTCTTTGTCGATGCCCATCGGCAAGTCTTATGGGATGCAGGTGGCGTGGACACGATCAACTTCCAAGCTCGCACATCAACGCAGTTAGGAGTCTTCGACGACACCATCGACTTGCGACAAGGACAGTTCTCGTCGATCAACGGAATCGACCGCTCGCTAAGAATCGCCTACGGAACGGTTATCGAAAACGCCCGTGGCGGCGACGGCAACGATTCCATCACTGGAAACGAAACCGCAAATCGCTTGTTCGGTAACGGTGGAAACGACACGATCATTGGTGGCGGCGGCAACGATGCACTGATCGGTGGAAATGGTAACGACACCTACCAGTGGAGCCTTGGTGATGGTCGCGATTTAATTACCGAGCGGTCCAACGATGACTTGGGCGGCAATGATCTCTTGATCATTTCGGATCCATCGAACTCATTGAATTCGCTGGAGGACGATTTCACGTTCCGCCGCTTTGGAAATGATCTCCGTATCGACCTCACCTTCGATCAAGGCCCCGGACAAGGCACCGTCACCATCCGCGACTTCGCCAACGCCACCGAGCGTGTGGAGTTGCTCCGATTGGTGGACATCACCGGAAATTCAATTGGCAACGATATCAGCCTGAACTCAATTTTCCAAAGTGCGACGACAGAGGCTCAACGCTTCCAGGTGACATCAAATGTTGTTGATCTAACCCTTACAGACGGAGCCGAAGTCGGTATCGCGACACCTGTTTAAGCACTGACCGCGGCGGAGCCATCACAAAGTCCCGTCATTGAGTGTTACCCTACAGCCCCGCGCTGGCATTGCCAGCGCGGGGCTTTTTTTATGCCGTTTGTGGACTAACGAACCGAATGTCCCGCAGATGATAAAATTTTTCAGTTCTAACGCCAGCAACGATCGGTTTGAATTTTCGTTCAAGGTGTCACCATTTACCCATTGCGGACGACACATTTCCACTCAGCGCTACACAATTGGGTAAAATCGAACCGATGGCTCTTGTAAGAGATTCTGTTTTGCAGAGTAAGGTGCCGCCGCGTGCCCCTCTCTACAACTTAGGAGACCTTAGACTTTACGCTCAGTGGCTGTAATTTCCGCCAGCCGTTTTGGTACTAGCGGCACCCATCCCCTTGGATTTCGACAACCTGCGTTTTTTTTCGATCGCCAAAACTTCTTTCTATGCCAACGCCAACTGATCCAACTGAATCTGACGTTTCATCGAAACCTGTTTCCGGTGCTCAGGATACGCGCGCCCAATCGGACCAAAACGCGCTCGGAGAAGATGACCAAAACGCACCCAAGAACATACACACGTCACTGGTGTGTCTTTCTTTGGTCGCCCGTCACCACGGCATTGACGTCAGTTCCGATCGCTTGATCCACGATTACTCGCTGGAGAACGAAGAACCGTCGCTCCGACGTTTTCTGAGAATCGTCAAAGACACCGGGCTCAAAGCGCGTTACACCTCGATCACCTGGAAACAGCTTCACAAGGTCGAACAAGCCTTCCCCGTGATCGCGCGGTTGAGAAACGAAAACTACGTCATCCTTGTCGGTGTTCGCAAACAGGAGCTCGACGGGAAAGTCTTTGATCAAGTCGCCGTCTTTGATCCGATGGCGGACCAGCAAGGGTTCATTTATCTAAGCCAAGAAGATTTTGAGAAGTCTTGGAAGGGCGAGGTGATCCTTGCCAAGCGGTCATTCAAACTGTTGGACACAAACCAACCGTTCAGTTTGAAATGGTTCTTGCCGGAAATGTTTCGGCAGCGGACCGCGTTTATCGATGTCGCGGTGGCGGCGCTATTTATTCACTTGATCGCACTGGTGGTGCCACTTTATTTTCAAATCGTCATCGATAAGGTCTTAGTCAACTATGCCGTGCAAACACTGCACGTGCTGACCGTCGGAATCGTCGTTGCGCTGATTTTTGACGCGCTGCTGAATTACCTGCGGAGCTATCTGCTGCTGCATGCCACCAGCAAGATCGACATTCGTGTCGCGACGAGGACTTTTGGACATCTGCTCCGGTTGCCGATTGACTTCTTCGAACATTCGACCGCTGGCGTGCTGACCAAGCACATGCAGCAGACGAACCAGATTCGAGAATTCCTAACCGGCAGCCTCTTCCGAACGCTGCTCGATTCGACAGCGCTGTTTATCTTTCTGCCGCTGCTATTTTTCTACTCGGTACCACTGACCTTTGTGGTGCTTGGGTTCTCTTTGGCGCTGGCGATTAACATCGGCGTGCTACTGGGGCCCTATCGGCGAAGACTCGAAGCACTCTATCACGCCGAAGGTGAACGGCAATCGATGCTGGTCGAAACGATTCATGGCATTCAGACCGTCAAAGCACTTTCGATGGAGCCGGTGCAGCGTAAGAACTGGGATCAAAGCTCCGCTCAAGCGGTCGCGATGCACTTTCGCGTGGGCAAGATCTCCATCGCCGCTTCGACCATTTCCAAACTTTTGGAGAAACTATTGACGGTGGTCGTTGTCTTCTACGGGGCGTCGTTGGTCCTTGGTAAGACCATGTCCGTTGGTGAACTGGTGGCGTTTCAAATGATCTCGGGAAGAGTCACCGGTCCCCTAGTTCAATTGGTGTCCTTGGTCCACTCTTATCAGCAGTGTGCATTGTCGGTGCGTATGCTGGGTACCGTGATGAACCGCGACGCCGAAGTTGGCATTGGGCAGGGACTTCGCCCACAGATCGAAGGCTGTATGGAATTTGAGGGCGTAGGTTTCAGCTACAACCCAACCAGTCCACCGGCATTGGAAGACGTAAGCTTCACCATCGGTGCCGGCAAAGTCGTCGGCATCGTCGGGCGGTCGGGGTCCGGCAAAACGACGCTGACCAAAATGATTCAGGGCATGCATCAGCCCCAACGCGGCATCATCCGGCTGGATAAACTGGACATGCGTGAGCTGGACATTGCCTACGTTCGTCAGAACATCGGCGTCGTCCTCCAAGACAACTTTCTCTTTCGCGGCACCATTCGCGAAAACATCGCGATGGCGAAATCGAATTGCAGTTTCCAAGAGGTCGTCTACGTTGCCAAGATGGCTGGTGCGGCAGAATTTATCGAACGCATGCCTCAGTCCTACGATACGCTGCTGGAAGAAAACGGTGCCAACCTATCGGGCGGCCAAAAACAAAGACTGGCGATCGCACGGGCACTGCTCAAGGATCCGCGCATCCTAATCTTCGACGAAGCCACCAGCGCATTGGACCCCGAAAGTGAAGCCATCATCCAGCGGAACCTCGGCGTCATTGCTCGAGGCCGCACGGTGATCGTCGTTTCGCACCGTCTGTCAACATTGACCGGCTGCGATCAAATCATCGTGCTTGAGCGCGGCCGTGTCGACATGATGGGACCCCATCGGGAGTTGCTTGATTCGTGTAAGGTTTATCAAGATCTTTGGTACCAGCAAATGGGGCGCTCATGAACCAAACCGTAAAGCAACAGCGCGAACAGCGGCGCGTCGAGGCGCGAGAGCAGATGATTCGCAAACGCGAGTCCAATTCGAAACTGCTGGTTGAGTTCCAACCCGATGCCGTCGAAATCGAAAAACGCTCGGTTCCAGGCGGAGCGCGTTGGACTCTTTATGCAGTCGTAGGGCTGTTGATATGTTCGGTTTGCTGGGCCTGCTGGGCGGAGGTTGATCGTATTGTCACCGCCCAAGGGAAGCTGATCACGACGATGGCTCCGGTGGTCATCCAAACAGTCAACACGGCTCCGATTCGAACCATGCACGCAAAATTCGGCGATCGCGTCTCCGCCGGCGAGGTCCTCGCGACGCTTGACCCCACGTTTTCAGAAGCCGACTTAGCGTCGCTGAAATCGAAACGCGAATCCCTCAACAGCATCATTGCTCGGCTGCGCGCTGAAAAGGACCAAACCGAGTTCATGGTTCCCGAGGACGGTGCAGGGGCCAGCTGGTTGCTGCAGAAGCAGGTCTTTCTCGAACGAGCAAATCAATTTCGCTCGAAGCTTGACGAATACGATTCTGAGCTGAACAAAGTAGCCGTCCAGCAAGAAAACAACCTGCTGTCGATCGAGCATTTGAAAGAGGCTTACGCCGGGCACCGCAAATACGAAGCATCGATTATTCGTTTGGCAAAAAAGGGCAGCAAGTCTGAAGAAGAGGTGCTCAGCCGAAGATTGCAGACCGGTCAAGCCGAGATGCGTTACTTAGCGGCGCGCAGTCAGTCGCGCGAACTGGAAAGAGAAAGTGATTCGATTCGCGCCCAGCGTGATGCTTACGTCGCGCAGTGGCGGTCCGAACTGGTGACGCAATTGGCTCAGGCAACCGAGGAACAAGTCCAGATCGAAGAAGACTTGAGCAAAGCTGTCCGCTCGAATGAATTGGTGGAGCTACGCGTTCCAGAAGATATGCCCTTCAAAGAGTTCGTCGTTTTCGAAGTCGCCGATCGTTCGGTGGGTTCTGTGCTCAAGCCGGGCGAAGCATTGTTTCGACTGGTTCCTGTCGATGTTCCGCTGGAAGCGGAGGTCGAGATCGCGGGCCGTGACATATCGAAGATCGATCAAGCCAACGGGCGGGACATTGAATCGGGGGATCTACCCGACGGAAGTGCCGTGCGCGTGAAACTTGCGTCATTCCCCTATCAAAAGCACGGGACGCTTGATGGTGCGGTGCGTGCCATCAGTGAAGGATCATTCGAAAAGCAAGGGGCAGGGGGACAACCGACAGGCGCGACAATGTACAAGGCCAGAATTCAGCTGCTTAATCCCGAAGGATTAAATGACGTCCCCGACAATTTCCGCCTGATGCCCGGCATGACCACAACCGCCGAAATCAAAGTCGGCCGCCGGCGGGTGATCGACTACTTCCTCTACCCGCTTCTCCGTTACGCCGATGAGAGCATCCGCGAACCGTAGACACATCGGTGCCAAGTCTGTCTAAAGCCGCAATTACCAGCGTCAACGCGTTGGCAACGCTCATACCCCTTTTGATTTCAGGACTATTTGAAGATCCTAAACAGATCAACTAA
>CAKZVF010000314.1 GCA_937921995.1 uncultured Pirellulaceae bacterium
CGGTCACGCCAATTAGCACCGCCCAGAATTGTTGACAATCCTGGCGGCGGTCCCCTACAATCTTGCCTCGTCAGGTTATGCTCAGGCTACCCTCGTCCGCCAGACGGGCTTTTCCGTTGATTGTGTCGAGGCGTCCAGGCGCTTCGAGCCCAGACAATTCTTGCAACTCGTTTTTCAATCTAGAGCCATTCATGAGAGCGCTTTTAGTTTTTCTGTTTTCTGCTGTCGCGCTGCCGGGTGTTTGTTGCGCTCAGCCTTACTTCGCGCCCGGTCAAACCGATCCCAAACCCGAAGGCAAAACGTGGGTCGCAGTGGAAAGCATGTCCGACGAATTTGATGGCGAAAAATTAGACAGCAAAAAATGGCACGGCGACCCTAAAGCGAAAGGATGGGGGTGGCTCGGCCGACCGCCGGGACTGTTTAAAGAAGACAGCATTACGCTCGAAGACGGCATGATGAACGTCACCGTTGGCGTGCTGGATCAGCCCGTCACGATCAATGGAAACGAATTCAAATACCACGGCGCGATCGTCCGCTCGGTTGCCCCGGGACGAGTCGGTGATTTTTTTGAATGCCGCATGAAAGCGAACCATACCGAGATGTCGTCTACGTTTTGGTTAATCACTCCCATTGGTGTTAATCCGCGTCAGGAACTTGACATTCAAGAGTGCGTTGGCAAAACCAGCGATCTAACGAAACCTTGGGGCAGGAACTGGAACCAGATCTTTCACTCCAACACAATCGTTCATTTTCCCGGCAAGCCCGAGGAACGCATCCAGGTGCAAAATTCGACCAAGCCCGAGACGGAGAACTGGGAGAAGTTCTACATTTATTCTGCGTGGTGGAAGTCCAAACGCGAAATCCAGTTCTTCTTAGACGGGAAGCTTCAATATACGCTCGACCCGACAGTTGATTGGGATAAACCGGCTTACATTCAAATGGCAATCGAAACCTATGACTGGAATCCCGTTCCCGAGGACGGCGGATTGATCGCGTCGAGCCCTTTAGCGGAACGCAAAACCCAGTACGATTGGGTGCGGACTTGGCGGCTGAAATAGGTTGGTTGGGCGTCGTACTGCAATGCCTCAAACCAATTTGAACAATCAGTTTCTTGACGGTTTAGAGATCCGGCTGCTGGGGAGGTAGCTGTCTTCAGATTTCAGCCCGTCGGTGGGTTCAGCGCTATCACCGTTCGACCGTGAGAGTTGTATGCCCGGCGACTTCTTTTGTGGGTCCACCTTAAGCAGTTTGATTTTCCGCCCATTTTTCACGCGGTAGCTTGCGCCTCGCCACTTCACCTTTTCCATCGAATTGGCTTGCCAGAGCGCGAACGGTTGAACGATCTGCGTGACCAGCGTCGCAATGAAGTGCATGCCCACGTTTTTATTCGGTGAAGGATCCGCCGGGTTGTGGCTGTCTCGACCGTCGATCGCGTTTTGGTTGGAACGACCAATTAAATACAACAACACAAAGTTGGCCATTTGATAAACGACGATCGTTTGCAATAACAACCATCCGTCGCTAGTGAAGCCCTTCCAAAACAACACGACCATCAAAATGGGCGTAAAAATCGACGCGACGCCGGTTGCGACGCCGTGCAGAAGCACCAGCGGCCAAGCCGGATGATGCAGCCTCACCGTCAGCAGCTGACGGCCGATCCAGTCAAACGTTTCCCAAAAAGAACTGGTCTCCTTATTGTCCACAATCAGGTTCGCAACGCGCTGCACGCGCAGCTTCTGCTTCCGCAGTTCATTCGTCAGACTGGTGTCTTCGCAAAATGATTCCTCCCACTTACTTAATAACTGACAGCGCTGAATCACTTCTCGCCGAATCGCCAGCGATCCTCCCCAAGCAATCTTGTATCTCTGCATCTGCACGACGGCGGCCGCATTCCAAATCTTGCGAACGTATGCTCCCAACCGCATGTCCGTCGGCGAGTACCAGCGATTCCCGGTGGTCGCGCCGATGGCGGCATCCCCAAGCGGCGTTACTAGATCGTTCAACCAATCTTGATCGACAACAGCGTCACCATCAACGAAGGCCACGACTTCGATGCGCTCCGAAAGGGATCGAACCGCCTGCGAAATCGCGGAGCACTTAAGGCTGCAGGTCTCTTTGGGGGACTCCAGATAGTGAATCTTAGGCTTCAGCTTCAACGGAGAGAAAAATTCTTTCACAATTTTTGCCGCCGGATCCTGAGGCGAATCAATAACGATGTTCAACTGAAAATCGGGATAGTCCTGGCCGATCAAACCCGTCAAGCAATCAACAAGACTTTCGTCGGCTCCTTTGAGACAGAGGACGATCGCGGCCGGCGGGCAGTAGGTTTTGTCTTCGCCAATTTCATCGCGCAGTTTCGCGGTTGGCTCGTCCGCGCCGGGGCCTTGAATTTGGTCACGGTCGCTGGACGCGTTCAGAAACTTCATGTAGCCCAGTACGTAAAGCGTCTGGAACACAACCAGCCCCAGCATTGCATAGACGATCAGCGTTACCAAAAAAGATATCATCGAAGGAAGGGATGCGAAGGGAATGAATGTTCAGGCATGTCAATGTACATTGCAAGTTTACTCGCAGCGCGGTTTACGCTCGTCTTGAAATGGGGGCAAACCCTATGATTTCCCACAATCAATTCAGAAACTGCTGAAAAACCATCCACCCGTCAATGGAGATCGCCTTGCATCGCGTTCGAAACGAATCCGCATCGTCCTCTTGAACGTTGGCTTGGACGCAGTGAAGTTTTCCGTTGGTCGCCGGTTAACGATCACGCCGTTGTAAAATGAATCCGCCAACCGTATAAACCTTTTTTATGTCCAGACTTACCTCCATCATTAATGATCTACCCGCTCATCTCAGCGAGCGCGTTCGTTGCGTCCGGCAAGCCGAGAATGAGGGCGATTTTGGAGAGGGCGACTTTGTTTTGTATTGGATGGCTTCGTCGATGCGGGTTCGAGAGAATCCAGCTTTGGACGTCGCGCGGTCGATTGCCGATGCAATGGGCAAACCGTTGCTGGTTTACCAGGCGTTGTCTGAGCGGTACAAGTTCGCTTCAGATCGGCACCACACGTTCATCATGCAAGGCGCCGCCGATCTTCAATCGCAATGCCAATCAGCGGGTATAAGCTATGCCTTCCATTTGGAAACCGCCGGCGACTCGGGGGCTCATCTCGCAAAACTCGCCGCCGATTCCGCGGTCACGATCGTGGAAGAAATGCCGGTCGATCCGCAGCGCAGGTTTTTAGCCGCACTCAAACGCTCCTGCCGATCATCAATCTACGCCGTTGATACCGCTTGCGTGGTGCCGATGCAGTTGGTGGGCAGGGCTCACACGCGCGCGTTCGAGTTTCGATCCAAGACAAAGAAAATGTTCGCCGAACGTACTTTGCGGGCTTGGCCGGAACTATCGGTTGATGCCCAGCCGTTTGATGAACGAAAGTTACCCTTCACACCCGTTGATTTTTCACAGCAACAGATTCCGGATTTGGTGGGACGCTGTGACATTGATCACAGCGTGGGCCCGGTGGCTGATACCGTTGGCGGCTCTGCGGCCGGTTACGATCGCTGGGAACAGTTTAAACAGAAACGATTATCGGCTTACCATCGCAAACGAAACAATCCGCTGACCGATGGCGCAAGCCGCATGTCGGCCTACCTCCACTACGGCATGGTGTCGCCGCTGCGTATCGCGCGGGAAGCGGCCGAGATCGCCAATGACGGCGGTGAAAAGTATTTGGATGAACTGCTGATCTGGCGAGAACTGGCTTATGGATTTTGCTTTTATCGGCCTGATCACGATCGAGTTTCGGCACTTCCCGATTGGGCGTTGGCTTCGCTGAGAGAACACCAAAGCGATACCCGGCAACAGCTTTTTTCTTGGGAGGAACTGGCCCGCGGCAAAACGGGAGTCGAACTCTGGGATGCGGCTCAGATGTCGTTGCTACGGCAAGGAGAGCTGCATAACAACGTGCGGATGACGTGGGGCAAAGCGTTTCTTGGGGGGACTCGGTCTCCGGAGGAAGCCTTGCGTTTGATGATTGATCTCAACCATCGGTATGCCTTGGATGGACGCGACCCTTGCTCCTACGGCGGCCTGCTGTGGTGCCTTGGGCAATTCGACCGTCCTTTTGAACCCGAATCAAACGTTACAGGCGTCGTCCGCGGACGCTCGGTCGCCGGGCATGCTACGCGAATGGACGTCGCGGCTTACCGGGAGAAGACTTCCTCCGTTCGTATTCAGTCACCCCCGAACGTCGCCATCGTGGGCGTGGGCATGTCAGGCGCGATTGCCGCACGTACGTTGACCGATCACGGGATCCAAGTAACGATGTTCGACAAAAGCCGCGGCATCGGCGGAAGAATGGCCACGCGGCGAGTCGGGGATCAACCGACCTTCGACCATGGTGCCCAGTATTTCACATGCCGTGACGCACGATTCCAACGTTACGTTGAATCGTGGCAGGAACAAGGGCTGGTTGCCCGTTGGCCTGACGCCGCCCAGCGCGTGATTGTGCTTGAGGACGGGGTTGAAAAAAGCGAATCCAAATCCGTTGACCGGTACGTTGCCGTGCCAAGAATGAAAGACGTTTGCCAACACTTGGCCAGAGAGATTCCGGTCGAGCTAGGCGCACGGATCACTCAAATCGAACCTGCCGAGGCGGAGTCAACCGATGGCGCTGGTTGGAATTTGCTTGATCAATCAGAGAGCCAACACGGACCGTTTGACCGAGTGATCTTTGCCATTCCGGCGGATCAATCGGCGGAGATTTTGAAGAAGTCGCACCTTGAGGCATCCGATACCGTTTCGTTTTGCAATCAACTCGAAGCGATCAAGATGGATCCGTGTTGGGCGCTGATGCTAACGCTGGAAGCTGCTCTGCCGGTCGATTGGGTGGGGGCTTTCGTCCACAATTCCCCCATCCGGTGGATCGCCCGCAACAGCACCAAACCTCAACGGCCGGACAGCAACGAACACATCGTCGTTCACGCTTGCCCCGATTGGACACGCGCACATTGGGATTATGATCCGGATTCCATTATCAAGGAATTGCTGTCGGCGTTTAAAACATCGACGGGGATTGATTCAATCGAGGTGACTCATTCCGCCGCTCATCGGTGGAGGTATTCAATTCCTGATGCAAGCACGCAATTCCCGCAAGAACGCGTCTTCTTCAGCGCCGATCGTTCGTTGATTGCTTGCGGCGACTGGGCCGGTGGTGCGCGTGTGGAAGGGGCCTTCCTCAGCGGCATGGCCGCGGCCGGTGTTGTGTTGAGATCAGTCCAGCCCGTGCAACCGGCGGCGAAGCAGTCGATGTTATTTTAACGAATTGTTATCAGCGATGATGGGAATAGAAGTTCTGTGACGACCGAAGCAAAGAAAGAATTGGCAAAAGACGAAGCGATGAAAGAGGGCGCTGCGAAACAAGCCGCTACGAATGAGGCTACTCCGAAAGAGGCCGTTATCTTGGTCCACGGACTGGCTGCGGTACGGTTGGTGATGTGGCCGATTGGCAAACGACTTCGCAAATGCGGTTATCAAGTGAAGAATCACGGTTACTTTAGCATTTCGAAAACCATCCCCCATCACGCAAACCGGTTGGGAAAAATTTTGGATGGTTTTGAAAATGATCCTTCGATTACACGATTCCATCTGGTGACTCACAGCATGGGATGCATCATCGGACGCCATCTGCTCAGACAGAAGCGTTTTGAGAAACTGGGACGGTGGGTGATGCTGGCTCCGCCCAATCACGGTTCGCATGCGGCGCGATTGTTGAGTCCTTTTCTGGGGAGATTTTGTACGCCATTGACTCAACTGAGCGACGCCGACGGCAGTTTCGTCAATCAATTGGAGGACTTCCGCGACACCAACGATGTCGAATTTGCGATCGTCGAAGCGGCCTATGATCGGGTGATCGCCTCAAACTGCGTTCCTCTGGAGGGCCAGTCCGAATACGTTGTGGTAAAGTCCAATCATGGGCCGCTGCCGTGGCACTCCGACGCCATCAGATTCGTGCAGCAATTCCTTTCTCAAAAGAAAGAGGGACCTATTTGACCAACAACATCTTGATCGTGTACAAATAGCGTTTGAGAATTGCTTCAAAATTCTCCCAATCACTCGTTGGCACTCAGCGCGCTCAATTTAAGACACTCAATGGATCAACCAAACAACGCTCCACCCACTTCCTCGACGCCGGTGGTTGGCGTCATCATGGGCAGTAAATCTGATTGGCCAACGATGGAACATGCGACCGAAATGCTCACGAGTCTGGGCATCACGTTCGAGGCTCAGGTCGTGTCCGCCCATCGCACTCCCGAGTTATTGGTGCAGTACGCTCAATCGGCTCACACGCGCGGGATCAAGGTCATCATCGCCGGTGCCGGCGGAGCGGCGCATCTGCCAGGCATGGTCGCGTCGCTGACACGACTGCCCGTTTTCGGAGTTCCGATCCAGAGTAAAGCGCTCAACGGCATCGATTCGCTGCTTTCGATCGCTCAAATGCCCGGCGGTGTGCCGGTGGGAACATTGGCCATCGGTAGCTCGGGCGCGAAAAACGCAGGACTGATGGCGGCCCGAATTCTTGCCTTGGAAGACGCCGCCGTGCGAACGGAGCTGGAAAAATTTATCACGCAACAAACCGAAGCTGTACTCAAGGACTCGAAAATATAATGACCGCCAGCGACACCAACAGATTTCTTCCCGGATCCACCATCGGTATCTTCGGCAGCGGACAGCTGGGCAAGATGACTGCGCTGGTGGCCAAGCAGATGGGATATCGCGTGCACATATTTTCGCCCGAGCTTGATTCGCCGGCGGGGCAGGTCGCAGATTTGGAAATCCAAGGATCTTACGAAGACTTGGAAGCTGTCGAAAGTTTTGCCCGCGACGTCGACATCATTACCCTCGAGTTCGAAAACATCCCACTGCAAACGCTCGAAGCCGCCAGCCTTCACGCGCCGGTGTGCCCAAGCGCAGAAACACTGAAAACGACTCAGCATCGCATTACCGAAAAAACGTTTTTACAGGAACAGGGCATTCCGACTTGTCAGTTCGAGGTCGTTCGGTCGTTGGAAGACCTACAGGCAGCGTGCACGAAAATCATGCCGGGATTATTGAAGACAGCTTCCGATGGCTACGACGGAAAGGGACAAGCCGTCATTAAATCCACCGAAGACATTCAGTCGGCCTGGGAATCCATTGCTACCGGCGAAGCAATTTTAGAAGAGTGGATTGACTACGATTTCGAGTTCTCCGTCGTGGCGGCGCGGAATGCCGACGGGCAGTTTGCGGCGTTTAAGTCGATTCGCAACGAACACGCCGAACAGATTTTGGATGTCTCGATTTCCCCATCGGGATTGACCGAAGCCACCGAACAGGCGGCGGAAAAGGTTGTGGCGACGATCATGGAAAGCCTTCACACTGTCGGCGTGTTGTGTGTCGAGTTCTTTTATCGGGGTGGTGATATTTTGGTGAACGAGATGGCACCGCGTCCGCACAATTCTGGGCATTTGACCATCGAAGCCCACGTTACCAGCCAATTCGCCCAACATGTACGCTCGGTCTGCAATCTGGAGCTCGGGTCGACGTGGCAGCACACGCCCGCCGCGATGGCGAACTTGTTGGGCGACGTCTGGGACGGCGGAGAACCGCGTTGGTGCGAAGCTATTTCGGTTCCCGGGGTGAACCTTCATCTTTATGGCAAGGCCGCCCCGAAATCCAAACGCAAGATGGGCCATCTTACCGCCGTGGCTGAGACGGTGGATCTGGCTAAAGAGAAAGTGGTCGCATCACGGCAACGTTTGGCTTGCAGTTCAGAAGGGGCTGACCAAAGCGGCATGAAGCGGCAACCTGAATCGGTACAATCCCGTTAATAGAAGCGGTTTCCTTTCGGGAATATATCCATGCGATGATGCCAAGCTGTTTAAACCAATCGCTTTCGACGAAACTTACCCCGCCCCTGCATTAACGGATCGTCATGACCACAAACGCCCAAACCGTCGCCATCCTTGGTGCCAGCGCCAAACCTGATCGCTTCTCCTACAAGGCCTTCCAACTGCTGCGGCAGCACGGTCATCAAACGATTCCGATCCACCCCACGCTTGAACACATCGACGGTGTCACCGTTGCTTCAGCGTTGGACCAGGTTCACGATGCCGTGGATACGCTGACAATCTATGTGAATCCCTTAGTTTCCGCCGGTTTGGCCGAGGCTATCGTTGCGCTCAAACCCGGCCGAGTGATCTTCAACCCTGGTACCCAATCGCCGGAGCTGGCTCAAATGCTGGATGCCAATGGAATACTCTACCAAGAAGCCTGCACACTAGTGCTGCTGAACACCGGTCAGTTTTAACCGGATGAACATCGGTCGGTCATTCTTTTTGCGGCAATATCTCTTGCGCATAGAATAATTCTGAAAAACGTATTTTCTTCCACGCTCGCCTCACTTGATCCATGCACGGCCGCAGCTTTGCGGAGCTTCATGTTGTAAGATAAAGCGCTCTTGCCCATCCTCGTTTTTCAGTTCTTAGTTCTTGATGGCGATGGAGGATCTTTTGCTATGTTTCGAAAATTGATAATCAGCGTTGGTTTGATTGCTGGATTGGTGTGCGCTTCCTGCCTGATTGCCACTGTTCCAATGACCGGGTTGTGAAGTCTTTTGGACAAGGTTGGTGCCTGACTGCCGCCAACCAATGCACTAGTTTCAGTGCATGCGATTTGGTTTTCGATTTTTGTTCCGGCATTGGCAGCCGTGGTCTGGATTTGGCCAAGGCTCCGATCGCCGAATGTGTGGCTGATCCTTGCTCTGTTATTTTTACTGGCAACGGGGCTATGGGTTGGAAACGATCTGATACATTTTGTTCAAGTGAAAGGCTCAATGGAAAACATCGGGCTGAGAACGCTTTATCTATTCTTGAGCGAACCAGACAAACCGGTGCTGCAATTGACTTGCGGATTTTTTATGGCCGGATTGTTTTCTTTGGCTTTGAATCGTCCCACCAATGAACCCAAAATTGGCGAAGAAGCCACAGTCAATCTTGGAGAAGGCTGATGGAACTTCCGAAGCTATGGCTCGTCTCTTTTTGCTTATCGTTGCTTCTTTGCAACTCGGCAATCGCGGACCAGAAGCCACCGTTTACCGACTATTGCCAGCGGCTTGAGCAGGAGATCCAAGGACGGAAGCACGGATTTCTGGCGGGGAATGTAAGCTACTACGTGGGCGGGTTTCATGCATGTTGGAACTTGATCGAAGACGAAACGATCGGGCTGACCCATCCCATCCATCATGATTTGCGCAGTCGCGGAACTGGAATACTTAATAGTAATATTTCCGGCGCCGAGAATACGGGATTGGGGAATGACTACTTGGGTTGGGAGTTTTACAAAGACACACGCGTGCTTTATGGCTCGGTGGTCGTCGGCGGTGAAACTTACGAACACCCCAAGCCGAAAAGTATGTCGTGGCGTCCCGACAAAATGGTTTGCGAATACGAAATCGCGGGCGTCACGATCAGGGAAGAAAAATTTGTTGCTGCCAACGACGCGATCGCATCGAAGATCACCTCGTCAAAGCCCGTCACTTTGAGATTCTCCGGACATAGCTTTTACAGTCGCAACAGCGTCTCGTCGTCCGCCTCTCTTGTTTTCGACGCCCAGAAGAACACGCTGATCATTTCTGAAGGTGGTCAAGTTCGTGCCCGTCCTGACCCCGATGGAGCCGAACGTATTGGTCCATCGGTCTATTCGAACATGACGACCGTGTTAAGCTGCTCACGCGCGATCGCAGCAACGATAAAGACAGAACAGGATGACCGCGGCGTTCAGCTTTACTCATTTTCCGTACCGTGCGACAGCAAAGGGACCACCGTTTCGTGGGCGATGAACGACAACCAAGAAGTCGCCGTAGAAGCAGCTAAGGACATTATTGAAAACCAAAAGGATTTGCTGGCCGATAAGACAAATCAAATGAACCGGCTGCTTAACGAAGAGGTGCCATACTTTCGTTGTCCCGACGAACGATTTACCGACATCTACTATTATCTTTGGTCGTTGTATTTTATGTACTCGATCGAAGTTGGCGAGGGATGGGAAACGGAAAACCATACACAAACGGCCGTCAATAATTTTCTTGGGATGCACCGTTATGACGCCACGTTTCAGATTAAAGTTGGTGCGTGGGCAACCAACAAACGAAAATACGCTTACGGAAACGTGCTGACATGGAAACACCTAACCAAGAACGGTCGTTTCCGTGAATCAAAAAATGGCGTCCGGATGATATCCGACAATAAGGGGACCACGTGGCACTCCGGCGCGTACGGAGGAGAAACCTCTGAACATGTGCTCGGCGCTTGGCAGATCTACCAGCACACCGGAGATGTTGGTTTTATCAAAGACTGTTACAACGACCACTTTGCTACTCTGTTCAGCAAACGCATCTCAAATTTCGCGATGAATGAATTCGAAGTCGCGGCGACGCTCGAGAAAATGGCCCGCCTCCTTAAAAAGGATGCGGACGTATTACATTGGCAGCAACTGGTTCGACGTGATCCCGAACATGTTCGTTTGATGTTCGATCAACGGTGGGAAGCCAACGGGATTGAAAAATATTTCGCCGGTCCGGATAACGGCATGATTATGACGAACGGGTTTTGGGCAATGCGTTCGCCGCACTTCCCTCAAGACTTCGCCAGAGAAATGGTCAAGCATTGGGCCATCGACAAAGAAAAGGGGTTCTTTGGTGAGTTCTTTCCCTTGGCGATGTCCAAACAGTCGATGAAAAAGTTCGCCACCGATGTCGACCATTCATTTGGCTACACGCCCGACACCGCTTATTTCACGCTTGATGGAATCTTTCGCCAAGGGCTGCTGGAAGAAGCGACCGCGCTGACGATGAACCATATCGAAAATTACAACTATCACCCGACGTGGAAGATCCCTGTGGCTCCCGAAGCGTATCGACGGGACGGCACACTGTTTGGGGATCAGTACTCAAACTTTAACGCCGGCAAGATATTGCTTTTCCTTGAAGGGTTGGCGGGGCTGGACTATTGTCTGCCAGAGAAGCGACTTACGATCCGTTCCGCGATCCCCAAGTCGTGGAGCTGGATGGAAGTCCGACTGCCGATCGCCGGCCAATGGACAAAGATTCGATATACCCAAGATAACGTGCAGGTAAGCGGTTGCCCAATCTCAGTTTCGTCGAGGTGATGTCGCGGACGATCTGATCGCGATGGCGAAACTGCTTTGTTAGAACGATCTAAGTACTCAGACCGTGCTTACTCACGCCGCGCTCAAGATCGCGATGAAGGCTGAGATATCCAAGAAATTGACAACGCCATTTTCGTCACAATCGGCTTCGGCCTGAAATCCGTTTCCCGACAGCAACGCGATGAAGGGGGAGATATCTAAAAAGTTGACGACGCCGTCTCGGTTGACATCTCCAAGCAATACCGTGGGAACGACTTGACCGACCCCAAAACTGGGAAGGGCAAGACTTTGAAAATCGGCGCTGGACATTCCATGATTGAAGACCACCCAAAAAGGCTCGGAGGACACCTCGATCGTGCCATCGAACGTAAAATCGCTTTGCAGTTGCACCAAGATCCCGTACGCTCCCAAGGGCGCTGTCGCGTCATCTAACAGGTCCCATGTGATGTGGTCATGAACATTACCACCGCTGTTGGCCAAGGCAATGAATTGAGGAGTGACGCCAGATTCGATGATGCTGCCGTCGAGCACAAGGTCGGGAGTTCCCGAAGTGTTGTCCTTAAACGCGATGCGGCCCGTGGCCTCCAGCGCATCGGTCGCCGGATTGTAAAAATTAACGTACCCGACCCCGAAAGCAGATTCTGCTGACGCATCGAGCGCATTGATCATGATGCCATTGCCCGAATTAACGATCAGCCCTTGAGCGCTATTGGTTGAGACCCCGGGTTGATCAGCGCTGAATTCTCCGGGATTAAACGGATCCAATTCACTGAAGCGGCTCTGAGCAAGATTGATTCCGTCGCCAGTGATCGCACTAAATTCGGCCGATGATAAAGAAATCACCGTGGGATTGCTCGCATTGTCGTAACCAAACTCAATGTCTCGATCCTGCGCGTGAAGTACAGATGACACACAGAGTATGGCGAAAAAAGGTAGGAAAAATTTAAGTCTCATTGTTTGAGTCATACGAGATAAAGATTGACAAGGAATAAGCTAATTTTAGGGAATTTGTCCCGACATTGGAACAACAGCCCGCTGCACCTTTGTCGCAGGCTTTCCGCTGGGCCTCCACCACGGCCATCTACGGCAAACCAAACCTCTCCAACCGCTTGACACCAAACTGCCCAAACACGGCCAAAGCCAAGTGGACACTACCAAGACGAACTGCCAATTGTTCATCCATCTGGGTGTCCAGTGAACCAAAGACCGGTGAAAAAAATCTCTCTTTTTATCATCGGCAGAGCAGCGCGACGGGGCTGGTTTATATTGCCAAAAGTAAACGGTTGCAGTCACATCTCCAAAGGCATTCCCAACGTTCGATTCGAGTGAACATTATATTTATGTTAATCGCTGCATGGCGGTCTCAAGCTATCAATTACGAATCAAACTGATAAATGGTTCGCCAACAGACCGCATTTAATCAGAAATGTTTTCACGCGGCCGACGCGGACAATGAGGACGCCAATTTAGATATGCAATCCCAAAACGAACGTGACGCGCAGCGAAATCCACAAGACTCGCTTTTTAGCGCAGAAGTCGGTAAACTAGAGATCGATTCGATGCTAAATGATGCTCGGTGATTAGCAGACGAGTCGACAACATCTGTTTGGAAATAGCTCAATGAAACAATTTTCGTGGTCAGTCGGTGACTTTTTGGTGTACAGGAAGTCGAAAGTTAGCAAGAACCCCGGGCCGCGGGCGAAAAATGTTTCGCCATCGGCGGCAGGCGATTCTTACGGCTATACCGTCGACAAATACTGGATCGTCAAAGACGTTCTTCCAGATGGAACGTTGCTTGTTCAAACCATGCGCGGCAAAGAACTGACGCTGCCCGGTGATGACATGGCCCTCCGCAAGCCGTACATGTGGGAACGTTGGTTCTTGAGGAAGCGTTTCAAGATGCTCAGCGAATCGTTGGAGCAAAGCACAGAGCTGGCTTGATTTGACAATGCTTTGCTTGCTACCAAGCAGTCGGCTCCCCCCCAAATCAATGCCTTCCAGCCTCCCGCCGCCACAGACGGCCGCAGCGTTGTGAGAAAACAGTTTCTTCAAAGCGCCCTTACGATCAGGTCAGCAAAATCGAGCCCTGCAAACTGATTGGCGTCATAAAGTCCACCGGTGCTGAAAACATTGAACTCAATCACCTTGTTGCCGATCAGGTCGATGCCAGCCAGCTGGATTCCAGAATCGTTGCGGCTGCAAGCGTGGCATCGCGTTCGCGACGGATCTGCTTCACTGCTTTGCACGCAATGCACCGTCGTTGGCTGACGCTCCCTTTTAAGTAGTTCCAGCGAAGATTTTGAGAATCGGAGCTTCCCCCCAACAATTTTCTCACGGTGTAGAAAACGGCTCGCGGAACCTACGTCGAATTCACTTGGCTCGATCATCAAGCAGTTTAATCGCTTGAGCTTCGCCCCATTCCTTCAGAGCGTGCAAGATCGGCTCGAGGGTCTTTCCCTCCTTCGTCAATTCGTATTCGACTCGAGGCGGAACCTCGGCGTGAACGGTTCGTGTCACTAAGCCATCTTCCTCCAGTTCACGGAGTTGCTTGGTTAGCATTCTTTGCGTGACGCAATTAATCTTGCGATTGAGATCACTGAACCTAATTCGCCCATCCAACAAATGGAAGAGGACGATACCTTTCCACTTACCGCCGATCAACTCCAGAGTTGCCTCAACAGGACAACCTGGTTGCTTGTAGTGTTCATGCCGCGTTTTCTTCTTGGCTACCATTTTGTGCCTACATGTCCAAATTGTGCGTACTTGCGATTCACGTTGATACCGATACGATCAACGAGGATAAAGATTCGTCAGCAGGAACTCACTCGAACTATTTTTAGTCCGCATGTGTACCAACGACAAGTATTCAGTTTAGGAAGTTCTCATTTGAACGCGTTAAGAAACGTTCGTGTTGTGATGCTCGCGATCGTTGCGACGGCGCCGTACGAGGCTGCCGGTTTCCATTGGCTCCATATCTAACCCACAATATTCCTGACCCACAATATTCCATCGAGAAGGAAATTTTTATGAAAGCGATGCTTATAAACGCCTACGGAGAAGGCTCAGTATTCGAAGCAGGCGATGTCGACAAACCAGAAATTAAAGCCGGTCATGTTCTTGTGAAAATCGCGGCGTCAAGCGTCAACACGGTCGACACGATGATTCGCAACATGGGCAAGGACTTGCCATTGTCTCCGGACACGCCTGCAATTTTGGGCATGGATTTCGCAGGCACCGTTGAAGAGGTTGGTGAAGGGGTCGACGGCTATTCCGTTGGAGATGAAGTCTACGGTTGCGCCGGTGGGCTGGCGGATTTGCCGGGCACGCTGGCCGAGTACATCGTTGCCGACAGTCAACTTGTTGCTCATAAACCCAAAAACCTTTCGATGCCGGAATCGGCGGCGCTGCCCTTGGTTGCGATCACCGCTTACGAAGGCTTGACTCGCGCGGGTGTGAAAGCCGGGCAGAAAGTTCTGGTTCACGGTGGTTCGGGAGGCGTGGGGCACGTCGCTGTGCAGCTGGCCAAGCACTTTGGGGCCGAAGTATATTCGACTGGCGGTGGCGACCCGCAAATGAAGTTGATTGAAAGCCTTGGTGCAACTGCGATCAATTACAAAACAAAATCTGTCGAGGACTATGTGGCCAAGCACACCGATGGGGCAGGTTTCGACGTGGTCTACGATTCGGTCGGCGGTGCCAACATGCTGAAGTCCTTCGAGGCCGCAGCACTCAACGGTCACGTTGTGACCACCGTTTCGATGTGCGAACTTGATCTGACGTTGGCTCACTTCAAGGGGCTGTCGATGCATGTCGTGTTCATGCTGATTCCGATGCTGCACAACTTCAAACGTGAACAACACGCAACCATTTTGCAGGACCTTGCAAACATTTGCGAGGCGGGAGCTTTAAAGCCCGTGTTGGACGAAAGCCAGTTCACGCTTGACCAAGCCGGCGAAGCGCATACTCGTCTGGAAAGCGGCAAGGCGATGGGAAAAGTCGTCGTTGTGAATTGAGCGTCGGTTTGAATCACCTCATCCAGATGCGCTAAGCCGTAATAAGACACGAGAAATCGTTGAAGCGGTGCAAGCAATCCTCAGACGCATAACCTAACTCAATGCCTGTCAAATTCGGCACTTGAAAAACACTTACGTTAGCAGATCGCACCCGATTTCTTTATGCGGCTTTGAATCAAAAGGTCGGAAGAGATTTTGACTGGAGAAAAAAAAGAGTACCCGAGGCGGGACTTGAACCCGCACGTCCGTGAGGACACAGGATTTTAAATCCTGAGCGTCTGCCAATTCCGCCACTCGGGCATGAGCCGCTTTTTTTAAGCGATGAGGCTGCCTTTGGCGAAGGCATTTGCAGCGGAAATGTCCTTGGAGGAAATGTCCATGGGAGAAATCGACTTGGACTTCACGACGGTTTTCCGCTGTTTGAAAGACGGACAGTATCTTCTGCTTGAGGTTCGACGTCAAGAACCGTAGAGAGGGTTCGTTCTAAGGTTTGTCAGGTTTGATAATCGCGCGACTTCAGCTCCACCGGAGCATGAACCCTCGATATCTGCCTTTGCGGGGCTCGCGCCGCGGTGCCTCGCGCGAGCCTAAAACTTTCGCGCCGTCTGATAGTCGCGCAGCTTCACTTTCAGTGCTTGGGGTTTTCCGTCGCGCGTCACTTCGATGTCGACTTCGTCGCCGGCGGCATACTGCGTAATGTGCAGACGGACATCATTGAAGTCCTCGACCTTTTCACCGTCGATTTTGCTGATCAAATCACCGGCTTTGATACCGCCTTCTTCCGCCGCGGAATTGGGGACCACCATCGACACCGTGGCGTCGGCGCCCATGCCCCTACCGTTTACTGCTGGGCCGGTGCCTTGAATCCCAAGAAACGCCTGAGCCTCGAAACTCATCCGCACGCGCTGAGCGGCCGCGAGTTTCTTATAGGCCGGGATGTTGAGTTTACATCCCTTGAACTGAATGCTGTTGAGCCGTGGCATCGCGCCGACGTTTTGGAAGAATTCCGAAGTCGCGGGCATGTCGCTAACGTAAATAAGACTGACATTTTCCAAGCGCCGTAAATTTTGTAGCGCCGCAGCGTCTAATTGAACCGCGGTCAGATGTAAGGCGCGCAGATCGCTGAATTCCGCCATCGCCAAAATCGTATCTGCCTCTAACGTCTGGTTTTCGTACTGACAAACGATGTTCTTGACGTTCTCGATGCCATCGATTCTTTTTGCCAATCGTTTCCCAAAACTGCAATTATCAAACTGCACTTGCTGAAGCTGTGTACTTTTCTGAACCGAATCAGCGAAGCCATCGTCGATTTTGAAACCTGATAGTGTTAGCGACTGCAGCGACGCGGGAAAGGTTGAAGGCATTGGGGTGGACTTTTCTTTGGCCGCTAAATCCAGTGCCAGAATATTTTCGGTGGAAGACAATAGCTGCCACTGTTGATCTGAAAAGTTGCTATCAGAAAATTCAACAAACAGCCGGTCATCAATATGCCGCAGTTCATCTAACGCTCGCGCGTCAGTATTTTTTTCAGCCCAATCCGCCGGAAACTTGATTCGGGTTCCCGCCAGCAACGGCAGATTTAGATTGATCCCGTTGGGCGACAACGCGGGAGCGCTGCTTACTTGATTTGGCATAAGTTCAAAAATGAAATCCCGATTGAAGTCGATGTCGCTGGAGAGAATACGGTCGACCATTGCCTTTTGCTCGGGCACCGTCCGTTTCACAAATTTGACTTTCTCCGCAGGGGCGCCTTGCAAGCGACCAAGGGTACGTATGGCGTTGCCTCGTTGGGCAAACCGCGCGTTGTAGCCTTTTTGCCGAACGACTTCCGCACCTGTTTTTTTGAGCGATTCGATAGCGGATTCAGTCCGCTGAGTTTGCCATTGGGCTTTGAGTTCTTCGATCTGTTCAAAAATCTGATCGTTGCCATTGGAATACAGCGTCAACAGAATCGCCGAAGATTTGAGGAATGTTTCCTCATCTCCGGCCGACGCGATTCCCTCGAGTGCTTTGCGAATGCGGTAGTTCGTCTCTGGAGAACTATCAAAAAACTTTTGGCTTAGATCAGGCAGCGCAGTAGCCCCATAGTCAATAATCGAGACCGTAGCCGATTGACGCCGCGCGAAAGCAGGACTGTCTAAGCGGTCGATCAGTTCGACGATTGACGCTGGAGTACCTTCGTTGATCGTCGGCGACATGTTTGACACCGGCGCTGAAATGGCGGCCAATCTTTGCCAAGCGAAACTAAAGGATGAATCCAGGACGACGACGGCCACAAAGACTGAGACCGCGATGCCGAAGGAGAAGCCGAGCCTAGAAGACCTTGATCTGGAAGGCCTGGCCCTAGAAATTGAATGCGCTCGACGCAAGCGTATGCTCTGCCCCACGTCAGCTGTAAAAACAGGTTGTGTTTTCCATTGTTCCATTGATTTAAGTCGTCGGTGAAGAAGGGGCGTTTGCGGACGGGCCCTAAATTATATCAACCGGCAAAAATAGGGATTGGGCGATGGTAAGCGATGAATGAAAGCTGTGTCGATATTGATTGTGATAGCAAAATCAGGGCTTGGGCGCGTCCAAAGGAAGCGGCAGCGAAAAAAAGATTAAAGAACCGGCAGCTTTAGTAAAGTCTTCTCCTCTGCAGACCCGATGTAATGGTTGTGAGGCAAATAATTGTAATTACTGAACTATTTTAACATTACCACGGCGTCATAGAACCCAATTTAAGTCACTTCACGTTTTTACTCTTATGAATAACGTGTGAGACATGTGGTCTTGAGACAGGCAGACTGTTATGAAAATCCATACGACACGCTTCTCCAGCATCGAAATCGAACCGGACGACATTCTGTTCTTTCGCAACGGACTGTTGGGCTTTGAAGATTGCCGCCATTGGGTTTTGTTGGCCGATGCGGACAATTCGGCAGTTGCTTGGCTACAAAGCATGCAACATTCGGATATCGCGCTGCCGGTCGTTTCGCCCCGCCGTTTCGTCGAAGACTACCAAGTCCGCTTGGAGCCCAAGGACGTTGAATCGCTGCAACTGAGTTCAGTCGAGCAAGCGTATGTGCTGGGTGTGGTCAGCCGCGATGAAGACACGTTGACGTTAAACCTTCGTGCACCTTTAGTGATCAATCTCGATCGTAGGATCGGCTGCCAAGTCGTGACCGTTGATCCACAGCCGATGCGTTACGAGCTGACGACGCTGCCGACGCGCATGCGAAAAAGTGCGTAGCGGATGACCGCTTGAGCCTCAAGCTCCAAGCTTGGTCTCTGGTTGCCTTCACCGAACAGGCCGTTTTTACGGTTTGTACCATCTAAAATTCTTATCACAGCGGCACAAACGGACCCTCAACCGTTTTCTTACAGTCGCTTACCGGCATCGCCGATACGGAAACTAATAGCTATTGCTAGCGATTGCGCAGTAGCGGAGTTTTGAATGCGGCAAAGGATTGTCCGACTTCAGGGATTGGTAGCGCCGGTGGATGATAATTGCATGAGCAATTTCACCGCGCATTTTTGACAGGCAGTCATTTAATTTGAAGGAGCCAGCCATGCTGGTCTTGTCGCGACATCGAGACGAAAGCATCATGATCGGAGACGATGTGATGATAACAATTGTGGACATCCGCGGAGATAAGGTGCGTTTAGGAATCGATGCACCACAGGAAATCCCTGTCCATCGCCAAGAAGTTTACGACGCGATCAAACGCGAAAATGAAAAAGCGAGCCGTCTTGGACCGTCAGAGACAAGAGACATCGGATAGTCTTTTTCTGACTGAACTTCTTCTTAGGCACCTGCAAACAACACAAAAAATTGATCTCTGTTTCATAGACGTTACCAAACAAATAAACCGGTCAGCCCGAAGCGTAACCCAAATTGTATGGTTGCACGTCGGGCTGACCGATTTTCGTTTATCGCACTCCCATTTCCAAAAACCGAGATTCGCTCAAACACGGCAATGGCTGAGAATTTTTTCTGGCGAGGCAATGTAGCTGGTGTAGAAGGGGCCGAATTCGGCATATTTGGCACTGGCTTCATCGAATCGCATATCGTAAACGATCTGTTTGAGATGCAGCGGGTTGGTCGCCCATAGCGTAACGCCCCACTCCCAATCATCGAGCCCCACGCCAACGGAAATCAACTGAGAGACTTTGCCGGCGAACTTGATGCCGCTGCGAGCGTGTTCGGACATTAGTTTGTTTCGCTCCGAGGACGAAAGCGTAAACCAATTTGCCCCGGGGTAACGCCACTTGTTCATAGGATAGAAACAGGTCACCGGGTAGTCCGGAAAATCGGGCGTGAGACGCTGATAATTCATCTTGCCCAGTCGGCCCTGATAGGCCGCCGCTTTTTTATCGATGGTGGCTTGGTCTTCGCCAGCTAATCGCAGGCGGTCGCGATATTGATCAATGGACTGAACATATTCCGAAATTTCAGTCAACGAAACGTATGACCAAGTCGCTTCGATGGCGGCGCCCAGCGGCGACGCCAAAAGTTGCTGATGAACGGCTTGAATCTTCAACGGATCCGGATCCATCATCATCAACGTGAAATCAGATTTGTGCCCTGAAGAGATTGCGGTCTGCAGACGCACCGGTGCATTGGGGGCGCTTTTGGAAAGCGTTTGAGAAAACGCTGCTTTGCCAGATTCTAATTGCTCAGGCGTCAGCCCCTGTAATCGGGCTCGATCGAATTTATAGAAAAAATGAGAACAGTGCCAACCGTCGGCGGGCGTTAATTGGTCTGCGTCCAACCCAAGGTCCTGTGCATGAAACGTCATAGGTTTCGCTAATCCAAAATGTCAGTAAGGCTTTGAAGTAAGCGATCCATTGTAAAAGGTTTTTGGATATAGTCATCCACACCAAGCAGTTCGGCGTACTTTTTATGCCTCATTCCTTCATTGCCAGTAATCATAATGATCGGCATTTGCATTTCGGCATTTTGTCGCAACCGCTCCAAGACCAGAAAACCGCTTCTCCGCGGCATCATTAGATCCAGAATAACCAAATCCGGATTCTTGGTTTCCGCATAGGCCACGCCCTGGTTGCCATCGTAAGCCGTTGAAACTTGGTAGCCTTTCCCTGTGAGGGTGGCGGCGATGGTTTCGACAATTTCGGGATCGTCATCGACGACCAAAATATGATGTTTCTTCAAAGGATTTCTTTTTTAAGCAAACGTAAATTTTATCGATGGTGTTAAAAACACTTAACAGCAGTGCAACAATTCGGAACCGAGTCGTGCTTAGAAAAGTTTGATAGTCATAGATCTTACCTACCGAGCAGGGTAGTACAAGAACTGATTAATGCATCCAAAACAGCCCTATCGTGAAAATTGTCAAAATCCCCGCCTGTCGCACATCCCTATGAAACGGTTTAGACCTAGAAAACTCACCTGCGATTGAAAAAAACAGATGCTATCTGCGTTTGCCATGTCCCACCGCAATTCGACAATCCGATAAGAAAAAAAGGGTCGGTGCCTCTTTTCGACTCCCTATTGTATGGGAATCTTTCTGGAAGTGTACTGTTGGTTTGTGGAATGGTTGCTTGAGGCACTTACTCCATGCATCTACCGTTCAAGACTGGTCGCGAAGGATCGTTGACGCACTATTAAAAAGGTGAAATTATGTGGCGATCTTTCTTTCTGGCTGTGGGAATTGGTTTAATGTTGCTGGGCGTCGAAGCCTTGATCTTTGAACGTGTCGTGGTTAGCGAATCGGCAAAATTGCCCAAGTTTTTAAACGGACTTTTCGAAAAAGACCACTTGGACAGTTTCGCACATGCCCAATATTTGCCGGGGCAAGCAAATCCGACGTTCCCGAATCAAACATTCTCGAATCCACCGCAGCAGGGCTCTGATGAGTCATACTTCCAACGGGTTCCTTTCGCTTCAGCATCGCGATTTGGTCCATCACGATTTTCTGGCCCGCAGTCGGGTAATTATGGTGGCGGACGAGTCGATCTTTCGAGATCCGGTCTGAATTCCAATAACAGCCAAACCGCCAACGCTTTTCCAGTCTCATTCCCAAACGGATCGAATCGTGGTGGTGTCGGCGGAGTCATCGCAAGTCAGTCGCAAATACGCGGACCAAAGACGATCGTGACCAAGGACTGGATGCCTTGGAGCCTTCTTGCCGCAGGAGCGATCATTTTCTTGTACACGTCTTCTCATGGACGTTCTCGGAACGAGTAACTTTTGTTCTCGAAAACGAGTCGCTGGATCACTTATCGTCGCCGAGGCACTGCTAACGATGGATCGTTTTGGTATTCCAATCGATCCACCAGAAAATTGGCAGGGAAGACACCGGTAAATGATGGCAATAAGGGTGTTTTGAGCGAAAAAAAACGGCCGATTGTGATTGCGACGGATCTCGCAAATCAACCATAATCTTTACAATAAACGCGTGGCAGCATAAGCTTTTCGCAAAACTGCTAATTCCTGATCTGGCCATCCGCTGGATACTCCCTTCTTCCTTCTTCTAGCCAGCAGAAACTTAAGCGATGAAAGAACCGCAGAATTTCACTCTCAAGGGTACGCTGGCCGAAACGGTTGCCAATAAAGCTGAAAAGAATCGCGGTGCGATATTTCTGGAATACTTGGTCTGGCCCGGACGGATTGCTTTGCTGCTTGCGCTTCTGCTTTCCCCTTGGGCTTTTGGAGCCGTGCGGCCGTGGGCGCAACAGTGGATCGCACTCGCGTTGCTGGTGGGCCTGGGTTTTTGGTGGTTCGAAACATCACTGCACCAGCGCCAGAAGCAGTTCTTTCCCTATATCTTCTTTCCCGTTTTCTTCGGACTGATTATCGGATTGTTGCAGCTCTGGGAGTTGCCTTCGGGATTGGCATCGCTTGCATTAGGACGCCAAGTTGAAATTTTTAAGGAGTTTGGCTCCGAGCTCAAGCTCTCGCCAACGATTTCGGTGTCCCATGCTGGAACGAAAAAGTTCTTAAGCATCTTGGCACTTGGAGTCGCGGCGCTTCTTTTGGGAGGTCGATATTTCAAGACAACGTTCGAGGTGAAACTGTTATTGGTGTTGATGACGCTAAACGGCGTCCTGCTTTCTATCTTTGGCATTATTCAAAAATTCACCAGCGACCACACCCAGATCTACTGGACGATTGATTTAGATGCCGGCAATCCATTCGGCCCTTACGTCAACCGAAATAATGGCGCGGGCTACCTTCTGATATGCCTAGCTTGCGCGATTGGTTTGATCATTATCCTGATGGGTAAGAAAGAAGATCGCGGGCCCAGACCCATCATCAGCAAAGAGATTCCTTTCTGGCGTCAATTGGTTTTTCATTTTCAATTGTTTCTCTCCGACCTAACGCCTGCCAAGATCGCCTCGATTATCGCCGTCGGCGTGATCGGCTTAGGGGTCTTAGCCTCGCTTTCGCGCGGTGGTGTCACGGCAATGTTGATTGCCAGCTTTGTGACACTGATGTTTTACGGAATGGCTCGCAGGCCGTCGTTTTCTGGATTCCTCCTGCTGTCGATGGTGTTTCTTGCTTTTGGTGTTGCGGGGTGGATTGCGTTTTCAGATTCGCTGACGCGGCGGTTTGATGCCATCGAACTGGTGGAAGTGGACCAAAACAGTCGCGTCTCACATTGGCAGGATTCTCTTTCAGCGGTCAACGAGTTTGGTTTGCTGGGATCGGGCATTGGTTCCTACGAGGGCGCGCACCGAATGTTTCGAACGACCCCCGAAACATCCGTTTTCAAGTACGCAGAAAGTCAGTTCGTCCAGACAGCTATGGAGATGGGATGGTTTGGTCTGGTGCTGTTGATTGGATGCTGGTTGCTGTTGCTGTATTATGGCGCGTTTGCGCTTTGGCGAGGCAGTTCGCCAGTCACCATTGGCATCGGCATGGTGGGCGTTTTTCTTGCAACAGCGATACCGATCGCGTCGGCGCTGGACTTTGGTATTTACCAACCCGCCAACATGATCGCGGTGGCGACGTTGAGTGGTTTTTTGGCCTATCAAGCCCAATCATTGGCGGGCAGACTCAAAGACAAAACACTCCTGCGATTTGAGACTCCCAACTGGTTTGTTCAGACGATATCGTTGGTGGTTTTTGCCTTGGTCGTAGTGTCCTGGTTGAACCTGATGCGTCGTGCTTCGATTGACGATCGGACCAACCTTTCCGCTGACAAATTCACTTACCAAAACCCAGATTTGAAAACGACCAAGAAGTGGATCAATGAACTGACACCGCTGCTTCGCCAGACGCCTGACGACAAGGGACTCGTTTACTTGGCCGACCTGTTTGTTCATTTGACCCGGATCCAATACTACAACGCGACCGTTGCGGGACTTGCCGAGAATGCAAAAATGATGAGCGACGAGGATAGAGATGCTTTCCTGAACAACATTTGGAAACTGACTGCCTTGGAATATATTCAGGAAAACATCTACTCATTAAAGCGCGAGACATCTCAACTTGAGGCCAACCTATTTCGCCAACAGGAATTCATCAGGAACAACGTGCCTCCCGCGATTCAAGCGCTACAACTTAGTCGCCGCAGCAACCTGTTGCAGCCGTTCGTCTACGTCCGCCTTGCGAGACTTTGTGCGATCGCTGGAAACAGTGCTGCCGCAAATCGCTACATGGACCAAGCCCTTCAAATTTCGCCAAAAAATGTGCGATTGCGATTTGCGGCGGCAGTACATTACTTGCAATCTGGTAACCAAGATAAGGCAGCCCAAAGCACAGTTAGATACTTGGAAATGAATCCCCGCGGGTACCCCGCTATGGCGAAGATACTCAGCGGAACATCGACTCGAAAAACGGTTCCCCTTGCGGATGACGTTGTCGTTAAAAAGTTTCTGCCGGAAGACCCAAAGATGCTGTTTAATTATGCTTCGAAAAACTTGGCACCAGATTCCGAAGCTTTCCAATATTGCATGAAGCGCGCCGACGAGTTGCTGCAAGATGTTTCGCCTTCGGATCATGAGGCGATCGTGCTTAGCGGCGACGTCAAGCAAGAGCTTAACCAGCCAGAAAAAGCCGTTCGGCAATACGAATTGGCTTTGATTACAAAGCCAAGCGACCATAAAACACAAATAGTGCTGATCCGGCTGCTTGACCGCCTTGAAAAATACGAAGATGCCGTTGGACGCTTGGAAAACCTAATTGAATCCGATTTTAAGCATTCTGAGCATTACCGAGGCCTGTTGTATGAATTAAAAGAGAAGCTTCGAATGAAACGTGATCAAAGTAGTGATTTCAGCTAAAACCTGACTAACATATTGGATCGTCTTCTCTGAAGCATGTTTCCGCGAATTTTGCAAAATTGAATTTCCGAGGGTCGGCACTGGCTTGCCACGGTCCCCCCCCAGCCCAAAAAAACTTTCAGACCAGACTTTGTTGAGTCTTTCATCACAGTAATACCATCTCCGCAAACCGCCAACTTTTTCGCGTTGGTAAATTTGATAACATGTTCTCGGTCTTTTCATCTTTCATCGCCTCCTTGCTAATATCGCTTTGGCTTGTCCCGATATTTTCTCGCAAGGCACACGCGGTTGGATTGGTCGACAACCCTGACAAATTGCGAAAGCTGCATGAAAAACCCATTCCAATGGTCGGCGGATTGGTGCTGTTTTGCACCGCGTCGGTGGTGATATTCGCTTTCATCGCGGTGCTTCAAGTTTATCCAAATTTGTTATCACGCATCGATGGAAAGCTTGCGTCAATGGCAGGTTACCCTCGTGACTTTCTCGCATTAAGAAGGATTTCGCCATACGACATCTTTCAATATGTGGGCTTATTCACAGGCTCTTTAGTACTGGTGATCGTTGGCTTGCTTGACGATCGTTATGGAATTCGAGGTCGCCAAAAACTTTTCGGTCAGTTTCTGGCAACAACGGTTTTAATTCTTTTCGGATTCAAATTCGCGCATGTGACCGTCATTGGGATTTCAATTCCTCTTCAAACCTTTTCTGTATTCTTCATCTATGGATGGGTCATCGCTTCGGTGAACTCCGTCAACCTGCTTGACGGTGCCGATGGAATCGCGGCGACCATCGGTATTATCATGAGCCTTGCGCTCGCTGTGATGATGCTTTCCCAAGGATTAATCATCGACGGTGTTGTGGCGATTGCGATCGCCGGCGCTTTGTTGGGATTTTTGAAATTCAACTTCCCTCCTGCAAAAGTGTACCTTGGCGATACAGGAAGCATGTTGATCGGTTTCCTTCTGAGTGCTTTGGCGATTCGGTGCACATTCAAGCAGAACTCTTTCTATGCTTTCCTCGCTCCGATCGCGTTGCTTTCCATTCCCTTCATCGACACTGGCGCAGCGATTATTCGCCGGAGGCTTACTGGACGAAGCATCTTTGCTGTCGATCGCGGACACTTGCATCACACGCTGATGAAACGAGGCTACAGTCCGCGGGTGAGCCTCATCTGGGTCGCACTGTTGTGTGCGATGTCGGCGGCCGGAGGAACAATGGCGTTGATTCTCAGGCAAGCGGAATATGCTGCGGCTTCGATTGTTTGTGTCATTTTGGTGATGGTGGTTTGCCGCATCTTCGGCGTCGCCGAGTATGAGTTAGTCATGAATCGCGCCTACGGCGTCGCGAAGTCTCTGTTCACTCGCTCACAAACTGAAAAGGTTCCCCAGGTCCAAAGCTCTGTTCACGTTCAAGGAAATCGAGATTGGGAAGAGAACTGGAAAAGGTTCTGTGAATTCTCCGACAAACATCAACTCAACAAACTCACGCTTGACGTCAACGCACCTTGGCTTCACGAATCCTTTCACGCGACAGTCCGCAGCCGAGAAAAAATTAGAGAGGCGAGCGATCTTTGGCAATCTGTCGTGCCGTTGCTGGTCGATGATCGCGTGTTTGGGAAGATCGAAATTAGATGCTCTAAAGATTCGCCTTTCAGCCATCACGAGACCATTACGGCATTGATAGCGCTAAGCGCTGATCTTGAACAGGAAATTTCTTCTACGACGAATAAGAACGACCAATCGTTGCCAGAAACAAATCGCGCAGAAAAAGATGCCAGCATGCCGCTTGCGAAGAAATAATCGCCGGTGATGATTTCTTAACTTGGCTCGTTTTTTCTTAAAATCTTGTTGAGATTTAGGTGATATCCCTTAAATTGAATAGAGGTAGTTGTTGTTAAGCTTTCGAAGGATCGCCCTCTATGACCCTCAAGCCCTATTACGCTCAAAAATGCCCCGCTTGTCGAAAAGCAAGTTCCTTCGACGTCGATTTACTTGGCTTCGAAGTCACTTGCCATCACTGCGGTCATCGTTACGAAGCCCGTGATGGAGACCAACAATCGGCGGCAAACGAAGACCCTGTAAACTTTTGGATCAATTTTACAGAGCACCGAATCGACGAAACCAAAGAAAAAAAACCTCCGCATTACAAGCATCCAAAGTGATTTTCTTTGGCAATCGCTGAAATTCCGACACTTTTGACGCAATCACAAGTTAAATTTAAGCACCCTTTTAGAGCCGTGTTATCAAGGAAAAAAAATGAGTCGATGTAGAAACTTGCTGCTTACCACGTGTGCCTTTGTTCTTGCCTGCGGAACCGCGCAGGCTCACACGCTTTTCAAAAAGTCCGTTGAAAAGGCGTATCCTACCATGAAGGTTTCTTGCAATGCCTGCCACGTCAAAGGCGAATCGAAAGAAGTTCGCAACGAATTTGGCGAATTGTTTTACAAAGAGCTGAAGGACGAGAAAGTAACTGAAAGTTGGAAAGCAGCCAAAGCCGACGGCGGCAAAACGGCCCAGAAGGAATACGAAAAGGAAACGATGATTCCCCTTTTCGAGAAGGCCCTGAAGAAACTTCAAAAAGAGAAGGTTCCTGAAGTTGAAGGCGAAGAGAATCCTGACGCCGGTAAAACCTACGACGAACTGATCAAAGCCGAAAAAATCGCCGATATCAAGATCGACCAACGCAAAGTCGAAAAATTGAAAGCGGCCGAAGCTGAAGGCGAAGTCGAGAAGTAGTCTCAAATGCCTGCCCGTTGGGCGAACTGAATTTGCAAGGCTTGTTTGCCGCTGTTCCAGCGACAAACAAGCCTTTTTTTCTTGCACCGATCTGATTCCAGCGACATGCCACGGCTTTTTAAAAAAACACTTGCATTTTGACGATATAAATCGGTTTAAATTCCTCTACCGATTGACAGAAACCGGAATTGTCATCTAAAGTATTGCGGATTAAGAGCCGATGAAAATCGGTACATTTAAGGGCGATTAGCTCAGTTGGCTAGAGCATCTCGTTTACACCGAGAGGGTCGGGGGTTCGAGCCCCTCATCGCCCACTTCAAATCCCCCACGCTTCTTAGTGAAGCGTGGGGGATTTTTTTGTGTCTCCTGCGGCGGCCTTTGCAATTTCTGATCTCACCGACGGGTTCGGTAATGACCGCTCCCCAAGTTGCAGGTCAGGTCGCATGGATTTTTCGGTTGAGTTGAGTAGTGCGGTTTATACGGCACCCGCAATCACAAAAAACAAGCCCACACGGCTCTAGGGACGCGACTTACTGAATCCGTGGTTGATTTCCTACCAAAAAACATCTGAGTTCTATGATCTTTTGGGCTGGAACACGCGCGGCGCTAATTAAAATATTGGCATGAATACTCACCAAAAGATTTACCGCTTTCCAGTGTGCCTGCTGGGTGTGATCGGATTGACACTTTTTGCCTCTCAAGCTTCCGCTCAAGTCTTTGAGTCGGGACCGTCAGATCCAATTTTGTTTGACATCTTTATCAGCCTGCCCACAGATCCCAACATTATCAACCGCCAGAGCGCCGGTGGTGATGACTTAACCACTCGGATCAACGTCACTCCCGGAGGCATGATAGGATCTTCCTTCGATGCCTTCTCCGGCACCGAAGTAAATATCACCGGCGGTTTAGTAGGCGAAGAGTTCGATGCCTTCTCGGGCAGCGAAATAAACATCAGTGCCGGTACCGCAGGCGCAAGCTTCGACGCAAATTCTGGCAGCGAAATCAACATCAGTGGCGGTTCAATCGGCGACGGTTTCGACGCCTTCTCTGGCAGCGTCGTCAACATTAGCGGTGGATCTATCGGAAGTGACTTCGACGCTCTTCCAGGCAGCCAAGTCAATCTGTTTGGCAGTGATTTCTCTCTTGATGGCGTGGCTCTGGAGGATATGTTCGTCGATGGCGAACCGCTGACGATCACTAAACGTGACGTGCTGCTTACAGGCATCTACGCCGATGGCACGGAGTTCACCTTTGACCTCAGGTCGGTTTTTGAGTTTGGTGAAGATTTTTTCAGCACCGATGCCACACTAACGGTGACGCTGGGGCCACTCGACGGCACCATCCTCTTGGGTGACGTCAATCAGGACGAAGTCGTAAACCTTTTGGATATCGCTCCGTTTATCCAAGCGCTAACGTCTAATTCCTTTATCGAACAAGCAGATTGCAACCAAGACGGTGTCGTGAACTTCTCGGACATTCAGTCATTCATCGCAATTCTTACGGTTAGCTAAGATCAAAGAGCCACTCAATAGAGCACTCAGCGCTTCTGCTTGGTGTCTGAACTTTCGCCATCTGCGATCCCGTAAAACAGCATGTGCTGCCACGGGAGTTTGTCGAACGATTTGACAAGTTTGAAACCGTTGGCCGTTAGTTCCTTATCCACCTGAGCCTTGCTCATTTTGTGCTTGGGCTTGATCGGCACGTCGGGATCTTCCTCACGATACTCGACCAACACGACCACCCCGCCGGGCCTAAGGCTTTCGCGCATCGCTTTCAACATCTGCTCCGGATGGGAAAATTCGTGATAGACGTCAACCAAGAGGATCAAATCCAACGACGTCCGCGGTAAACGAGGATTGTGATAGGAACCAAGAATTGGAATCACGTTTTCGATGGCCGTCTCCTCCATACGGTTCCGCAATAACAGCAACATCTGTGGCTGAACATCGACACCCGCCACGTACCCGCTGGCTCCAGTCATTTCGGCAAGCTTCAGCGTGTGAAATCCGTTACCGCATCCCATATCGCAAATCGCCATCCCCGTTTTTACGCCCAGATTCGCCAGCATTAGGCTGCACCGTTCCTCGCGCTCTCGTCGATCTCGAATCAGCCACTCCGCCCCCGTGTAGTGCATCGTCTGTGCGATCGAGCGCCCCATATACGTTTCCAGAGGCGCCGGAACTTTCGCCACCGGTGATTCCTCGGCCTCGTCGGCGTCGGTCGATTGTGCGATGGCAATACCGGCGTGCGATGAAATTGCAATTAAAACCAGCGTCAGCACGTATCCCCAACGTTGGGAAAATCGTTTTGATGATGTCAACTTCTTAACCCCAAAAGTTCCCAAACTCATCGTTGCGCCCTGAAAAGAAACTAACTGGAGATCGGCACCGCAGAATCGGCATCCCGATCAGAAACATTACCGACCTTGGCAACGCGCCAGCGTGAATTAAACATCCAAACCATCACGCCCAATAAAGCACCGTTGAGCAACAACGTAAACAACACGTAAGCGGCAAAGTGCCAGTACTCGCGAATATCAATCTTTGAAAATTGCTGGCCGAAACCCGACGAAAGCCCCGTCAAGCTTTCCACGTCCAAAGGGATCAATAGATTCGCAGCGAAGGGACTGGTGATCGTCAGCGCTTGAGCCATCTCTGCATCAACGGAGCCCGCATAGTACTGATTGGCAAACACGGCAATCGCCGGCGGAACCAAGTACAGCAGCAGGATAATTGAATACGTCGCGATCAAACTGGTGCTGGTCTTCTCACAGCGCGTCGAACAGAACAGCGCGAGGTTTGCCGTCGTTAGACAGGTCAGACAAAACACCACGAAATAGCAAAACATCGGCAATAGATTTGCGTGGAACCCCGGCGACAAACAGACCGCCAAAAAAACGGGCCACAGCAAAAACAGCGTCAGCACGCTGGATACGCGCAAGCCAGAAACCAATTTCCCCGACAGAATCTGCCAAGGCGTAATAAGCGTCGTTAAAAGCAAATCCAGCGTCTGCCGCTCGCGTTCGCTGGTGACGCTGCCGGCTGAAAAAACGGGGCCGACCAGCACGTTGAACAACACAACAAAGCAAAAATACCAGGCCGCGTACTGCTGCTGAATAAACAACAGCCACCCCATCAAAAACATCGCCAGCAGCATACTGATCTGAATCGCCAACCGCAGCATCAACGTTCCTTGTCCAAAGATCTCGCTGCGTAGCTCTTTGTCGTAGATCGGATTAATTCCGTCCGGCATCAAGGTGTCTCGGATCGGCGGCGCGAACAGGCGATCGGGAAACTTATCGCGACTGAGCACCAATCCCACGGCGTTTTCGTTTTCGTTTTCCAAGTCAACAACGTCCGTCCCGTCGCTGCCCATGTCCTTGGGATAGATCATCCGCGCACTGATCATATAAAACAAGAACGTCGATATGGCGATCGCGATGCCCGGCACCACGGTCATCGCCAGTTGGAAACGCGTCTCTCCATCATCG
>CAKZVF010000315.1 GCA_937921995.1 uncultured Pirellulaceae bacterium
GCGAAACGGTGCCGCGTATTGATCGGGCACGGTGTGAGGGCTGTGCATGGCGTTGAGCGGAAGGTAAGCGAAAAAGGGTTTGTCAGATTCTTGGCTGATGAATCGCCAGCATTCATCGAAGAAAACGTCCGTGCAGTAGCCATCAATCTTTTCGCGCTGACCGTCACGATAGTACGTGTCGTCGAAATAGTCGTTGCCGCCGGGGTTGCCGATTTCATCAATGCCGCCGGCAAGATGCCGTACGACGTCTTGGAAGCCGCGATAGCGTGGCGCAAACGGCCACGTGTCCCCGAGATGCCATTTTCCAAACATGCCCGTTCGGTAACCGGAATCAGCGAAAACTTCTGCCATCGTAACTTCATCACGTCTGAGCAATTGCCTGCCCTCGGTCACCGCCCAAGCTCCGACTCTTGAACTGTAACGGCCGGTCATCAACGCCGCGCGCGTCGGCGTGCAAACGGGATCGACGTGGTAATCTTCTAATCGAACGCTCTGTGTCGCCAATCGGTCAAGATTGGGAGTTTTCAGAAATGGGTTTCCGTGGCAAGACATATCCCCGTAGCCCTGATCATCGGTAACGATCAAGATGACATTAGGATGGTCTGAAGCGCAGCAAGTGTCCGCGATCAGTAAAACTGTCGTGATGAAAATGATTCGGAACATAAGCTTCTTCACGGTGCGATGAAGATGATCTGTTGACGTTAGGATTGTTTTCGACTCGAGCTACGAAGCCAAATTTTGATAGGGTGCTTTGTTTGCACGGGTTTTGCTTTGGTATTCTCGTTTGTGAATCAGGTAAAACCCTGCCAACACAAAACCAGCAACAACCAGTGTAATGTGCCAGAATAGGTGCGGGTAGAACTGATAAGTCAAAGTGCCGATCAGCGGCGCAATCATCGCCGATAGCGAAAACACCATCGCATACCAACTCATGTACATTCCTTGATCGCGTCCGGCGGATCGTTGCGCGACAAAACTCATCCCCAACGGAAACATAAACATCTCGCCGAAGGTGATGACTGACATCGACAATGCGGCAAACAAAAATGTGTTTCCAAACGGCAGCATGCCAAAGCCAATACAAATCAGCAGGCATCCCCATCCGATCGCTTTCAACAGCGCGAACCGCTGAACCCAGTTCAACAGCAACATTTCTATCACCACGATCAAAGCCGTATTCACCGAATATAAAAGCCCGATCATGGGCTTGGTCAGCAAATAGTGCTCTTCCAAGTACTTGGGGTAAGTCGCGTGAAACTGTAAGAAAACGATGCCCACTAAAAGCGTCAACAACAGAAAAGCGACGAAGTGAAAATCTGACAGAGGTGATTCACTTGATTGATTTTCTTCGGCGCGTTTCTGTTGCGCGGCAGCCGATTGGCTTCTGGCGTATCTGCGAAAACCGAAGTGCCATAATAGAATCAGTGCTCCCAGTCCTGTCGTCAGCGCGTCGACCATGAACAACCAGCGGTAATCGTAGGTCGCCAGTATTCCACCAACGACAGGCCCGACTGAGAAACCTAGATTGAGCGCCATTCTTTGCAAACCAAAGGCGCGTATCTGAAGATCGGCAGGTGCAAACTGAGCAACCGCGACACTATTGGCCGGTCGGACGACGCCGGTGCTAACGCTGAACAAGAATATGACCAGCGCGACGCTCAACCAAGAAGCAAACAGCGGAACCATCATGAGTATCGGAACCGATAATGCGAAGCCGACGATCTGTGTCCTGATCGCGCCCAGTGGTTTGACGAGTCTTCCGCCCAGATAAGCCCCGGTCATCGAGCCAAACCCGTAGACGCTAAAGATACCGCCGGCTTCGAACATCGTGAAACCTAATTCGTTGGTCAGATAGAGCGTCAAGAACGCCAGCACCATCGAGCCGCAGCGATTGGCAAAAAGTGCAGCCGAGAGAATCCAAATTTCTTTGGAAAGCCCACAATAGGCGGCTCGATAAGCATTGACGATCGAGCGGACCATTGGATTTTGGCTTTCAAATTAAAGGATAGAAGCGACGTGAATGAGTGGGACATTTTTATCGCTTTCAGGTTCGTGCAAAAAGGGCATGGAATCTTTCAGTTTAACGACTAGCCGGCAGGCGACCTCGTTTTGCCCTGCCAAACACCGACGCCTGCCGGCTAGTCGTTAAACGGACAGAGGGATCCATGATCAGTGAACCTGAAGGCGATTTGCAGATCTGGTATTCTGATAGCTCGCCCTACCCATTTGGCAACCGTCGAGAATCACCATAACTTCGCTTGGCTGGAAAAGCACAACGGGCAGGACGTTTACGTTCATCGCAAAGGTGCGACGCCAGCGGCAAAAGGGGACCTTGGCCGTCATTCCCGGTAACATGGCTGACGCGGCGTTCATCGTTCGTGGCAAAGGCAACCCGGAGAGTTTGAATTCTGCTTCGCATGGCGCCGGCCGCGCGATGTCGCGGACGGCTGCGAAAAAGAAATTCAACTGGGGATCGTGGCGGGATCATCTGAAGCAAAAGAATGTGCGTCTGTTGGCAGGCGGCTTGGACGAAGTGCCCGGTGCTTACAAAAACATCCACGACGTGATGGCGGCGCAGCAAGATCTGGTCGACGTTGTCGGGCAGTTCATGCCGAAAATCGTCATGATGTGCGGTGATGGCAGCCGGCCTGAGGACTAGATCAGAGCATCGGTATATTCGCGCAGTTCTGCGTCAAAGCGTTCTTTTCCTTTTATAAACAAACCGGGCATCACGGGATTGCTGGGCTCCAACGGAGCCGGCAAATCCACGCTGATTGAGATGATCCTTGGGCTCGTGCGACTGACCTCTGGCAGCGCCACCGTTTTTGGCCATCGTTTGTACAAAGATGCCAGGAAGCCCAGATATTCATCGGCAATATTCTAAAGCAAAAGGCCGGACCGTCAGAAAAACGAATTGCTCCTGATGTTGTTCAAAAGTAACTAACTCAAATATCGCTGAAAAGATTATTGCATAGGATGTCGTTCAAGAAACGATGCACGAAGCAGATCCAGCTTGATCTTGGATTGTTCGCACAATCTGGGAGGAGTCTATCGGCTGGCTTGAATTCGGTTGAACGATCTTACGTCCACAATTGAGCTTCATCCCCCGCACTGCGCTATGTACTCCGTTTGGTACTCCCTACATTTTACCAACACGGAACCAGCACGACACCAGCACGAAGCGATGGGGGAAGGTTTCAAGACGGTGAGATTCGCCGGGCAAACGCAGGCTTGTCTTCGTCCACGGGCTCTTCGGTGCTCTTAGCGTTGGAGCCTTAGATCAGATCATCATGATTTCGTGGTGTTCAAAATTAGGTGCAAAAGTACGGCTTAGATATATTTAGCTAACTGTGCTGATTACGAAGAGAACTAATGTGGAAGAACCAATGTGAATCTTGCTTCCGCCCTACAGCTTCACCAAAGTTAAATTACAATACATATAAGCAGCTGTTGTAGAATGCATCGGGCCACACCATTCTTGAACACGTGCTTGCGACCATCGCTTTGACCGAGCGATCCAATCGATGCTTGGCGCGGGGCGCTTCCGCTGAATAGAATAAGTTATGGATTAGCAAAGCGAATAAACGAAATTTCAAGTTGTTAATTATGCCGCCAAACCCTTCCTCTCCGGAACCTTCCTCGCCCAATTCTTCCTCGTCCAACGCTTCTGAAGGAATTGACCGTGAAACGATAAGGATTGCCAAATTGGGCGACGAGGCTGCGCTCACTAAAATCTTCAAACAGTACAGGTCCTACTTGTTGTTTCTTGCAAACCGCGAGCTTGATCCTGCTTTAGCGGGTCGAACGTCTCCTTCGGACGTCGTCCAAGACACGGTTGTGCAACTGCACAAAAACATCGGGGCTTTTAACGGAGAGAGCGAAGCGGAACTAAAGTCTTGGCTTCGAACATCTCTTCGCAACACGATCAGGGACAATCGTCGGTTCCACCTTCAAAAGAAACGATCCGTCGCTAATGAAGCAGTGTTGCCCAGCAGTGAATTTGAGGACAATGGTACGCCTAGTAAAATGTTGGAGGGTAAAGAGCGACTCTCTGCTGTGGAGCAAGGGCTGAAATTGCTTTCGGCGAAAGATCAAGAGGTGCTCCGATTGCGTCACGAGGAAGGTTTAGCGTTTTCAAAGATTGGTGAAAAGCTGTGTGTCTCTGCAGATGTCGCTCGAATGACGTGGGGCCGTGCCATTGAAAAGTTGAAGAGTCACATCGAAAAAAATGGAGAGGTTTGATCGACAGGGCGTTCCTTACATCGCTGGCCGCGGCGCTGCATGTGGCGGGCTTGCAAGACGAAGAGCTTAGTCTGGTTTCTCAGCCGTTGCTTGACCAGGAGGAATCGGATTGGGTGGAAGGTGTAGCCAAGTGTGCAGCGGATTTGGATAGCTATTGGGGAACTGGAGCGGCTCAACAAAATCCTCACCCAGAGTGTGACTTCGAGGCGTCTCCGCGGTTCGAGGATCTACATCCGATTGGTTATGGCGGAATGGGCGTTGTTTATTCAGCGTTCGACAAAAACGCCGGTCAGACTGTTGCGATCAAGGTTGGGAAAACTGGCAACGGGAGTTCGGCCTCTATCAAGCGCGAATTTCGGACGCTCGCAAAGATTCGCCACCCCAACTTGGTTGTGTTGAAGGAACTTCACCAATTCGGAGGCAGTGTTTTCTTCTCGATGGAACACGTCACAGGAGAACGCTTCAACTCAAAGTCGGTCACCCAAAAAACGGAGGAAGTTCCTTGGCTGCCTGATCAAATATCAGATTTGTGTGATAGGTTGCTGGAGTTGGCGGGCGGGATAGATTTCTTACACCGTAACGGTTATGCACACTGTGATATAAAGCCATCGAACATTTTGGTAACGCCAAGTGGTCGAGTTGTGATCTTGGATCTTGGACTTGCTCAATCCTTTCGAAGGCAGCGCCGTCGTCAGGCTCAACGTTATGGTGGTACTTCTGCTTACATGTCTCCAGAACAGGTGTCAGGTGAGCCTCCCTGCGCCACCAACGATTGGTATTCTTTTGGGATCGTGATGTTTGAAACCTTGTTTGGGCACAGGCCTTTTCAGGGTGATCCGCTTGACGTTTTGTTCGACAAGCTTGCAGGGAAGGTGGCAGTCCCGCCCAGGGCGGAAACGGGGGTTGGAGAATCGCTTTCAGATTTGTGTCTTGGTTTGCTCCATCCGGATCCTGCCAAGCGTCCTGACGTGGAAGAGATTCGGCAATGCCTCGAGCGATTTTCGAAATCGTCAGCGAAGCCGATCAGGACGCGTGCTGCTCAGGTCGGATTCTTTGGGCGTGAGCAAGAGTTGGCCATGCTCAGCCGTTGCGTTGACCATTCCGTTAACTCGACCGAGCCTGCGCTCATGTTGGTGGAGGGCGCTTCGGGTTTGGGCAAAACGTACCTGGTTCAGAAGTTTTTAGAAGATCTGCGCAGCTCATCACAGAACATTGTTCTTTCGGGACGTTGCTATGAGAACGAACGCATTCCTTACAAAGCGATCGACGCTGTTGTTGGAGAGCTTGCCACAAGATGGAGGTGGTATGAGCAGCCCGGCGAGGTCAGTGATCAGCAGATCCGTTCGATAAACGCCGTGTTCAAAGGGTTTTCGTGTACTGTTGCTGAGGCTGATTCTGGACGCGATGCGCCGAGCTTTCCTCAGACTCCTGAAGAGGGACTTCGCGCAATCTTGAAGGCGTTATCCTCTGACGGGAAGAATATCATCATCTTTATTGACGATGTTCAGTGGGCGGATCCCGACAGCGGTGAGTTTCTTCGGAAGATGATTCGTGGCATCCCAATTACCGTGATTTGTTCGCACCGGCGGTTGCAACAGCCAAATCAATTTCTCACTCATCTAACCAACAATCTTCCCGATTCGCGCGATGACGAAAAAAATCTGAGGCGGATAGAAGTTGGACCTTTCAGCGCCGACGATGCCCAGCAGTTTCTTAAGAGGAACTTCCCGAGTCTTAGTAAGCAGCTACTGGCCAAAGCCATTGAGGCATCCGACGGTGTGCCGATGTTCCTGGCTGCCTTGGCCGAGCAACTGTGTGCGATGCCAGAAGAGCAGATAGAATCCGGCTCTCTGGATTGGACAAGAGACTTAGGTCCCAAAGCGAAACGTTTGCTACGGTTCATTTGCGCCGCTGGTTACCCGCTGCCTCAGTCGATCGCGCTCGAAGCCGCTCAGATCGCTCAAGATTTTGAGGCCAACGTCAGTGACCTATCTTCGAGGCGTTTGGTTACGTTGAGTCAATCGAATAACGAAGTGGTGCTAACTCCGTTTCACGATATGATCCGTGAGACGATTTACTCAAAGCTCAATTCTGTTGAGAAAAAGGCGGTTCACTCTTCGATAGCCACCATTAGCGAACACAAACTAGGAGTTCCTCCCGATCGCCTTGCCTTCCATTTTGGTGAGGCGGGCGATAGCGTGAAATGCTGTCGCTACTCGATAATCGCTGGCGATATTGCCGCCCAGTCCCACGCTTTCGGTGAAGCTGTCCGCGCTTATCAGGTCGCGTTGGATAACTTTAGGGGGACCAAGGAAGAGCAACATGAGTTGAAGCAAAAATTGGCTTCCTCACTCGCTGGGCTCGGGCACGCCAGTGATGCTGGTGATATGTATTTAGAGTTGGCATCTGATGGGGAGGGCGGTGCGCCAGAATTTCTACAAAAGGCCGCTTGCCAATACTGTTTTGCGGGACGAATTGAAGACGCATTGGACGGATTCGACCGCCTGTTGAAGCCATGGGGATACACCACTTTTCAATCAAAGGCCTCGGTTCTTTGGCGGTTGATGTTGTTGCGTTTCAAACTGAAAGTATCTGAGTTTGTAAGCTCAGTGAATCGTTCGCTCGCTTTTACTCGTACGCGCGGGAATCGTACGCGCGGTAAAGCTCCGCAGGGGGCGAATGTTTCCACTTCCGGCGTTCCAGATAAAGCGGACGACAACGTCATTGCCTGTGACCCGTTGAGCTCCAACAGTGATTCGGGTGAAGTGGTGAAGGACACTCAATTGTGCGATCTGCTTTGGGACACCGGGGTCGCGATGTCAACATTTGATAATGTTCAAGCAGCACTCTTTATCAGCTATAGCCTCCAGGTCGCTATTGGCCAAAATGATGAAGTTCGAACACTGCGAGCGAAAATCTTATGGGCAACCCACGAGACCGTTTTGGGCTCTTGCAAGGAAAAGTATCTTCGAGAATTGTTGAATTCGATGGATACCGATACCACAAAAAATGATGCGTATCTCGCGGGAATGCTCTTGAAGGCCAGAGGATTTCTTGCCACATGCAACGGACTTTGGGAAGAAGCCGAACTTTATTTTTCTGAAGCCGATGAACATTTTAGGGAAAAGTGTGCCGATGCCCACGAAGAGATTGGTGCTATTGAATTGTGGAGTTTGATGGCGCTGCAGTACTCTGGGCAGGTCAAGTCAACCATTGCTCGGTATCAAGAACTGCTGGCGAGTCCTGCCAATCGTGAGCATTTTCTCAACATCTCAAATCTAATGATTTTCTTTGGGTCTTTTGTCTGCCTCGCCAAAGACAGACCAGCGGATGCTCTATCGTTGGTAGATGAGGCGATGAAGATGTGGCCTACCGACAGATTTTGCGTCCAAGACATCAGAGCTGTTTACGCTAGGGCCGAAGTCCATCTCTACATGCGCGATTATAGGGCAGCAACCCAAAGCACCGAAAAGCTATGGAGAGTGTTTGCTCGTTCTAACTGTCGCCACATGGAAGTTATGCGAATTCTCATTACGGAATTCCGAGGGCGCTGTGCTCTCTGCCGATTCGAAACGGACAATGGCCGCGATGCAGAGCGGATAGCGCGGCAGGTCATTAGAAAGCTGGACCGTGAGAAAGTTACTTGGGCCCGCCCGATGGCTCAACGAGTTCGGGCTAACCTAGAACTGAAAAAGCAGAATTTCGAAGCTGCGAAGGTTTCCTTACGCGCCGCCCGGGATGGATTTGAGCAATGCAATATGCAACTCTATAAAAATACCGCCGAAGCAAAGCTCTGTGAAATTACGGGACAATTACAAACAGAGCGTTTCCAAGGTGTGCTAGATTGGTTTTCCAGCCAACAAATAAAAAATCCACAAGCTTTCATCGAGATGCATTATCCAACCGGGGATAGAGTTGCCAATGAGATGCCAATGAGATGCCACAAAAGTACACCCAAGAGAATGGAGAAGTCTGATCGATAAGGCGTTCCTTACATCGCTGGCCGCGGCGCTGCATGTGGCGGGCTTGCAAGACGAAGAGCTTAGTCTGGTTTCTCAGCCGTTGCTTGACCAGGAGGAATCGGATTGGGTGGAAGGTGTAGCCAAATGTGCAGCGGATTTGGATAGCTATTGGGCAGCCGGAGCAGCCAAACAAATTCCTTCCATGGAACGCGACTTTGAAACGCCTTCTGGTTTCTCGGATCTTACGCCCATCGGCCACGGAGGGATGGGGGTTGTTTATTCGGCCATTGATAGCAAAAACAACGAAGCGGTGGCGATTAAAGTCGGGAAGACCGGCAATGGAAACACCGACTTTATCAAACGCGAATTTCGTACGCTGGCGAAGATTCGGCACCCTAACTTAGTGGTTTTGAAGGAACTTCACCAATCTGGCGGCACCGTTTTCTTCTCGATGGAGCATGTTAAGGGAGACAGCTTCAACTCATCAACAGTCACACAGAAAAAGGAAGGCGTCCCTTGGTTGCCCGATCAACTGTCAGAATTGTGTGGCAGACTGTTGGATTTGGCGGGTGGGATAGATTTCTTGCACCGCAGTGGTTACGCACATTGTGACATTAAGCCTTCGAACATTTTGGTAACGCCAAGTGGTCGTGTGGTGATCTTGGATCTCGGACTTGCTCAATCATTTCAAAGGCAGCGCCGTCGTCAGGGGCAAGGTTTTGGTGGCACCTGTGCTTACATGTCTCCTGAACAGGCTTCAGGCGAACCAGCTCGCGCTGCCAGCGATTGGTTTTCGTTCGGGGTTGTCATGTTTGAAACGCTGTTCGGATACAAGCCCTTTCAAGGGGATCCGCTTGACGTTCTGTTCGACAAGCTTGCGGGAAACGCTGCAGTTCCGTCCTCCGAAGAAACGGGCGTTGGCCCATCGCTCTCCAATTTATGCCTCGCGTTGCTCAGCGCTGACCCCACCGAGCGCCCCAGCGTGAAGGAGATTCGGCAATGCCTTGAGTCCTTTTCCAAAAAGCCGAAAGTTTCGATTGGAACCCCTGCAGCTCAACCGGATTTCTTCGGCCGTCGGCAGGAACTAAGGCAGCTCAACCGTCGCTTAGTAGACTCTCGCCACGCGCACGAGCCGACGCTCATGTTTGTAGAGGGCAAATCTGGTGTCGGAAAAACGCAGCTGATTCAGAAGTTTTTGGAAGATTGTCGTAACGCCTCTGGAAGTATCATTCTTTCGGGACGCTGCTATGAGAACGAACGGATTCCTTATAAAGCGATCGACGCCGTCGTGGGAGAGCTGGCCATTCAATGGCGTTTGCTTGATCAGCCGGACGCGGTCAGCCCTGCGTTGATCGATGCAATAAGTTCAGTGTTCAAA
>CAKZVF010000316.1 GCA_937921995.1 uncultured Pirellulaceae bacterium
ACCTAAATGGCTACAAGACCGAGGGCTTGAATGGTTACATCGGTTGATCACCGAACCGCGTCGTCTTTGGAAACGCTATCTCGTAACCAACACGATGTTTCTGTATTTACTTCTTCAAAAAAAACTGGGTCGGCAGTTTTAGCGCCTTTGAGGCCGAACGCACAATTCCGATTTAAGATACGCAACCTAGTGCAACCTTCACGTTGCCCGAGACGCAACGGATGATCTGTGGGAGTCTTTTGAAACGTTGCGTTTACGATTACACTAAAGGCATGGCCAAGAAAAAATCAAACGCAAAAGAAGAGAGTCTTCCCACCTTCGAAGACGCACTGGAACAACTGAAGCAGTGTTTAGAACTGCTGGAGTCTGAGGACTTGACGTTGGACCAATCGCTGGAGCAATACGAAAGCGGTATTGGGCATTTAAAACACTGTTATCGCGCGATTGCGGCTGCCAAACAGAAGATCGAGAAACTGGTAAAGATCGACGCTGAGGGTAACGCGGTCGTGGAGTCATTCGACAATACCGCCTCCGAAAAAATGACCTCTGGCACTCGCCGAAGCACCTCCAAAAAAAAGTCAACTTCTAAATCAGTATCCAAAGCCCGTCAAAACGAACAGATCGATGAAGATGAAGACATGGACGATTCTGAGGGCTTATTCTAAAATGGGCACTTAAAACTAGCCTTGAAAGTAGAATATTAGGGCCGGAGCTCGCCGGCCGCATTGGGTCAAGGGTAGGTCCAGGAATCTGTTATTCCCGTTGCCGCTGACGCATAAGTACGGTTTAACTTAATAGGGCAGGGCCAAAGCCACCCAAGACAACCAACGAACCAACCGCCCAATGACCACATCGACTCTTTTTCCGCCCGACATCGAAGCCTATCGCAGCCGCATTGATGACGCACTCAAATCACACACCCGATTCGACGACGATTGCCCAGAAAAATTAGCTGAAGCGATTCGTTACTGCCTCTTGGCTCCGGGAAAACGATTTCGACCGTTGCTGGTTTTAGTGGCCGCAGAAATGTGCGGCGGTTCTATCGAAGACGCGATCCCTGCTGCCTGCGCCGTTGAAATGATTCACAACTACTCGTTGATTCATGACGACTTGCCAGCGATGGACGATGACGAATTGCGTCGAGGCCGCCCAACCTGTCACGTCGCGTTCGACGAAGCGACGGCCGTGTTGGCTGGTGACGCGCTGATTCCGATGGCGTTTGAGGTACTGGTCAAGCAGATCCAACCAGCCAACATCGCGGCACAATGTGTCGCAGCACTGGCGTACGCCTCTGGCCCGTCTCAGCTGGTCGGCGGACAGGCAGACGATCTGGGCTTCCAATTTGCAGAGGCGGATCTCGATTCGTTGGAACGAATTCATCGAAGGAAAACGGGCGCCTTAATATCAGTTTCCTTGAAATTGGGCGGTTTGACCGCCGGTGCAAGCCCGGAAAAACTGCAAAGCTTGACCGAATATGGAAAACATTTGGGTTTAGCGTTTCAGATCGTCGATGATCTGTTGGATTTAGAGGGCTCCCAAGCCAAAATGGGGAAAAAGACCGGCAAAGACGCGGGGCTGGGAAAATTGACTTATCCCGCGCTGATCGGAAAAGAGCAAAGCCAATTACGCGCCGCTGAAATGTCGCAAGCGGCGATCGCTGCACTTGAGCCCTTTGGCGACAAAGCGGAACCCTTGAGATTGTTGGCACAGTTCGTCGTCGATCGCAACCAGTAGACCGCACAACATATTTTCACCCACCTAGTGACACATGTCAAAAATTCTATCTACTCTTAAATCGGCCAAAGACCTGCATGACATGCCCGTCAAGCAGCTGAATCAAGCGGCCGACGAAATTCGCGATACGCTTTGCAATTTGTTGCGGTTGAGAGCCGCTCACTTCGCGTCGAATCTTGGCGTCGTGGAACTCACGCTGGCCCTGCACAGTACCTTTGATTTTCTCCAAGACCGTTTGATCTGGGACACTGGGCACCAGATCTATCCGCAAAAACTGGTCACCGGCCGTTTTGACGAATTCCCGACCATCCGCACCCGCGGCGGTCTGATGGGATATCCCAACCCTGAAGAATCAGATTACGATCTGTTCATGACCGGCCACGCCGGGTGCAGTGTCTCCACCGCCGTCGGGCTTCGCAGCGGTGACAAATTAATGGGCCGCGATAACTACTCGGTGGCCGTCATTGGGGACGGTGCGTTTCCTTCGGGCATCGTGTTCGAAGCCATCAATAACGCCAGCGAACTCAAAAGCAAAATGCTGGTCGTGCTCAACGACAATGAAATGTCGATCTGCCCGCGCGTCGGCGGCATCGCCAGCTACCTCGATCGGCTTCGGACCAACCGAATTTACTCGGGAATGAAAACCGAAGTTGTCAGCATGCTGAACAAGGTGCCGGTGCTGGGCGATTCGACCGAACGCCTGCTGTTCCAAATCAAAGAAGGCGTTAAAGCAGGGCTTCATGGCGGCATGATGTTCGAAGAGTTCGGATTCAAATACTTTGGCCCCATCGACGGGCATGACATCGGAGTGATGAAAAAGTATCTGAAGATGGTGCGCGATGTTGACGGGCCTGTCCTCTTGCACGTGATTACCAAAAAAGGCCATGGCTTCAAACCGGCGGCCGAAGACCCGGTCTATTTCCACACGCCGCCCGCATTTGAGCTGACCGATTCAGGCGAAGCCGTTCCCCAATCGACCAGCAGCAGCAAAGCGTACACCAATTACGCGCGTGATGCGATTTACGACCAAATGGAACACAATGACAAGGTCACCGTCATCACCGCCGCGATGTGCCAAGGCACAAAACTGGAACCGGTGCGTGAGAAATTCCCTGATCGCTTCTTTGATGTGGGGATCTGTGAATCGCACGCCGTTGCCTTCGCGGCCGGACAAGCCAAAGTGGGCATGCGTCCGATCGTGGATATCTACAGCACATTCCTACAACGCAGTTACGATCAGATCTTCCAAGAAGTCTGCCTGCAAAAATTACCGGTCACCTTTTTGCTGGACCGTGGCGGCTTAACGGCCAACGATGGCCCGACTCATCATGGTACGTTTGATTTTGGGTACTTGCGATTGTTTCCTAACATGGTCGTGATGGCACCTGGTGATGCGAACGATCTGGGAGCGATGTTGGACTTCGCACTCCAGCACGATGTCGCTTGCTCGATTCGGTATCCAAAACTGACCGCGAACGAGATCAATCGAACCTTGGTTCCGATCGAACTTGGAAAATCGGAGACGTTAAAAACCGGTTCGGACGGTGTCATCATTTGCGCGGGCACTCCCCTGAAGGATTGCATGGATGCTGCCGAGATGCTGGCAACCGAAGGCATCAACGTCAGCGTCATCAACGCTCGTTTTGTCAAACCGATCGACATGGACATGGTGAAAACGTGTCTAACAGACTACGACTTTATCGTAACCGTCGAAGAAGCGATGTTGATGGGCGGGTTTGGTAGTGCATTGCTGGAGGCCGCGAATGAACTTCGTCTTCCGGCGGCTCACGTTCACCGAATTGGAATCCCCGACCGTTTTGTCGAGCACGGCGACCGGGCGGAATTGCTGGCGGAATTGAAACTGGATGTCGATGGCATCGCCTCCGTTTGCCGCGAAGCCAATCAAACCGCCGGTGCGCGGGTTTCACAAAATAGTTAAGCCTAATCCGCTCGCGCTCTCTTTTCTAAAACCCTCCTCTTTCAAAACCAACTCATACTGTGGATCCTCAAGAAAATAAAAACTTCCGTATCGAAGACAGTCCCGTCGACGTGGACGCCATCAAACAGGCCGTCCGCACAATATTGACTGCCGTGGGAGAAGATCCCGACCGCCCGGGACTCTTGGAGACGCCTCGGCGAGTCGCACACATGTATGCCGAAATGTTTGCCGGACTACATCTTGATCCAGAACGGCATCTGAAAGTCACGTTCCCCGAGACCTATGACGAAATGGTGTTGGTCCGAGACATTCGTTTCACCAGCATGTGCGAACATCATTTGCTGCCCTTTAGTGGCGTCGCCCATGTGGCCTACATCCCCAACGGCAAGGTCACAGGCCTGAGCAAATTGGCGCGGGTTGTTGAAGAAGTATCCCGTCGGCCGCAGGTTCAGGAACGGATGACTCAAACGATCGCCGAATTAGTTGAACGGCAATTGGATACCGCCGGCGTTGGTTGCGTCATTTCGGCTTCGCATTCGTGCATGACCATGCGTGGTATTCGAAAAAATGGCAGCACCACCGTCACCAGCGCGTTACGCGGTGTCTTTAAGACGGACGTCGCGACGCGGACAGAATTTATGTCACTGGTGACGGCTCAGCGATAGTGATTCGTTGCGTTTTCGGCATCAGCGTCCTACCTATTTATATCCCACACTTTTTTTCAACCTAGATTTCCGTCGGGCTTGTCCCGGTCGGAATCAAAACTAACAAGCTACCTCCACGTTTCTCTTGGTAAACGGCTCTCCTTCGGGCTTGTCCCGGCGGAAGCAACGAGTGTTTGCTTGGAGAATCATAGCTACCGTCCGGGGCAAGCCCGACGGAAGCTTAGCTTAAGATTTGTGGGGTATAAAAATGCGTTCTGCCTACGAGAGCCCCATTCCAGAGAAGTAGTTCAATACTGACAGTTCTACGATGTCGCGATCAAATACCAACGGCCGGCGATGGAACTCGCAGAAATCCTTGGCTTGACTTAACAGATCTCCCACATGGCAGAATCGGAAGGGGCGGTTGGTACGTTTGTAATGGTATTCGATCAGTTGATCGACAACGCCTTCTTGGACTTGGAACCCCATCTGATTCAGCAGCTTATTAAACAGATCGCGAAACTGAATCTCCGTGGGATCGAAGACTTCAATCTTGTAGGGGACCCGACGTAGAAACGCTTCGTCGCAAAGCGTGACCGGATCGAGATTGGTCGAAAAGATCAACAACTGTTCAAACGGAAGTGATATCTGACGGCCTGATGGAAGATTTAGAAAATCGTTACCAGATTCCATCGGAACAATCCAGCGATTGAGCAACTCCGTTGTCGTGATTTGCTGGCGACCAAAGTCGTCGACGACCAAACAACCGCAATTGCTTTTCACATGAACCGGGGCTTCGATGATTCCAGTTACCGGATTTAACGTCGCCTCCAAGTGCTTCATTTCCAATTCGCCACCAACGACGATCGTTGGCCGTTTGATGCGTACCCATCGCTCATCAAACTCTTGGTCGATCATGATGGATGTGTTCTGCGGTAATGGAGCGGCTTCATGGATGCTGGGATCGTATATGCGGATCACTTCCCCGCCCACCGTCAGCGACCGCGGAATCCAAACGACTTCGCTGACGGCGCGAATGGCGCGTTTGGCCAAACTGGTTTTACCGTTGCCCGGAGGACCAAACAAAAACATACTTCGACCAGAATTGATCGCTTGTCCAAATTGGCAAACCATCAAATCGGATACCAACAGATCCTTCAGCGCATCGCGTACGTTATCAAACGTCGGCTTTAGGTGCCGGACTGACTGCCGCATGACAGCTTCGGTGTAAGCAGGGATGCCGACCGGGGCAGCACCGCAGTACGTCGTACGCGACAAATGCATTTTTGCCTGTTCGACGCCTTTGGGGGAAAGTTCGTACTCAAAGTCGCCGACGCCAGCCGATTTCTTGTGGCCAATAAGCAGGTCAGATTTCAGCGACGCCAAAATGGGTTCAAGAATATTGAACGACAGCTTCACCTGTTTTGAGATTTTACTTCCGGGCTGACTTCCGTGAAGAAACAGATACTTCAGCACCAACGGGTAGATGTCGTTGGGATGTAGGCCAGCATCCCTGAGAGTTTCGGGCGGCTGAGGAATCTGTTCCCGCGTCGGATCAAATTGGTTGTCCGCAGTTTCGCCTTCTCTGTCTCCCGGTAAAGGGATCTGTGGAATTTCAATATCCGTGTGGGAGCCAATTGATTGCCCGTCTGAAAAAGTATCGTTGTTCATCTAAGTTCCGAGGTTTAGCGTCAATTCTTAATCTTGATTGTCCCGCTGTTTCACAACAGCAAGGGAAGCACCGCTTTTGAGGGTTGAAGCAGATAGTCGGGTTATTTCGATTCACGATTGGATTAACAAAAGCAATCTGATCGAACTTGAACTTCAACCATGCAGCGGCCTGTCTTAAACGTAAGGTACAGTTCCACGTACAGAATCCATCGACAGATTGCTGGCAAATTGTCAGCCAACGATTGCCATCCCGCTTCACCGTCGGCTTCGTCACAAACCGCCCTGATTAAACGACAACTCTATGATTCACGTCCGAAAACTACGAAAGAGCTATCAAGACCTGCAGTCCGGGACCTTCAAAGCGCTCGACGGAATCAGTTTTGATGCGATGCCAGGCCAAGTGTACGGGTTGTTAGGCCCCAACGGCGCCGGCAAAACCACGGCCCTCCGCATCCTTAGCACCGTCCTTCGTCCGACCAGCGGCACCGCGATCATCAACGGTTTCGATGTGAATGAATCGCCGGAAAAAATCCGCCACCAAATTGGATTCGTTTCCACCAACACAGCGATTTACGATCGAATGACGGCTTGGGAACTGGTCCAGTATTTCGGCCGCCTCTATGGGATGGATGATGAAAACCTTCAGATCCGCATGGAGCATCTGTTCGAACGGTTTCAGATGAACGACATCCGCAACGTCTTGGGCAGCAAAATGTCGACGGGCATGAAGCAGAAGGTTTCGATCGCTCGGGCTATCATCCACGATCCGCCGGTACTGATTTTCGATGAAGCCACATCGGGTTTAGATATTTTGGTTGCCCGCGAAGTCCTCCGAACAGTGGAACAGTTGGCCGATCAAGGCAAGTGCGTGATATTTTCGTCCCACATCATGACCGAAGTAAAACGGCTTTGTCATCGTATCGCCATCATGAGCCACGGCCGGATCCTTGCCGAGGGAAGCATCGAAGACATTAGCCAGCAATTCCGAGAAAATGACATTGAAGAACTGTTCTATCAAATCATTTCTAAACACGAACAAGAGAAACAACACAGCGTTTTAGCGTGATTGCCACCGGTTAGTTCTACAGCGCTAGCCTTATCAATGAACGTTAAACGCGTTGCTTAAACAAGAGAAGCCGTCTTATGAAGTGGTCGAACGTCAAACTAATTTTTTCGCGCGAGATGCGTGATCAGATGCGCGATCGCAGAACACTGTTCACAGTGGCCGTGCTGCCGCTGATTCTCTATCCGTTGATGGGGATGGCGATGCTGCAGGTTTCCCAGTTCATGCGGGAACATCCAACTGACATTTGGATTGTTGGTGCCGAGAATTTGCCTCAGTCACCAGCGCTGGTGGTCGACGGCAAAGTTAACTCGCAGTTCGCCAATGAAAAAGACCAACGGTTAATGCAACTGATCGCTTCCGAAGAGGACGACCGCGAATTCAAATCTCTAATCCAAAGCTTCAAAGAAAATCCGCAGGCTCGCGGAAGTCGTTTGATCGATCAATTGCTGGACGAACAAATGGCAAGCCGCAATGTTGACCTTGCCGTTGTGATTCCCTCGGTCATTGATGCGCCTCAGGCGGTCGATGCCGAAAATGGCGTGCAAGAGCAACCCAAGATCTACATCTTTCATAATTCCGCCAAAGACAAAAGCAAGATCGCCGCGCAACGTTTCAGCGCCGTCGTTTCGGCCTGGCAGAAGACGTTTGTGACCGATGTTCTGCGTGAGAATAACGTGCCTCAAACACTGATCCGAGGCATCAACGTTACCAATACCGATGTCGCCGACAAAGCAGGCGTGAGCGCCGCGATGTGGTCAAAGATTCTTCCCTTTATCGTAATGATCTGGTCGTTGACGGGCGCTTTTTATCCCGCGATTGATCTGTGTGCCGGTGAGAAAGAGCGTGGCACTTTCGAAACGCTGCTCAGCAGCCCCGCCCAACGCAGCGAAATTGCGATCGGCAAACTGATGACCGTAATCTCGTTCAGCATGGCCACGGCGTTGCTGAATTTGCTCAGTATGGCTGTCACGGGTCTATTTGTGTACTCACGATTAACCGGCGGTATGGAAGGGCTGTCGATGGGACCGCCACCAGTTTCGGCGATTCTGTGGTTGGTGATCGCGCTGATTCCGATCTCAGGTTTATTCAGCGCCGTTGCTTTGGCCGCCGCCGCATTCGCGCGCAGCAGCAAAGAAGGACAGTATTACCTGGTGCCGCTGCTGATGATCTCGATGCCGTTGATGATGATTCCTATGTTGCCCGCGGCGAAATTAGATCTGGGAACCAGCCTGATTCCGGTCTCGGGATTGATGCTTCTTCTGCGCGGATTAATCGAAGGTCAATACGAACAATCGCTGCAGTTCTTTGCTCCCGTTTGTGGCGTGACGCTCCTGTGCTGTTGGCTTTCGGTGAAGTGGGTGATCTACCAGTTCAATAGCGAAACTGTTTTATTCCGAGCCAGCGAACGATTTGGCGTCGGTGCTTGGGTTAAGCAAATTGCCAGTCAACGGTCTGAGCTTCCCAGCGTTGGCAACGCGCTGCTGTGCTGCATCATGATTTTGGTGCTTTCGTTTTTCGTCAGCCTTTCTTTAGGCGGCGTCCCCAATTCGTTCACATCGTTTGCGAAAGTCAGCATTACTCAATTGCTGACCACCGTGCTGGTGCCGGCGCTATTTATGGCTGTCGTGTTGAGCAAAAACCCTCGAAAATCGTTGCGGCTGAATGCTTGCTCGGTGCCCGTTGCGTGTGCGGCGGTGATCATGGCGATTTGCTTTCACCCACTGTTCATGGTGTTTCGCGAATTGGTGATGGTCATTTACCCGTTGACCGGAGACATGACGGGATTTGAGAGCGCGTTCGAAAACATTCTGGCAGGCGCTCCCGGTGTTTGGGCGATCCTGTTAGTGATGGCGATTCTTCCCGCTGTCATCGAAGAACTTGCCTTCCGTGGGTTCATTCTCTCGGGTCTGGAAAGTCTAAAAAACAAATGGCAAGCCATCGCGATCGCCAGTCTGTTTTTCGGGCTCTCTCATTCGATCATTCAACAGTCTGTGATCACAGGTGTCGTGGGCGTCATCCTTGGAATCATTGCGGTCCAAACACGCAGCATCTTGCCCTGCATCCTCTATCACGCAACGCACAACAGTTTGACGGTCCTCCTTTCACAGGCTCAAAGCCATCACGTTGATGGTTCGCCGATTCTCAGTCGCATTCTGCAATCGCCCGAGAATGTTGGATACGAATACACAATCGTTGCGACATTAGTAATGGGAGTGTTCGCGATCGGATTGCTGGCTTGGTTCATCAAGTTTCCAGCGATTGAGAACGAAAAGAACTCCAAAGGTCGTCCAACCTCCAAAGATATCGACACGCTTGGGCACCAAACGGCAGAGGCTTAAGAACAAGTAATTGTTACGCCATGTTTCGCGGCGGAACTGCTGTGTGGAGGCGAAAGGTGCCAAAGGTTTTGAAGATACCCCGGACACCATCTCTGCGAAGCTTGAGAGAGTGAGTCATTTCCACTATTCTTAACGACGATCGCCGCTTGTTGCGACCGATTGGATTCGCAGTTGTCTCACCGGGGCCCCCATCATGTGTCGTCGAAGGTTCGTTTTGCTGTTGCTGATATTGGTTGGGGGACTCAGCGCACGGGTCTCCAAGGTGCAAGCGGATCAGTCCTCAAACGTCCCACTGAACATCCTGTTCATCATGTCCGATGACCATACTTCGCAAGCCGTCGGTGCCTACCAACGGCGGCTGGCAAAACTCAATCCCACGCCCACCATCGACGAACTGGCACGCGGCGGGATGCTGTTTGAGAATGCTTTTTGTAGTAACTCGATCTGCACGCCATCAAGAGCCTGCGTGATCAGCGGTCGTTACTCCCACATCACCAACACACGCGACCTAGATGATACGCTTGCCCCAAAATTTCACACCTTGCCACGACAGCTGCGATCGGCCGGATACCAAACGGCCGTCATTGGCAAATGGCATCTGACGAATGAGCCAGCGGATTTTGACTTTTACTGTGTGCTGCCGGGGCAAGGGAAATACTTTGATCCCTTTTTCCAAGTGCGGGGCGATAAGCCTTGGCCGGACAGCCTGATGCAGGTCAAAGGAAAACACTCAACCGACGCGATTACGGATTTGACGTTGGATTGGCTCAAGAATCAGCGCGACGCCTCCAAGCCATTCTTTTTGATGCATCACTATAAAGCACCACATGATTTCTTTGATTACGCGCCGCGTTACGAGTCGTACTTGGCCGATGATGAGATTCCGATTCCCGATTCAATGTGGCGAACGTCGCCAAAGTTTGGATCAAGAGCCACGGTAGGAAGCAATGGCGAAATCGCAACCATCATCGGCACCTCGGTGACTCGCCGCAATCCTTTTCGCAACTACACACACATGTATGCCGACGATGACGCGTTGAGCGACAAAGCCGCGGCAAAGCTGGCGTACTCAACTTACTTGAAGAAGTATCTGCGCTGCGTCAAAGGTGTTGACGACAACTTGAAACGGTTGTTGGACTATCTGAAGAATGAAGGTTTGTTTGAGAATACCATTATCGTTTATACCTCCGATCAAGGCATGATGTTGGGCGAGCACGACTACATTGATAAGCGCTGGATGTTTGACGAATCCATGCGATCGCCGTTAATCGTTCATTGCCCCAAGGTTATTCCCGCCGGCAAACGAACCGACGCGATCATCGAGAACATCGACCTCGCACCGACGCTGATGGATTTCGCGGGCGTCAAAACTCCGGCCGAGGTTCAAGGAGAATCGTTTCGAACATTGTGTGAAACGGGTGCTGAGCCCGAAGGCTGGAAACAAGAGGCATATTATCGTTATTGGATGCACGTCGCTCACCATGACGTCCCGGCTCATCTGGGCATCCGCACCAAAAAATTCAAGCTGACGTACTATTACGGAATGGATTTCCGCGACCGAGGCAAACCGCGCACGCCTCCGGGTTGGGAGCTTTACGATCTGGTTAAGGATCCGCAGGAATTGAACAACGTGATTGACGATCCTTCGTATGCGGACACCGTTATGGAATTGAAGCGGCGTCTTGCGGAGAAGCGCGCGGCGATCGGGGACGACGGTAGCGAATCAGCGGCAGTCGAATCCGTCATCCAAGAATTCTGGGACTACGATCAGCGCGACCGCGCCGAAGCGGACGAAATCGCTGAAGCTTACCTGACGTCTCGCCAAGGTCGCCGCCGCTACATTCCCGGCGAAAATAAACATGACAAGTAAACAAAAGGCCTATCGCGCGCCGTGGGTGCTTCCGGTGGTCGGGCCTCCGATCGCCGATGCGGCCGTGGTAACCAACGCCGACGGCAACATCGTTTATGTGGGTCCGCAGGACCGAATGCCTAAGTGCGAGGTTGTAGAAGACTTCCCGGGGCACGCTATCTTGCCGGGCCTGATCAACGCACATACGCATCTCGAGTTCAGCGATCTTACAAAACCGATCGGTCAACCGGGCATGGAGTTCACGCAGTGGATCTCCGAGGTCGTCGCGTGCCGGCGTGATCAGAACCAAACAGCGGAAAACAAAACAGCCGCCATCGAATCCGGTCTCAGACAATGCCGCGATTCTGGCGTGGCCGCGGTCGGTGAAATCGCGACCATGCCGCTGACAGCGGCGCAATATGCCGAAGCGGGTGATTGTTTGGTAACGGTTTTTCAAGAAATGCTGGGCGCTGACCCAAACGACTATGACAGAAAGTTGGCAGAACTGGCTGGCAATAAAAAAACTCTCAAGGAGCATGGAATCACAGACGCAATCAGTCCGCACGCTCCCTATTCGGTTCCACCGGCCTTGCTCGAACGTTTAGTAGGTGCCGCCGAAAACACCAACGCTGCGGTTGCAATGCACTTGGCCGAAACGACCGCCGAACGTGAATTTGTGCAGCACCGAACTGGC
>CAKZVF010000317.1 GCA_937921995.1 uncultured Pirellulaceae bacterium
CCATTAGTGTTGATTCGTGTGCATTGGTGGTTAAAAACAATGCGCGACTCAGTGCGAAAGGGAACCACGAATGAACACTAATAAACACGAATTTCAATACGCGCCCATTAGTGTTGATTCGTGTGCATTGGTGGTTAAAAATCAAAGCACCACGCGTTTCCATTCGAGCTTTGGATTCCTAAAATTAATTAACAACCCAACGCGAAAGCCCGTTATTTTTAAGTAGTTGATCATTTGTCCAATTTCGCGATCTGTAATTTTCTCAATTGTCTTGGCGTCTACAACCAATGCGTCGAAGCAAATTAGGTCGGGAATGTATGTCCCGACGCTCACCGTTTTGTAAACGACAGGGTATTCCGGTTGCTGGACAGACGCGATTTCTTGAATCCCGAATTCAACGACCAATGCGTTTTCGTAAATTTTCTCGTGAAATCCGCATCCGATTGTGTTCAGCACTTCCATCGCGCATCCCACGACACGGTGGACTTCTTCTTTCAGCAATAGTTCTTTTTCGATCATCGCTACTCCTCCGTGCAGGTTGGTTTGACCACGAATGAACACTAATAAACACGAATTTCAATGCGCGCCAATTAGTGTTTATTCGTGTGCATTCGTGGTTTCTATTTGTTCTTTGGTGGATTGTCGCGGTGAATAAGTGATTGGGCTTCAATGGCTTGTTGTGAGTTCTTGACCTGTTCGATTAGTGTTGTCTCGTCGGGAAGGGCTAATAGTCCTTGGTCGCTCATCGTTGCTGCTCATTGCAGGTGTTGGTTTGACCACGAATGAACACTAATAAACACGAATTTCAATGCGCGCCAATTAGTGTTTATTCGTGTGCATTCGTGGTTTCTATTTGTTCTTTGGTGGATTTTTACCGTCCGTGGAGGATTGGGCTTCGATGGCTTGCTGTGCTTTCTTGACTTGTTCGATTAACGTTGCTTCGTCGGGGAGCGCCAGCCGGTACTCGCCCGCCATGACTTGGTTATTCGGCCCGACTTTGCCCGTCTTGCTCGACCTCGACGATGCGACGACCAATTTCCCAGTATGTGGCCGTCATAACAGAATTGACGGCCCGTGTCGATGTGCGGCGAGCTTCGGTCAACAGATCCACGACGCCGTCCAGAAGGCCTGCGTAGGCGACTGCGGAACTTTGGTCTGATGGTAGTTGTTTATCTGACATGGGGATCTTTTTACTTTACGACGCCAAAATTGCTTCTTCTAGCGTTCATAGCTCCGCCGTTGCATCCTCAAACTGCTTTTCAAGGTCTTTAATCCTAACGTTCAATTCGACTCGGCGATTGAATTGTTCTTCTGCTTTGATCTCTAATCTTAGCTGATTGATTTCTGCTTCGAGTCGATGGCACTTCGCAAGATGCTCCCGGCGAACAGCATAGCTCGCCTTGTTTTCCTCGACGGAGAATGTCCCAGTGAGGCGAGCGCATTCCAAACCTGCCATACGCTCAACAAGTGCTGAGTAGAATGCGAACAGATTCGTGTGTGGAAGCTTGTCGAGTTTCAGACTTTTCAGAAACGATTTTTGCACCTCGCTGGGACACGTTAGGTCAATCCAGTCGGAATTGAAGAACTCATCAGCGACAATGGCACCTTTCTCGGACTGGCTGAATCGTTTGTGGCCCATACTGATGAGTACTGAGGACTCATACGAAAAAACCAGCATTAACGGATAGGGGATAGCTCGATGAATGATCTGAGCAATTCGCCCGCTTCGCTTTTGAGTTTTGCAATCAACCTGGAGGATGGCGACTTCGAGATATTCACGCTCGTCATCAGTAAATGCTGGGATTGAAACGCTGTTCGGCTCAAGCTTGAACATCCAGATCACTTTGTCGATGTCGTCTTTGAACGCTTTCTTGTCGGTTGCGCCCAGCTGGCTGTTTTCATGGAACAGCTTTTTGAAGATCCGTTTGTTCAGCCGGCAACTGGCGGGAATCCCCATGGCGGCATACAGCTGCTCTGGCCCACTGTTGGCTGCTTCGCCGTTGTCCTGTTCTTAAAATCCAGCCCCGGAATTACTCACCCTGACCTCCACGCGTGCCAGTAACGCGCAAGGGACGGACAGAAAAAACCACTAATGCACACGAATGAACACGAATTTCTGCGATTTTGCAAATAGTGGATTCGTGTCCATTAGTGTTCATTCGTGGTTGAACTCTTACAATCTTCCCGCTGCAATCTTTCACGCCGCACCTCCATCTGCCTCGCCGTTGGGCTCGACAATCACTAGGTAGGAAACGACTTCAAAATCCTCGATGCCTCGAAACCCGTTCTTGCTCAAAACCGTCCCGGTCAGACTAACGCTAGTCGGGGACGTGCCATCTGCTGATTTGCCGATCGCCAGCCTTAGGTTTTGGACCTTTGACAGTTCCCGGTTTAGTTTTGCGAAGCCATAGATGGAGAACAGGCTGGTCAGCACGGCCATTTCTGAACTTTCGTCCAGAGCTTTACCGATGACGTCGCCAACTTTACCTTGTGATTTGTTGTCTAGAAGCATTGCAGCGAGGAGTGGAGGAGATTCACTTGGTGGTAAGAGCGGCCACGTAGGATACCAAAGAATCTATATTGAAGAAAGAATCGCGTTCATCCATCCCGCGAACGCCCACTCCTCTATCCGCATACCCCCAAAGCGTAATTATAAGACGTCCCAAAATCACTCGCAGCGGCTAACAGCTCCTGCCATGGGACCAAGACTTAATTCCGCTCTTCAATTGTAACGTAGACGGTCTTGATGTCGCCTCGGCGGAAGACTTTTACTGGCACTGACGTGTTGATCTCGGTGAGGCTGACGGTGGTTACCAGATGAGCGTCGTCGCTGACGTGTTGGCTGTCGAACTCTAGAATCACATCGCCGACCTGTAGTTCGCTGCGTGATGCTGGGGAGTTTTCAGAGATCGAAGAAATCATCGCTCCGTGCGAACGTCGTAGACCAATGGCCCGGGCTTTGGCGGGGCTGTACAGCGCGTCCAAAGACACGCCTAGGAATCCTCGTCGCACATAACCACGCTCAATCAGGTCATTGGCAATCCGCATCACCATATTGATTGGAATTGCAAAACCAATCCCGTCGCTGCCGCCACTGTTGCTGGCGATCGCGGTGTTGAGCCCGATGACTTCGCCTCGCAGATTGATCAATGGACCGCCGCTGTTGCCTGGGTTGATCGCCGCATCAGTTTGGATGAAGTTCTGGTACTTACCGCCTTGAGGGCCAAGCTTCAGATTGTGCCGGCCTAAGGCGCTGATGATGCCGTAGCTGACCGAATGGCTCAACCCAAATGGGCTGCCCACGGCGACAGCGAAATCACCAACTTCGACTTGACGGCTATCGCCAAGTCGCGCCGCGGTCATGCCGAATTCATCAATCTCCAGCACCGCGATGTCGGTATGACGATCATGCATCACGTTGATCGGATAGAAAACTTGGTCATTGGCTTCCAAGCGAATATCGTTCAGCCGTGATTCTTCGATGACATGATAATTGGTCAGCACAAACATTCGGTTATCGCGTTTTACGATGACCCCCGAACCCGCCTCTTCGACGATGACCGGACGCAGGTCTTTCTTGGCATCCTTGGACCGCGACAGGGGAGCCGCTTCGCGTTTCTTGGCGTCAATGTGGACAATCGTCGGGCGTACAAATTTAGCGATCCGTTTGACCTGACGGTACTGCTGCTGAATGAAAGATGCATGCTTGGTCAGTTCATTGAATTCGGTGTCGCGCTGGGCGGAGGTGCGTTGATGGGAACCCAGTGTGGCTTGCGCCTGCAAGACACCGCCGCTTGAAACCGACGTGACGAACACCGTAGCGACGATCATTAACAATCGAATCACCAAGCAACCGGTGGAGGAGTCATGCTGAAGCTGTGAGTTTAAAGTTCGCATCGTATCGCTATGGGATGGAGGTGCGTGTGGGTCGATGGTAACGAATTTTTGACTCCATTCATTCTAATTCGTTTCCACGGTAAATGTTTTTATAAAAATCGTCGACGGCTGTAGTAATTACGGAAGATTCACGCCGTAGTCGCCGATGCCGCCATCGATTGTAAGGCTTGGATCCTCCAAAATGACCGACCAATCGGTAATTTCAGCGGGGTCAAGGTCGGCTTCTTCAGCGGCCCGTTGGCAAGCAATGCAGTGCTTCGTATGAGGAATCGCTGCTAGTCTTTCGGTGTGAATTGATTTCTCGCAACCTTCACACACGCCATAAGTGCGATCTTGAATCCGTTTCATAGCCGCTTCAATATTTTTCAATTCGCGCATTTCAACTTCGGCCAATTGCGAACTTATTTCTCCAAACGAGCTGCCACTGGCAAAATCAACAACGTCACCGCTGTGATCTTGGCGTAGCTGATTCAACGCACTGGAATCACTTTCAATCGACTCAAGTATTTCAGTGCGTCGCTCTTCTAACATTTGGTAGATCTGTTTATGAGCTTTCTTCATGGTAAATCCTGCAATGGATGAGAACCTTACGTGTGCGAACCGGATATTGTTTTGTTGGGCTGCTGAATCAGTTGTGAACCAGCCAAGGTTTAGCCGCATTGCCCCAACGGGGACGCCGCTTGCTGGGAACTATAGATTGCTTTTAACGCCTAAACAGCATTTTCTAATTTTGTGTTTCAGGAAATTTGTGTCGTCGACGAAGGCAGCATTGTTCCTGTTGCAAAGGCGAGTTCCAATTCTTCCGACAAATGCGATTCTTCTTGAATTCACAACGACGTAATCGAGATCTACGTTTGTCCTTCTTTTTGCCGAAGGTAAAGAAAGGGATCCGCATGTCCTGTGCAAGGCAAGCAATCTTTTGGTCTCCCGCATATTGATAGCGCACTTTTGGTTTAAGCGATCTATTTCAGAAGGCTTACGTAACGATTAATCCGATTGTTCGGGATTTCATTTTTCAGAATTCCGTATGGGTATGGCTTCCGTAGGGCCGATGTCGTTGCACGGATGAGAATGGCGAAAATTACCGTGGATAATTTGACGCTCTCTGATTCGGAAGCTAAATCCTAGTACTGGAACCCTAAACTCTCCCAAACCTATCCAGCTGTTTGATACTCTCTCAAAAAGATCTCGGTAATGAATAATCCCCTAAATGCTCCTCAGAGTCCCGATGAGTTGGTGCTTCGATTAATTGGTGGCGAACGTGATGGCCAATTTTTTACGGTCCAGAACGAGAAATGTCTGCTCAGCGATTTGTCCCCGAGTATCGAGAACCCCGAAAATTGTCGCTGCGTGATTTTCCGAGGCGAGAAGGGGGTTGCCTTCCGCAGCTACAGCGATCACGTCCTCTGCAACGGCGCGAAAGTTTCAGTGCAATGGTTGAAAAAGGGTGATCTAATAAAACTGACCGACAATTTCTCAGTTGAAGTTTACCAGTTAGGCGTCTACACAAAAAAAACACCTACCGCATCGACAACGGCTCGCCAGCCTGTAAATACCGTCGAATTGCCCGGCAATGCGAACCCTGCGACGTCTGGGCGCCCGCCTGTTGTTGTCCGCCAAGAAGCAATGACGGTGCCCAACACCGCAGCGGTCAGCGATGCAGCATCGACAACAACGTCTCCGGACTACGCCAAGCCATCGGTTCAGTTTCCCTCGGTTTCCTCGTCACCGCTGGGGGAAGCTCCGAAATTCAAACCTGCAACTTCCAACTTGCGCACTCCCGCAGTCACCGCGCCCCTGCAGACTCACAAAGTCCCAACGGAGGCGTCAACTCCGGCACCTTCGGTTTCGCGGATGCCGGTAGTCACACAAGCCATTGACGTCGCGTCTGAATCGGTTGCTTCGTCAGGCACACCTTCAGCGCCCACAACTCCTTCAACACCTTCCAACGCGACGATAGATTCTCTAACAGAACGACTTTCAAAGTTGGTCGACAGCGCTGCAGGAACCGCAGAAGCCGGTCTTGAAGATGAAGCGACCAATATCCCGGCGGCCACCCGACCATCCGTCTCGACGATGCCCATCGAATCGACTCCCGTTGAAATCGCGGACGAATCGAGCGGAGACGGACTGACACCCGATGCGACGCCACAACAACCGCTCGCCGTTGCTCAACCCGCTCCACCGACGGATTCCACCGCCAACCCGGAACGTACTCCAGCACAGACAGTTCTCAATACACCGGACGCAGCCGACAGCGCCGCCCAACGACGTGCGGCATTGGAAAACTACTTTTCAAAAAGTGGCGTTTCTTTATCGGACACGATAACGCCTCCTGAGGTTGAAAGTGCCACACCTGCCTCACCCGTTTCGCCGGAGGTCACTCAGGTCGAAACCGCCACTTCGGGCCAACCCGCGTCGACTGCCAAACCAACGGTTGCCCCCGAGCTTCCGTCACTTCCTTCAACACAGGTTATGGCGACCGAAGCGATTGCCGCAACGCCTGATTTGGATCAGCCGAAAGAAACTGTCGCCAACGAACCCAAGGCGGCATCGCCTGAGTTCGATCTCGATTCTGTCTTGGCCAAACTTGAGTCCGGCACAACGAACTCGCCTTCGCAAACCCCAGCGGCTGAAACTTCGGCAGTTCAGCAGCCTCCAGTGGTTGCACCTCCAGTATCTGAATCACCGGTCGTTGCACCACCGGTTGGTGAAACCGCAGTAACGGAAGCGACTGTTGGTGCCGTCTCCGCTGCTGCCGATGCCATCGAGCAACCGCCGGTCGCAGCGACAGATGATACCGCTCCATCTTCCGAACCCACCGATGGTAACCAGGGAAGTCAGCTTGAATCGTTCGCGCTCCTTCAATCGCTTGGCCTAGACACCTCTGGCTTAGGACAGATTAAGAAGGAACTTGCCGAAGCTCCGTTGAGGGAAGAGATTGAATCGATCAGCCTCAATGCGGAACAGCAAACTCAGCCAGAAACCGTCGAAGCCGAAGCACCTGAGCCCGAAAAAGTAGAAAGTGTCGCCGATGTGTTGGCGCGAATGCAGAACGCGGGATCACTCCAAGACTTCAACGCCGGAGAAGCGGAAGCCGAATCCGCATCAGAAGAAATCACGCAAACCGCGGCCCCTACGCCGCCACCCGCGTCTCCTTCGGTTGCGACGACCGCCACCTCAACCGTGTCGGCCCAAGCAAACGGCGGTGCCGAAGACGATGGCTCTGTTGAGGACTACATGTCTCAATTGCTGAATCGTATGCGAGGCGAAACCGAACCGACGTCGGGAGAAGTCGCAGAACAAAAACAAGATAAAGCCGCTGAGAAGATCGCTGCCGTGCAAGAGTCGGCGTCTTTTGTCTCCGAAACAGTGGTGGAAAAAGTCCAAACGCTGACGCCCGAAGAGTTCGTTCCAAAGCAAAAAGCCGTTCGCATGCAGTCGCTCGATTCGCTACGCGAGATCGCCAACTCAAATGCCCGAGAAGCCTTTCGTGACAGCCTGGCACGAGAAAGAAAGGTCACCACGAAAACAAAACTGACGCTGTCGCTACTCAGCTGGGGGTTCGCACTTTTGTTCTTCTTGATGTCCTTCATGGCAGAAAAAACTAATTACTGGGGTGTCGTCTTCGGCCTCGGATTTATGCTCATTGGAGTTTATACCCTACGAGTCTACCTCAGCGAAAAGAAGTTGGACGACTCGATCATGTCAGACTAATGGCGAAGGAAAATCACCGATTCACGTACTAGGTTATGGTGAATTTAGAATCCACGATCAGCCTGAATATCACTAAAGTCTCTCAACCGATATTGGATCCCCGCTTCATCGCACACGCGGCAAAACGCGCGAAGCGCAACGCCAAATCCATCGGGGCCGCTGAACCCGCCGAACTGCCCGCCGCCTTTGACGTGCGGTTCCATGTCGGCAAAAACGCCCGGCACACCGCGTTTGGCCATCCGCTGATGCAGCTCCGGTAGGAACTGAGCAAAATCTCTCATAATGGCCAGATGGCCGGATTGCCCCACGTCCGCAGGCACGAAATGCTTGATCGTTTCTTCGTCAACATGAGTCACTCGCGCCGATCCAGCGGGGTCCTTGAAGTCTTTAATGTGAATCCAACCCAGCCCCGGTTTCATCGCGACGTACTGCTGGAAAACTTCCTCTTCTGAAAATCCCTGCATGACCAGATTGCCGCCATCGAAGATCGTCACCAAAGCATCCCGCCCAATGTCTTGATGCATGCGAGCCAACAGTTGGCCCGTTTGGCCGACAAGATTGGCTTCCACTTCCAAACCGTAAGTCAAACCATGCCGATCGCAGACGTCAGCGATCTGCCCCACTTGATCGACCGCCTGAGCGAAGTGAGTTTCGAGATCCGATCCTTTGGGATGATAAAAAGAGAACCCGCGAATCAGTTTCGTGCCAAACGTATTGGCCAACTCGCACGCCCGAACGACTTCATCTTGAAGATATTCTGCAAAAGGTCGGTAGGCCGTCGTTGTGCCATCGTCGACGTCGCATAGCTTTGATTTTCCAATCGGCGAACCTATCGACGAAACGGATAAGCCATATTCGGTCAGCTTCTCCTTGACCAACGCGATCTCCG
>CAKZVF010000318.1 GCA_937921995.1 uncultured Pirellulaceae bacterium
CAATCTTCCAGAAATGGCTGAGGTGATCCGAAATTATGAACGCGCCGTTCCCGAGAACTCAAACATCATTCTAGCGATTTCGGGAAAACACTTCGCCTATCCGTTCTACGGCCCGACGCTTTCTAAAAGAATTACCTACGCTAGGCCTACCGCCAAAGGTCTCCAATCCGTTCAGGGGCAACCAGATTTTGTGGTGTTCTCGGACGAGGGTGACAAAATCAAACCCAAAAGCACTGACCTGTTCCTAGGACTCGTGCAAGATCTAGGTAATATCTACCTGCGAGATCTAAAATCTCAGTGAGATTTTGCAAAAGCGAACAGCAACTATGATAAAGAGCGCTGATTCGTGAAATTCAAAACTGATAATCGTTTCTCTTTGGCACCAGTTACGAACTCTTATTTCGTTTGTTGCCTAATCACGTCGGCCAAAGATTCGGCGGAGGTGAATTCGCCGACGATACTGGTCCCGGGGAACATCAGTTTTGGCACGGCACCCTTGCCCGATTTCTCGTAGAGCTGAACCATCGAAGAGATGAACTTCCCTGGGATACCCGATGCTAGTTCTGCTTCTAACTTCGCCGCATCAACCATCGAATTCGCCATCTCAGTCGCCTGAGCCAACGTCGGTGCCTGCTCGCCGGCGAACATGGCTTCGTGGAACTCGCGGAATTTATCTTGATCGACTCGCCAAACGGCAATCGCCAATTTCGCGATGTCACAGGACTCGGTGAACAGCGCGTCCGTTTTTGTGACGGCCTTATTGCAAGCGGTGTTAAGCGGAATCGGCAAAACCATCACTGACACATCGTCGTTGAGAATTTTCTTAGCGCCCGAAACCGCTTTGTGAGTTTTTCTGCAATTAGGACAGTTGTAGTCCAACATCTCAACAAAAACATGTTTCGCATCAACCGAACCGCTCAGCGGCCACTGACCAACGTTCAATTTGATCGTCCCACCATTGATGCCAACGGTGCGCTGTTTCTTAGGTTGGGCGGCTGGAGTTTCTGTTTTGCTGTTGGCGTCGGATTTGTTATTGGAACCGGCTTTGGATCCAGAACCACCAGCGCTGCCGCTTTGAAGCGGTGATGCAAAAGCCAACATCGCCGTCGCAGGTCTGGCCAATGCCACGATGTTCTCCGCGGAGATCAGCCGTGAAAGGAAACCGGCTGCTGCACCTTCATTGATCGAAACCGTGGGAGCTTCGAACACAGCACTGTCGGTATCATCGCTCGCGTTTTCGGTGGGAGCAAGAAATGGAGCGTCGAACGTTTCGACGACGGGCACTACCTCGAAAGTCTCAATGCGAAACTTCTCTGGGTCAGATTGATTGATTTGCCCAACCACCAAAACGGCCATGCCGATCGCGGCCATTGGAGTTGCAAACTTCAAAACGTTCATCTTGTGAGGAATCTTCCAGAGCGCGATCACAGCCGCAATAACCCCGCAGGCGTGAGCGGCCAAGCAATAGCTGCAAAAGTGTTTCAGTACGAAAACCTGAAGCCCCGTGAACCAGACCGCGGCCAAGCCAGCCGACAATGCAAATAGCGCGACCGCCGTCCAAGCAAACCGCTTAACCACCGGCGAAGTTTGCCATACCGCAAAAGCCAACGCCGTTGCCAGCGAAACGTAAGACACGATCGCCAACAGGCTGACCGGAACGCCCATCCACATCGACCACTTGCTGTTGGTGACATGGCTGCAATCAAAGACGCTGCCGCCGCCACAGCCGGCAATCTTGGACGATGTAAAATACACCCACGTCAGATAGCCAGAAATCCCCAGTGCGACAACACAGCAGATCGCCAGGATCCAAATCCAAGGCGCCACCTTATTCGGCTTTCCGCCGTTGGAGCCAAGCTTGTTTGATCTTCCTTGATTTGAATACGGGTTAGAAAGTTCAACGCGCTTTAAGTTGCGGGGAGCGGTACTCATAGTTCCACGTTTGGGGCTGAAGTTAATACGCTTAATGACCTCGAATAAATTCGAACGCCAGTCAATCAGGTTTCGGTTGTCATTCCATACATAGCAACCGCGATGCCACGGCAGTTTGGGTGCGGAAGGTTAGCTCATTTTTAGCAAAATACGTATTTCAACCAAGATTAGTCTGCGTTTTAGGGAAATTTATCTGACCTCCCAAGCCCACAAAGCGGAAATTATCAGGACTGGATAGGATTTGACTTTTTTAACGGATTTTTCCCGATCGAAACCATGGGGCCTCAACAATCGCGGCCTGTTCGAACCGGCTGGATGACAAGCTTCCAAACGTCCTCATTTTGATCGATTTTATAACAATAACGCGACACTTGGGTCCATTCCAACGAGCGTGCGGCTAGCATTCAGGTAGACAATTTGACGTTTCTCAAATGCTGATACCTCTGTTCACCAAACCTTCTTCTGTCTGATCTGTTCTTGTGCGCTGAAGAGCGCGTTTTGCGCTCCGCAAATAAGTGCTGGCACTTTAGCTCTCCGGCAACGAAATCTTGTTGCGTTACCGTCACATCCCAGACAACCATCAACGTTTAAAAATACGCGACATCCGGTTACAGCATTAAACGAACTGAGATGCCAGTCTGGGCACCAAAACGTTCGAAAAACAAACTAGAGGTGCGGTATGCGCCCAGGCCACCCAGGAATCTCTTTTCTCTCGCTTCCGTTAAGGCAGTTTCGATGTCATTCTCTGACAAGCACTATCAATCATTCTTTGAGCGACTTGAAGACCGCGTTCTCTTTGACGGCGTGCCTGACGCTACATTCGTCTCAATACCAGCGGATCATGCTGCGCCAGCGGCCCCTCAAATTTCACCGCTTAATCAATCTCAATCGGCTTCGCCGACCGAATTGATCGTCATTGATTCCAACGTGCAAAACAACGATGCACTTCTACAATCGTTGATCGAATCCAAGCCGTCCACCGCGTTCACGATTCACATTCTCGATGTCAGCACCGATGGTGTTGAACAGATCACTGATTTCCTTTCGACGTCCAACAGTCAATTCGAAGCCGTCCACATCCTTTCCCATGGCAACGCGGGTAACGTGCAACTGGGCAACACCCAGCTCAACACTGACAACATCAGCCACTATGCCGATGAACTGGCCTCTTGGTCATCAGCGCTGACCGAAGACGCGGATCTTCTTTTTTACGGATGCGAACTAGCGCTCAACGCCGACGGCCAATCGCTGATCCAAACCGTCAGCGCTGTCACCGGCGCCGACGTGGCCGCGTCGATCGACGTGACGGGCGATTCCGCACAAAGCGCTGACTGGCAGCTAGAATTTGTCAGCGGCCAAGTCGAAACTCAGGCGCTCTCATCGCACAACTGGAGCGGCACGCTGGCCATCGAAGCCACCAATGGCGCTGTGACAATCGAAAACGCTGAAAACTCGGCCGCCGGCACGATCACCTTGAGCAACAACGGTGCCCCTGAAGTCGTCACCGTCATCAACACACCTACGCGCGTCGGGCAGATGCTCCAGCGCGTTTGGCAGTTCAACGAAACAGCCGACACCGGCCGCGCGACTTACGTGTTCGACGTCAGCAGCATCGCCGGAATCAACGCGACCATCGCATCCGAATTTGGCTTGATCGTTTCCGATCAGTCCGATCTTGCCGACGGACCCAACACGACGACACTCGTCGCCAGTGGCTACGATGCGGCTAATGGGCTGGTCTATTTCCACCAAGTCGATTTGAATTCTGGCGACTACTTTGGACTGGCCTCGGAGGTTGTGGTTGACAACTATTCGGTCTTTCCAACGGCAACGGGGCTCGAGGATAACTCCATTGATCTTGGCCTGACACTGTCACCGTCGCTGACCCAAGGCGGTCAATTGCAAGACATCATCGCCACCGACGCGGGGTTTCGGGCAGGCAACGCCGGCACCACGACGACCGATTTCCTTATTCCTGCGGGAACCACCGGAATCAAGATCACTGGATATTCCACGCGCGACATCGGAACCGCAGCCAGCGACCTTTACAACGATGACTACCAGTTCCTCAATGTCAGTATCGACCTAAACACCGAAACCTCCAACGGCTACATCGGCCACATCATCGACCAAGGTCCCAGCCGCAGTGACCAGTTTGGATTCAGCGACGCGCCTTTGGGTTCGCCAATCTTGACCGGTGGAGGCACCATCGTTGGTGATGCCAACGACAACATCAATCCTACCTTCACGATCGTCGATGGCGTTTTGATGATCGAAGAAAATCACCAACTGCAAACGGCTTACCACGTCGAATACCTGACCAACGCCACCAGCAGCGCTGAATTTATTCGAACATCATCCGCCGTTCTGCAAAATACCGATCAATCGCTGGCCACATTGAATGTACCAGCCAATGCCGACTTTTTAGTGGTCAATATCACCGACGCGGCGGCCGGGTCAAACTCGCGAATTGAATACAAAGGCAACAGCCGCGTCTACATTGACCTCGCTACCCTGCAGGCGTCGGGCGTGGTTGCGGCTGAAATCGGTGAAACCGACACGCGCGTTGTGGCTTACGGATTTGAAGACTACGACGTCTCATCGGTCACCAATGGCTCGATCATCTCAGGGGCCGGCACGATTGTCGGTGACACGACGGGACTTGCCAACGTCATCAATGACAATCAAATCTACATCGACGCCTCAGGTAATCTGGTCATCGACCGCGACGATTCTTTTGCCGGCACTTTCAATAGTCTGATCACGGTCGAATACTACGAACGTAGACCTTTCGGATCCTCGGCGGAACAACTCGGCGAAGCGACCGATTATGGACTTTGGAACTCGGACCCGTCCAACCCTACTTCGACGCTTGAATTCGACATCCCCGAAAACGCGACCTTGGGGATTTTGAACCTGACGCAAAACGGCACCAATACCAATGACACCAACGAAAATTCGGGAGCCGCATTCGCCGTCATCGACCTAGCGAACGGGACCAGCAGCGGCTCGATTTACTTCGTCCGCGCCGGCAGCAGAGTTGACTTAGTCGGATGGGACGCAACGCCTTTTGGCACTGCCTTCTTTGACGACCCTAACTCGATCAGTAACCACACCACCATCAATCAGTTCGTCGACCCCTTCGCTGGCACCGCGAAATTTAACCTGATCAATGGCGGCACAACGCTCGAGTTAGCCGTGAACAGCAATGGCCGCGGGACGCAATCTTTCCTCGACTACTTCGCCGGCGGTCAAGTCGAATGGTTCGGTGCGGCTCCGTTCGAAGTTACCGGTTCGGTTTCCGGAGGCTCGTTCAGCCAAGGCACTCTTAATCCAGTCACCGGCAACTTCGAACTGACAATTGCCGAAGCGTCCATGGGACTCTCTTACATCCCACCAACACATGTCTCGGGCACGATTCCGGTCGACGTGACGCTACGCATCGGCGATGAAGTAGAAACGACTGCCGTCACCATTGAAGCCGTTATCGACCCGATCAGCTTTGCAGGCATACCAGACGCATGCGGCGATGAAGACACCGATATTCCGATCACCGCCAACATCACACCCGCTTTCGTCGACCAAGACGGCAGCGAAACGCTGACCTCCCAAGTCCTTTCCAACATCCCAATCGGCCACACGCTGACCGATGGCACCAATACGTTTGTCTCTTCGGCCGGTAGTCAGTCGGTTGACATTACCGCTTGGAATGCCAGCGCGCTGACCTACCGCGCCAATCCAGATGAAAGCGGCACCTTCACCATCACCATGGACGTGAATTGGCAGGACGTCGGGGGCGGAGTCACCGACACCGATTCGATACAGACGACGTTTGATGTCGTCGTCAAACCCATCAACGATCCCCCGGTCGCGGTCAATGACTTTTACACCGTCCTCGGCAACACAACCCTTACTACGACCGCCGCCAACGGCGTTCTAATCAACGACAACGATCCCGAAAGTGACCCGCTGACGGTCAACACAACCCCACTTTCAGGCCCAAGCAGCGGCACGCTGACCCTCAACAGCGACGGCACGTTCACCTATATTCCCACCACAGGTTTCTCGGGTACCGATTCATTTAACTACGAAATTCGCGATGGCAATGGAGGATCTGCAACCGCCACGGCCTTTATCGACGTGTCCGAACCGGTCACCGGTCCCCTGGACGCGATGGACGACGCGGTCACCACCAACGAAGAAACCTTAATCAACATTGCCGTGATGGCAAACGATGATTTGCCAACCACCGGTGCGTTCAATATTCAGTCCACTACCCCGCCCAGCGACGGGGCGATCACTGTTTTGCCCGACGGAACGATCGACTACACGCCCGACCCTGACTTCTTTGGCACCGACACGTTTACCTATACATTGGCCGATGCCAGTGGACGTACCAGTACCGCAACGGTGACCGTGACCGTTCTCAACGTCCAGGATCCGCCGGTTGCCAACGCCGACAGCGGCAGCACTCCCGAAGACACCGCGCTGCCCAACATCAACATCCTATCCAACGATAGCGACCCGGATAACGATGCGCTGACCGTAACGATGGCGGTCGCTGCTAACGGCACCGTCGTCATCAACGCTGATGGCACGATCGACTATACACCCAACCCCGGCTTCAACGGCACCGATACCGTCAACTACACGATCAGCGACGGCAACGGCGGGTTCGCCTCCAGCATCGTTTTGATCAACGTCGTTCCTGTCGCCGACCCACCCACCTCCGCTGACAACACCGTCAAAACCGACGAAGAAATCTCTTACACATTTGCCGCCAGCGACTTTCCGTTTGCGGATCAAGATCCAGGCGATGCACTTGTCACCGTCCGAATTGACACGCTGCCGACCGACGGGCAATTGCTGATCAACGGCAACCCGGCGATGGCCGGTCAAGTCGTTTCGCTGAACGAGATCAACAACGGAAATCTGATCTTCGTGCCCGATCCCGATGGAAATGGTAACGGCTACGCGACCTTTGATTTCAGCGTCAGCGACGGAATTCTATTCCAAACAACCCCCAACACGATGACGATCGACGTTTGCCCAATTCAGGATCCGCCGATCGCGACCGACAATGCGATTACCGTCAACGAAGATTCAACGGCTAATCCGCTGGGCTTGGCCACCCCAACGGACATCGACGGCGATACCCTTACCGCCACGGTCACGGGACTGCCAACCTTAGGTACCGTTTTCTTAGCCAACGGAACCACGGTGGTTAACAACGGTGACATGCTGACGATGGCGCAGCTGACCAGTTTGGTCTACGATGCCCCGACTGTCTTCACCGTTGCGAACGCCGGCAGTTTCACCTACGACGTCACCGACGGCATCGACACTGACAGTGGACAAGTCGACATCACAATTGTTGCGGTGAACGATCCTCCGCATGTGGACCTCAACGGCGGACTCCCCGGCGAAGATTACGCAGACACCTTCACCGAAGGCGGAAACGCGATCCGAATAGCCGATCTATCGGTTGCTGTTACCGACGAGGACGATATTCGAGTGCCGTTTTTAAAGATTGATGTCGACGCCAGCACAATCCTCGACGCAGGTGATGAATACTTG
>CAKZVF010000319.1 GCA_937921995.1 uncultured Pirellulaceae bacterium
TCCACTAACGGTCGACAACCAGTGGCAGAACGAATTCGACTCGGTTATCAATACTTACCTGCCGCAACGTACCCACGTTTTTATCGGTCAATTGCAGGGCGCTGGCCTCGCCTCGCAAATCGACACGCCGAGCTTTCAAATTAACGGCAACCCACAAAACGGCGGGGCGATTCAAGCTGGCGATTTACTTTCCATCAATGCAAGCGGTACCGTTTACTATACGATCGACGGATCAGATCCACGGCTTGCCGGCGGAACTGTTGCTCCCGCTGCGCTGACCGACACCAATGGTGTCTCGTTGAACACAACGACGAAGGTGCATGCCAGAGTGTTCAGCAACGGCCAATGGTCTGCTGTTCGTGAAGCCACATTTTCGGTTCAGGCTTCGGTGTCTGAACTTCGAATTTCCGAATTGCATTTCAATCCAGCGGATCCTTCGGCCAGTGAGATAGCGGCTGGATTTGAGGACAATGACGATTTTGAATTCATTGAAGTCTTCAACACATCCACAACCGGTTCGATCAATCTAAACGGTGTTCGGCTGTCCGATGGAGTTACGTTTGACTTTGGAGATTTCGATTTACTGTCGGGTGAACGCGCGGTCGTTGTTGAAGACGTCGATGCATTCATGATGCGATACGGTGGAAGTGCTACGGTGCTGGGGCAGTGGTCCGGCGCCCTCAATAATGCTGGTGAAACTGTCACACTTTTGGATAGTTCGATGGCTGAAATCATGTCCGTTGATTACGGCGACAACGACCCTTGGCACAACGCGACTGACGGCAACGGTTTTAGTCTCGTTCTAGATGATCCCGTCAACACGCCCGTCGATGAACTGGGAAAATACTACAGCTGGAGATCAAGCACTTTGCTTGGCGGCACTCCCGGTGATGTGCCTGTGGAGCGCGCGGGTATCGTGGTTAACGAGGTTCTCGCCCACGCCGATGCCTCGCAATCAGATTCGATCGAACTTTTCAATACAACAGATAATCCCATCAACGTCGGCGGATGGTATCTTAGTAACGATGGCGATGATTTTTTCAAGTATCAAATCCCAGTGGGAACGGTGATTTCAGCCGGAGGTTACCTTGTTTTTGACGAATCCGATTTCAACGCAACCGCCAGTGGGTTTACGTTGAGCGGTTTTGAGGGTGACGAGGTTTACCTGAGCCAAGGTGCGGTAGGAATTTTCGTAGCACTGCAAGATTCGGTTGAATTTGGCGCAACATTCATTGGCGAGTCACTGGGTAGGCTACCCAACGGTAGCGGACGACTGACACGACTGGCGGTCAACTCCTTCGGCAGTGCCAACGGCGAAGCCGAAGTCGGACCGCTGGTGATCAGTGAAATCAACTATCACCCGGGCGACCCGAGTGCAGCGGCATTGTTGATTGATTCGACGTTGACCGATAACGACCTAGAATACATCGAGATCGCCAACCCAACTTCGGCGCCGATCAACTTGACGGACTGGCGGATTCGCGGTGAAGTCGATTTTGACTTCGTGGCTGGAACCACCATTGGCCCAAAAGGAGCGATCGTTGTCGTGTCGTTTAACCCTGCACTGGAACCAAATAAATTGGCGGCCTTTGCGGCACACTACAGTATTGCTTCTGGTTCGAATATCGTTGCAGGACTGACCGGTGCGCTGTCAAACAGTTCTGGCAGGATCGCATTACAACAACCTAGCGGCCCTGATGCACTGGGGAACCTTGCTCACGTGGTAGTGGATGGAGTGGTTTATGACGACTTGCCCCCGTTCCCTAATGCAGATGGAAACGGACAGTCACTGCATCGCGATGGTCTTGCGGCCAGTGGGAACTTTGCAACAAATTGGTTGGCAAACAGCCCGACTCCGGGAGTGTTTGAATCACCATTTCTACTAGGCGATGTGAACCAAGACGGTGTGGTGAACTTCCTTGACATCTCACCATTGATATCAATACTGCAGTCAGCTACTTTCCTGCAAGAAGCTGATATCAATCAGGACGGCGTGGTTAACTTCTTAGATATCAGCCCGTTCATCACTCTGCTGAGTTCTGCGCGACGTTTGTAAATTCGCCATTTCAATAGAGTAAGTTATTCGGATCGAGACTATTCGGCGGCAAATTTGTCTTCGTGATATTCATCCTCAGTCGCCAACTCGACCGACGGGACATGGTCTTGGAATCGGGGCATTACCTTCATGCACAAGCGTGGCGTCAATGTTGTTTTTACTCAAGTCGGTTCCGCTCAGCAATTCAATCTTTTCTTTTCCTTTCGCTACTAACACGGCAAATCAATTCAACTGATCAAAACTTCAAAAACAGGAATCAGAAAATGAAGGCCAGAATTTTATCCGGTTGCTCAGCGGCGTGGATCGCCACGGCATTCTTGATCGGGAGCGCTCATGCCCAAATGATCGTCGGAACCAATCTTGACGGGGTGTCTCCGTGGGGAGCAAACCATTTTGTTGACGTCTTCAAAAACCAATCCAGTGGCTGACACGCGGCATCGACGGAGTTGGTTGGGATACAGAATACGGAGACCAAGTCCCTGTCGACGACAACGGCTGGCCGACTCAAGTCCCTTTCAATCCACGCGACGGCAGCCAACCGCAGTTCATTCATACCACGATGTCAGTTCGCGGAGCCGGAACGTATCAGTTGATCTTGGAAGGCACCGGCAGAATTGAATTTCTGGCCGCCGATGGACTGTTGGATCCAAGCACCCCCTGGCAAGGCTCCGCAATCTTTTCGCCAGAGGGAGGACGTCAAATCTTTGATCTTGAGATCTATGATTCGGAACATGGCGACGGAACGGGCGCATTATTTCTCAACATCTACCAAAGCGACGAAGCTGATCCGTTTCGAAACATGAAGCTGATCGCGCCCGGGCACGAAGGCACCTACGAGGATCAGCCGTTTTCCCCGTCATACACAGACGGCATTGCTTCATTTTCCAATCTCCGATTCATGGACTGGGGGCAAACCAACGCCAGTCCAATTGTTAGTTGGTCGGAAAGATCGACGCCGAACTATTTCACGCAAGCCAGCGCACTTGGCGTGGCACTCGAACATCAAATACAGATGGCGAATCAAGCGCACCAGAGCGCCTGGTTCTGCGTTCCAGCCCGAGCCGACGATGACTTCGTGCGTAACATGGCACGAATGATCCGGGACGACCTCGATCCAGATTTGAAAATTTTCGTCGAGTACAGCAACGAGACGTGGAACTTCATCTTCACTCAAACCGCTTATGTTCAAGATCAAGGCGAAGTACTTGGCATGCACCCCGATCGTTGGCAAGCCGGCCAGAAATTTGTTGCCCTGCGTTCGGCACAAATCTGGCAAATCTTCGCCGAAGAACTTGGCGATTCGGCCGACAATCGTTTGGTGAAGGTTA
>CAKZVF010000320.1 GCA_937921995.1 uncultured Pirellulaceae bacterium
CTCGGTCTACATGGCCTGAGCACCCGCCCGCTGTTGCTGCCCCAACTGGGGCATTGAGAGGGGGTAACTAAAGGGTGATAGTTTGCGCTTCCTGGTCACCGGACGGACCACGCCATGTCGCTCGAAGCCAAGACCGTCGAAATTCTGGAAGCGATCCACGACGGTCTCAAACAATCGCTCCTTTCAAAAAGCCTTCACCGGACAACTCACCGCCAAGATGGCAAAAGAATTGGTGATATGAAATATCAACAATTCAGCCGATGGGCGTTAGCCCCGGTTCCGCCCCCTCAGCCATCAACCAAAACAACGGAACAGCTTAGGCGTGAACGTTTCTTTGAAAATCACAATCGCAATTATTGGATTTTGCCAAACGCGTCACGCAGCACCTTCAGGCTTTTAGGGACCGCTGTCCAGGGATCTTCTTTTCCCTCAAACTCCAGCGAAACTTAGCCACGAAAATTTGCCTGTTGGCAGATTTTGGAGATCCGGTCGTAGTCCATGTCCAGCGTGTAATAGACCCCGCCACCAAAGTACGTCTTGGCTTGCATGAACACTGCACGCGGGGCCAGGCAACCGCGGTTCGATCCCTCGATTGGCCATCAGGGTTTTAAAGTCTTTGGTGGTTCCCCAGCGCCCCGTGTTGACGCGAATCGTTGGGATCCCCAACTTGTAGGCCATTTCGATTTGACTGATCGTCTTTTGACATTCCGGTCGCGGTATTCTTTGTCGGGCCGAAGAAATCCTTGATGCGTCGACATCCCACACAGATCCAACCCGTGAATAAACGCCAGACGCTTGAGCTTTTGCAGAGCGCCGTCGGACGTGTCCTTCATCTGGACCTACAACAGTTCGACTCCGTCAAACCCCATTCGCGCGGCGGTTTCAATACACTCGGGGATGGTCAACTTCGAACCGTCGGCAAAGTTGAAGAACGAGTAAGTGGAAACGGCAATTCGATTGGGTACGAATGCCGCTGACACGTCTGCCGTATGTTGGGCCTGGCCACCTGAGGAGTTCGTGCCACCCGCTTGGCCTATCTGTGTAGCGCAATCCCGAGATGCGATTTGCATCGCCAAGGCACCTGCTGCCGAGGACACCAAAAACTTCCTCCGATTAAGATCCATCGTCCTTCTCCCAAAATTTCAATTGTGCGATCGCCTTAATTGCAAGCGATTGCCTCTCACCAATTTTGCGAAAGAACGGCAATCCCAATTCAATCGCGGGATTATCCTCAGCACTTTCTGCACTGCGAAATGATTTGCGTAAGAGCAACTGCGCGGCTGAGAACTGGACACTTGGCACATCAATTCCCACGGACAAATCTCCTACAAAACCTGAGGTTGCATCCAAATTTGAAGAAGTCTGGCTTCTTCGTTTTGGTGTATAATTTTGGTTCATTGTGACAACTTCCATTTCTTCTATGACGCTTACACTTTTAATTCGACTCGCTGGCCAACTTTGTCCGGTAGAGAGAAGGGAAACCTTGAGATGCTTCGAACAATTTCTTCCACGATCATGATGCTTGCCATCGCCGCAACCATTGGCTTGACTTCGAACCCCGCGCAAGCCCAGATCCAAGTCACCAAATCAGGAACAACCATCACGATTGTTGGAACACCCGGCGTTGACGACGTCGCCGTATTAGCAGTCGGGTCGAATGTCGTGCGAGTGCGAGCCAACGGACAGATTACCGATTTCCCTTGTCCCCTAGGCGGTCCCTCGGCGCCATCAATTACGTTTATCGGACGCGGAGGAGATGACGACTTCGTTAACACGACGCGACTGAGCGCGATGGCATTTGGAGGTCCTGGCGCTGACCGTCTGGTCGCGACAACAGGCCAGGCAACCTACTTCGGTGGAGGCGGTGCCGACTTTATTGTTGGAAGCACGTTGGCCGACATTCTTGATGGCGGACTTGGTGCAGACGAAATTTATGGTTTTGAAGGCAGCGATGACATTGATGCCGGTGGAGGAGCCGACTGTGTCGTAGGAGGCATTGGAAACGACATGATTGAGGGTGGACTCGGCGCAGACTTCCTCTATGGCCAAGAAGGAGCTGACGTCATTCGGGGTGGTAATGGTGAAGATTACATCTCCGGCGGATTGGGAAATGACTTCATCGAAGGCGGTTCCAACGATGATGAAATACTAGGCGGCAACAGTAATGACACCATCATTGGAGGACTCGGGAATGACCTAATGTTTGGAGGCATCGGCAACGATTTTCTTTGCGGTGGCCGCGGCGATGATGAATTGCGTGGCGGTGATGGAAACGATTCTGTTTATGGCGAAGCCGGTGTCGATGTGCTGCTTGGCGGATCCGGTGTTGACGATTTAAATCAAGACGATCCGGGACCTTGTGCGCTAAATGGTTTGGCAGTTGTGAGCTCCGAGGTTGTGTTCCCAGGGACCAACGGCCGCGACGTCAACGGCAACGGAATCGCCGACCCCGGCGATACTTTCGAGCTGGATGTGATCGTTACTGCCGGAGGGAACGGAGCCACTGGCGTCAGTTTTGGTCAAAGTTGGGTAACCATCGGGCCGGCTCGGCAAGCAGGTTTTGTGGGACATAACGCCGGCGACCTTGCTCCGGGTCAATCCGCCCGCATGAATCGAGGTTCTGACGCGTGTATGGCAATTAATGCAACAGCCAGCCCCGGCGATCAGATCTTTGTTGAGTACAATGTTAGGTCAGATGGAGTTACGGCAAGGTTTCGCTCCGGACCGTTCACCATTGGACAAATTACCGACGGACAAACAGGAGTCGCGACGATTCTTGCGAACTAGTGCTTCGTCCGGAATTAAAAGTGGGGTGGATGGACGTAACGGTAGTCGCCAGAGTTAGCTTATTTCCGAATGGGCTGAATTCTGGCGAACCCAGCTACCCCAAAATTTAAAAATTGAAGGCGCGTCAGTAGTTTTACTTGTGGCTTTCATTTTTACCGACAGCACAGACGGCGTAAGCGTTTAACATTTTTTCAGCAGGGCTCTTGTTTATGTTTACAAGGATTTTATTTCTGGCGGTCATGCTGAGTCTTTGCTGCACCGGTAGTTATGCTCAACAAGTGTTCGTGTCATTTGGTCAAGGGCTGGAAGTATCTAGCTCGGCCGCGGCCAACGTCGCCGACGGCACAGGTTCAGCTTACATCTATTCGTCAGGTGATTTTGACATCGACGCTTTCGAGCTGTTTGTTTCGACCACTGATGACAGCGTGATCCAATTTACTAATGCCGAAATCTTCAACTCCCAAATAGCCACCGACACAACGGTGTTGGGTATCCGATGGGATGGCCTACCAAGAGATGAAGTTATTGATGCTACTTTGGCGCGTTTTGTTGGGATTTCAGTTTTGGAGTACGGCACTGAACCTGCACTAGCGGCGTTCGACGAAGATTTTGATGCTTTGGCGGCCAATCCCGACGGCCGCCCAGGCGGTTCGTTTTTGCTGGCAAGGATCGACTATGACATCGTTGGCGCGGGCACGGCAGATATCACTTTGGAGACTGGTCCGCTAGGATTTTTTAGCTATTCAACCCCGGACGATCTGCTTTTTCCAACGCTAGGTTCGGGAACGTTGACCGTGGCTGCTGCTCAGGATGAAATTGAGGTAACCAAATCAAATGGGATGATCACCATTGATGGCACTCGTTTTGATGATTTCGTTACTGTTTCAATACCGCAGGCGGGAATATTGCGCGTCTGGGCAAACGGCCAAATCAACGATCTCGCTTGCCCGACAAATGCTGCGGTAGCGCCGATGATTTTGTTCTCTGGTTCCGGTGGTGCTGATGACTTTATCAATCGAACATCCCTGACAGCGGTGGCTTATGGAGGTCCTGGCCCCGATCGTTTGGTTGCCACCACGGGGCTTGCCTATTTCTTCGGCGAAGGAGGTGCAGATTTCCTCGTTGGCGGCTCGCGCGCCGACACGCTTAATGGAGGCGTTGGTCCAGACGAAATTTTTGGTTTCGAAGGCCGTGATGACATCGTTGCTGGTGGAGGAGCAGACTATGTCGTGGGCGGTAGTGGAAACGACACCATCTCTGGCGGATTAGGAGCAGATTCCCTCTTTGGTCAGGAAGGTGCCGACGTCATTCAAGGTGACGGCGGTGAAGATTACATCTCCGGCGGATTGGGCAATGACATCATTGACGGCGGTTTAAACGATGACGAACTATATGGAGGAAACAGCAACGACACTCTCGCTGGCGGACCCGGGAACGATCTGATCGTTGGCGGTTTGGGCCAAGATATTCTCTGTGGTGGCAGCGGTGACGATGAGCTAAATGGCGGTGCCGGAAACGATTCTTTGTTTGGCGAAACAGGTGTCGACGTGCTACTGGGAGGATCCGGCGTTGACGATTTAGATCAAGACAACCCTGGACCTTGTCCTTAAGCCCGCTTAGCGGTCGTCTCGTAGTAACCGTTGAGGACCGCTGTTTATTGCGCTAATGCATACCGAAGCTTTCCATGGATTGCCTTTGCGCATGAGATTCGATTCAAAAGGTTGACTTTGCCCTGCCCAGAGCTAAGCTCATTTCAGTAATCACACGTTTTCCACCCCCACTTTCAATTCCCCGCTATGCTGGCCAAGAGAGGTTCCAAGATGACACGATCGTTTTCTTTTATCGTTGTTTGGGCCGTCGTTGCCTTGTTTTTCTGCGGCTTTGAGAAGCCAGTACAGGCTCAACCTCAAGTCGATGTAATAAAAACCAGCGACAACACAATGATTACTATCGATGCAACAAATAACACGACCAACATAAGATTGGTGAATATTTTCGAATTGGCAGATGGCAGGATTCAAGTGGTTGCTGGCGGACGGAATCACTTCTTCACTTGCCCAACCAGCGGTCCGGCGGCCCCGATGATTTTGTTTCTTGGCTCCGACGGCGATGATCGCTTTCTCAACCAAACGGCGCTCATGACGGTCGCCTATGGCGGTACCGGTGACGATATCATCGCGTCCAATAACGGTCCTGTCGTCCTCTACGGTGAACAAGGTAACGACACGTTGTTTGGTGGAGACGCTGTCGACAGCATTTATGGCGGCACGGGCAATGACATTATTAATGGGCGCGGCGGAGATGACGAACTCGACGGCGAGGGTGGTGCAGACTTAATCCGCGGAGGAACGGGCGACGACACGATGTTAGGTGGAACGTCGCTGGATGTTCTTATCGGTGAAGAAGGAAATGACTATGTCGATGCGGGCCCCGGCAGCGACCTCGTTGTCGGTGGATTAGGCGACGATGTTCTACTTGGCGGTGACGGAGCGAATGATCGTCTTTTTGGAAACGAAGGCGACGATGAGATCCGGGGGCAGGGGTTAAGCAATTTCATCAATGGTGGACCTGGGAACGACTATATTCGTGGCGGAGTTACCAATGTCATCATTGGAGGAACCGGCGACGACAACATCGCTGCCAGAGGGGAGATCCACGGTGGGTTGGGAAATGACATTATCTACGGTGGCCCTAACCGTGATTTCATCACAGGTGGTGCCGGTCACGACCGCATCTACGGACGCGGCGGATTTGATGAATTGATTGGCGGCAATGGAAACGACTACGTTGATGGCGGCGATGGGGGAGACACCATCCGTGGCGGTCAAGGCAATGACACCCTGATCGGCGGAAACGCACCCGATTATATTACCGGCGGTGGCGGTGACGACAATCTTTGCGGAGGAATTGGAATCGATGAACTACGCGGGGGTAACGGTAACGATTCCTTGTACGGTGAAGGGCAGGTCGATGTGCTCGTTGGCGGCAATGGCAATGACCTGATCGACCAAGACGGGCCCTGCCCGTTTACAGAATAAATTGGTACGGAAGTTCCGCCATTTAGAGGTCCAGAGATAGGTCCGGTGAGACTTTGCGGTTGGCGAAAATTGTTACGTTGATTACGGACGGGCAAGCGTACCTCATCCTACGGTGCTTTTTCCTCGGCGCGGCACAGTTGGAAAATGTGATCGATGTAGTCCAGCATGCTGTGGTCGGATAAGTAATCGATACGGAAACGCATCAACGTGCTAAAGAAACCCTGAAGGCGGTCCTTCGTCCTTTTCCATCCCTTGACGTCACGCAGTTTGCCGGTGCTGTCGATGTAGAACTCGGCCCCACCGTGGCGATATCCCAACCACGTCGGCGGCACGCGTGTCACAATATCGTTGTTGTTGACCCAGCGGAAATGAGGAAACTGCACGTGGTTGATGTACCGACCGCAACCGACGCGCGGGCTGCCGTAGGTGTATAGTTCTTCGGTTTCTTTGGGAATGTGAGACAGGTTGGCTCGGCTGGCACAGATCGTTGCCATCGCCCCGCCCAGAGAATGACCACAAAACCACAGCGGTTTATCATTCTCCTCCAGCGCCTTCTCCAAATGGGGCCAGACACGATCGACTTCCGCCTTAAAACCGCGGTGCACTTTGCCAACGGTTTCGGCGACGGCGGTCAGCGCGTTGATATCCGCCTGAATGTCCCCCCATTCATGCGGCTCGGTCCCACGGCAAACGACCACACTGTCCCATTCGTTGAAAAACCAATACGCTTGTGCCCCGCGTGTGTTGAAAAATTTCCCGTCGGTGAAACCGAGCTTCCCCGCCGCGATATTGCATTCCTCAATCGACAGGTAAGAGATCATCGACACTTCGGCCAACAGCAGCGACCGCCGCAACATCGACAAATCACTTATCGGACCGGTCAACTTTGACTTGAAGACAAATTGATCCGCTTTACGATCGGCTAACTTCTGTTTGTCGGGAGATTTTTCTTTTGAACGAGGCATCAATATTCCATCTTAAAATTCCATCTAGACCGTTACGCTTAAAAGATTGTAAGCGGTTTACCTCACTTTTTTTATAGCCTATTTCCGCGTCATAGGAATCAAACCTCTGAAATTCTCTGGCGGCGTTACCAGTTCCCACATCGTCTTGAGCAACAATCGTTTCGTGGGATCTTCGTCGCGGACGCTCTGCAGATGTGCCTTGGCAGCGTCCCAATTTCCAGCGCCGAACGCTTCCACGGCAAGTTTCACCTGTTCCAGCTCAGCCGCATCGGACGAGCCATCTTCTTTGTTGCCTTCGGCGATGTGAAACACCTTCACCGATCTTTCCATCGCAAAGGGTTGGATCTCGCCCAGCGGCCGCGGCGTAAACGGGGAATCAGACGGCAGCGCCATCGCTGTGGCCTGGTCGATCAAGATCGAACAGCCCAGCTGCTGCGTCATTCCTTCCAAACGGCTGGCGACGTTGACCACCGGCCCGAACGCGGTGACTTTTACTTGGTCGTCGGTGCCGATGCGACCGGCGACCGCTTCTCCGGTGCCGATGCCGATGCCCATTTTGAAAACTTCATGAGAACCTTCGGCCGCCATGTGTTTGATTTGGTTTTGAATTTCAATCGCGGCGGTAACCGCACGAAACGCTGCATCGGGCTGATCGATGGGCCATCCCCAGAACCCCATCGCCGCATCGCCATGAAAATCGCCGATGACGCCGCCTTGATCCAGTATGACGCGCGTCATCACCCCTAAGGATTGGCTGACGATCGACAGCAGTTTCAGCAAATCGTCCGAAAGCGCTTCGGAGGTTTTGGAAAAACCGCGGAGGTCACAAAACAGCACCGAAACGCGGCATTGTCGCGGCTTGAGTACGGCATCGGGATCTTTGTTCGCGAACGCGCTGGTCACAGCCGGGGAAAAGAACGGACGAAGACTGGACTCAAGTTTTTGAAACGTCCTCAACTGCAGCAGTCTACACAACACCGAAGCGATCAATTCGCAAAACTTTATATCGCCTTCAAGATCGGCTTCGCTGGAACTCAGTGGCACTTGTGGAATCGGCCTCACCGAAGGGGAATCGCTGGTTTGAAGTTTATTCCGTCCGGTAACATAAATCACCCAGCGGTCTGCTGCGGCAGGCAGAGCGCCATCTTGCGATGCATCCAGCGGACAGGCGAACGCCCAATCATTGCTCATGTCAAAGGTATATTGCGATTGGCGATCGGCTCCACCGGCGTTTTGGCCGGCGGTCTTGTCCCAGAAATGAAGCACCGTCTCACCGCCCTCGATGGATTGCCTGATCAGTCTTTGGCTGGCTTCAAAATCTCCCCCGCCAATGGATCGACGATCCCAATGGACAACTTCCGTTTTGTCTTCTTCAGCCAGAAATTTAACCACACCGATCGTGGACGCCGACGAGATCCCCGCTAATAACGTGTTCACCATTTTCGCCAAGAGGTCTTCTTCATTGGCAGCGCTGGTGATAACGTCGGGCAAACGCGTCAGCACGTTCATGCGACGTTCGGCGTCTCGATAGCGGACTTGTTTCAGGAACTGGGTTGAGAACGTTTTTTGTTGAATCGGATTAGGAACGTCAACGGTTGCCATCGCCTGATTGACGGTGAAGTTGAAGGTTGTTTCGCCAATGACAAAGTGATCTCCATGCTCCAGAGTGAATTCTTGGGTCTCGGTGCCGCGGAAGAAGATTGGATTACCCGCAGATGGAATTTTCCGGACACTTAAACGTTCGCCATCAAAATGAAGGGTCGCGTGTTGGCGAGAGATTTGATTATCCCAAGGGACGGTAAAACCGTGACAGGCGCGGCCCAAAATGACCGCGCTGTTGTTAGGCAATCGACGCCGCCAGCGGTTTTCGAAAGAAGCTCCGTGAGCAATCAGTTCAGCCATTAAAAATCAACTCGAAACAGGGTCTTTGCCAATGCCAATACCGGTAGTAACACTAATGCTGGTGGGGTTCGAATCATTCCCAATTGAAACCTTCTCAAACTTGGCAATGTTCGTAAAATACAGCTTTTCTAACGCGTCTTATATCTTATCGAGTCAATTCGATTCGATTTTAAACCCCGCAATCAATTTTACCGGAAACAGTCACAAAAGAATTTTATGGCGGAAGACTATTACAACACACTTGGCGTGACCCGCGGAGCTTCGATTGAGGAGATACAAAAATCTTATCGTAAATTGGCCCGCAAGTATCACCCGGACCTCCACGCCGATAAAGATGATCGGGAAAAAAAGCGTGCGAAGGAAAAATTCCAGCAGGTACAACAGGCGTACGACGTACTCAGCGATGAAAAGAAACGCAAAATGTACGATCAGTTCGGTCCCGATTTTGAAAAGATGGGCGGCGGCAATCCCTTTGGTGGAGGCGGTGGTGGAAACCCCTTCGGCGGAGGCGGCGGGAATCCTTTCGGCGGCGGCGAGATCGACATCAGCCAACTCTTTGGCGGTGGCGGGGGTGGCTTTGAACAAATGTTTGGCGGTGCAGGCCGCGGCCAACCGCGCCGCCCACAGGCCAAAGGCGCTAACATCGAACAGAAGATCACCGTTCCTTTTGCAACCGCCGTTTTGGGCGGACAGCATCAGATATCATTCGATCGCGGCAATGGAAAACACGAAAGCCTGACGATCAAGATTCCCGTTGGCATTGAATCGGGAAAGAAAATACGACTCAAAGGGCAGGGCAGAAGCGGTCCGGCCGGTGATGGCGATCTACTGGTGACTGTCAATGTCTCGGGGCATCCGAACTACAGCCGTAGTGGATTGAACCTTTCGGTGACCGCGCCAATTTCGCTTGCCGAAGCGGCGCTGGGGGCGAAGATCGAAATACCGACGCCACATGGCACGATCAGTGTTACGGTGCCTGCGGGAACCTCCAGCGGAAAATCACTACGACTCAAAGGCATGGGCATCAAGACATCGGATAAGTCCGGGGACCTCATCGTCCACCTACAGATCGCCATTCCCGAGGAAGTTTCAGATGACGACCGGGCATTGTTGGAGCAATTGAGCTACGCGTGGGAGTCCGCGGTGCAACGTGAGGAATTGGTCTGGTGACCAAATCAGGACCACCCAATACCGAAGGCAACACCTTTCCCAACACGGTCCGGCTTCGCCACCAGTATCAGTTCGACGCGGTGTATCGCGGCAAGCATTATGCGGGCGATGGGGTATTGGTGATTCGCGCGATTCGGAACGATGTGGGGCGCACGAGACTGGGTTTGTCCGTTAGCAAGAAGGTCGGCAATGCGGTGGTGCGGAACAAGTGGAAACGCATCATTCGCGAAGCGTTTCGAAAACAGCAACATGATATTCCACGCGGTTTGGACATCGTTGTTCGGCCCAAAAAAGGGGCCGTGGCGGACTACCACTCCGTTTACACTTCGTTGCTGAACCTTTGCAAGCGATTGGACCGAAAGCTGGGTGGCTGATGGATCGTCTGTAGACAGCTTCCCGAATTTGAGTTTTAACGTGGGACCCGCTTGCGACTCTCGGAGAGTCGAGCGACAAAATCACCAACAAGAATTACCCTCGGCACCTGATGTGGCAAACACTTAAAAACGCTCCGGCAGCGCTACTGATTTGGATGGTGCGGTTCTATCAAGTCACCATCAGCCCGCTGATCGGTCCTACTTGCCGGTATCAGCCGACGTGCAGCGTTTACTTTATTCAGGCCGTGAAGAAATACGGCGTCGTGATGGGATCGGCCAAAGGCATGTGGCGGATCATGCGCTGCCATCCGTTTTGCAAGGGCGGGCACGATCCTCCATAGTTTGAGGCCCCCACGATGAGATGCGCGAAAAGGAAACCCGAACGCGTCAGCGAGGAATTGAGCGTTACTCAGTGATCCCTCTCTGACGCGTTCGGGTTGCCAATCCATCAAACCACCGATCCGCGATGAAGCACCGTTACTTCTCATCTTCGAAATGAATCGCACACGCACCGTCTTCACAATCGGCCGTCCCATTTTTGTTCGCTATCTTATACCGCCGTTTGGCGACCTGATCGTAGAACCACTGCTGGATCGGCAATGTGAAAGGAATGTGCGTCAAAGGCGCCGCCAACCAAAGTCTTGGCAACCTGCGCGTCAAATAGCGAATCGCGGCAGCGCCACCGAGCTTCTCCCCGGATTGGCTGACAACGTACATTTGCTTCATCATCTGATCGTAAGTCAGATCGGGGTAGCGCTGGGCCACCGCAGGGTCATGCAAAGACATAAATGCCAGCCTACCTTTGCCATCGAACTTTTTCAAATTACGAACCTGTCCCAGACAAAACACGCACTTGCCATCGTAAATAACGACATCCGCCTCAGGCGCCTGTTCTGGCGTCGGCAAATCATCGGGCGTGTATTGGATACTATCTGTCAAAGGACTGTTCATCGAAGATTTTACGGGCAATCGCCCCGGAGGTAACTCTATATAAAGACCGAAAATATAACTTCGCCACAACGCGCAACCAGCCAGTTTGGCCCCTTCAAGTTCCAGTTACTGGGACTTCAATCTGGAATTGTACCTGTTTTAAGTGATATAATGGATATCGGTTCGATCGGCAGATACCATTTGTCGACGTTAGGACCGTCTCTCTTTCTTCAGCCGAGCAAGAACCGTGGAAGAAATCAACAAAAAGATCACCGCCGCACGTAGACGATTGGTATTGAACCAATTTCTCAAGATCGGGGCCTGGGCTCTGTTTTTTGGTTTAGTCGTGATGGCCATCGGTATCGCCTCGCCAAAGATTTGGCACTTCTCTTCTCTGGCCTCTATCGACGCCGCCAATTTTTGGAATGCGGGCTGGATTATTGGAGGAGCGATTTCGACGATCTTAATCGCTGGCGGACTCACGATCGCCAATCGAAAATCGCTGACCGACGTTGCGGTGGAAGTTGACCAGCGATTCAAACTCAAGTCGCGTCTCTCCAGTACCATCGCGATGACGCCACAGGAACGTGAAAGCGCCGCCGGCATCGCGCTGGCCCAAGACGCTCAACACCAAGCCGAAGTGATCGACGTCGGCGAACAGTTCAGAATCGAACCGCGCTGGTCGATGGCGTTGCCGCTGATTCCGATGGTGCTGCTGGGAGTGTTGCTGACACTGCCTAACGCAGTTCCCGAAACGCCGACACCCGATACCAGTGCGATAACCAAGACCAGCGATGCTTCTCAAGTTAAATCAGCGGTCGAAGAACTTAAAAAGAAAGTGCGTGAAAACCAGTTGGCAAAAGGCCTAGAGAATATTGATCTCGACTTCGACAAAATCCAAAAGAGCTTAGAGGATTCCAAGAACAACAAAACCGAGGACTCTCGCAAGCAAGCGCTCGTCAAACTGAATAATATCAAAAAGCAAATCGCTCAAGAACAAAGCAAGCTTGGTTCGTCAAAGGATTTTAAAGAAGCGCTCAACAAACTAAAAGACGTCGGTGAAGGCCCCGCGAAGAAGCTGGCCGACGCGATGCAAGAAGGCGATCTCAAAGCAGCCCAAAAGGCGATCAAAGACCTTGCTAAAAAACTGCGTGACGGAAAACTGACCAAGGACGACAAGCAACGCCTGGCCAAAGATCTCCAAGAGATGGCCAAGCAATTGAAGGATATTGCGGATCAACAAGCCCAGAAACAAGAGGAGCTTAAAAAGCAAATCGAAAAAGCGGTGCAAAAGGGCGACCTCGACAAAGCCGCTCAGATGCAACAAAAACTGGAACAGATGCAAAAGCAGCAGGCTCAGCAACAGAAAATGAACGACCTGGCGAAGAAGCTTCAGAAGTGTGCACAATGCATGAAACCTGGGCAGGGTAACCAGAATCAAAATGGCCAGCAACAAAAAAATGGCCAACCGCAACCCGGCGGAGACCAGGATGCGGAGGCTCAAATGCAAGACGCCGGAGACCAGTTGGAGGACCTTGCCAAACAGATTCAGCAAATGCAAAAAGAGATGGACCAATTAGAGGATCTTGAAGATCTTCAAGACGCAATTCAAGAATGTAAAAACGGCATGTGTCCCGGCGGCAAGCCCGGCGACAAACCTGGCAACGGCATGGGACAGGGACGTGGCTTTGGCGATCGGCCTCAACAGGAAGAGAAAACCGGCAACTATAAATCGCGAGTCCGAGGCAAGCTTCAAAAAGGCCAGATGGTCGTCACGGGTAAAGCCGATGGTGAAAACCTGACCGGACGCACGACCAGTGAGGCTCGCGCAATCGTAGAAGCCGCCATCGCGGCCGACAGTGATCCTTTGGAAAACCAAGTCTTACCCAAATCGCAGCGCGACCACGCAAAGCAATATTTCGAATCGCTGCGGGAAGGCAATTAGGCAACCGCTTTCGCCAAGCAATCGCTTTCGCCAGTCTAAATACAATCCCTACGCGGAAGCGAGTGAATCACAAAGCGCCCGAATATTTACTCGCTGGCGCTTCGTGCTTGCATTCAGACTCTGCCCTGCATCACTCCAACGCCCGAACTAAAAGATATGGCCGGGTTCCGGGCCGTTCTCTGTCAGCGTCAAGATCTCTGGCCCTTGTTCGGTCATCAAAATCGTATGCTCAAATTGAGCCGATACCTTGCGGTCTAAAGTCCGCACGGTCCAACCGTCTTTGGGATCGCAAACGCTTTTGGCCGTTCCACCATTGATCATCGGTTCGATCGTGAAACACATCCCCGGATGCAATCGCTCCTGCCGTGACTGGCGAGTCGGAACGTGAGGGACGTTGGGGCGCTGGTGGAATTTCAATCCAATGCCGTGCCCAACATATTTATCGACGACTCCGTAGTCAAAATTCTCTGAAACGTAGTCGACAATCGTTTGGCCGACAACAGAAACTGTGCAGCCTGGATAGATGGCGTCAATCGCGCGATGCAGACAATCAAATGCACATTGCACAATCGAAACTGCGTCGTCCGCAACGGCCTCACGACCTCCGATTAAAAACGTCTCTGACTGGTCGCCGTGCCAGCCGTCAACGATCGTCGTCAGGTCAACATTGACGATGTCTCCCGACCGCAGTTCATAGCGCCCGGGAATGCCGTGGCAGATTACATCATTGACACTGATGCAGCAGCTCTTGGGGAACGGTTGCTTTTCACCCGGGTATCCCAAACACGCCGGAATATGACCGTGGTCCCGAGTGAATTCGTAAACGATCTGATCAATCGCTGCTGTTTTGACTCCAGGACGCACGTGAGGCCTAACTTCGTCCATCAGCCGCGCGTTGAATCGGCCTGCCTGGCGCATCATGTCGCGGTCGGCATTGGTCAGTCTAATTTTTGGCCGGCGTCGAATCACGAACGTTTTGTGGGTGTTTGGTTATCAAATTTACGCCTCTATGTTATCAAAAAAAATAACAATTACAGCTGCGAATATCGCATGAACCACGTTTTTCATCGGCGGAGAAAATCTCCACTGGATCCAACAGGAACTTTTTGGTCCCTCAGGGACTTTCTCATGCTTAAAGTTCGCCAACCTTACCTTTGATCAGTTCGATGAACTCCGCATTGGTCTTAAAGCGTCCCAATTGACGCGTCAACTGTTCCATCGCTTCCACGTGAGGCATCGTCGTCAACGTCCGCCGCAGCATCGTCACCGCCGAAAGCGTCTCTTCATCGAGCAACAGTTCCTCGCGCCGCGTACCGGATTTATTGATATCCATCGCGGGCCAAATTCGGCGATCGGCCAATTTGCGGTCCAGCACCAATTCCATATTACCGGTGCCTTTGAACTCTTGGAAAATCAATTCGTCCATACGGCTGCCGGTGTCGATCAGCGCTGTTCCGACGATCGTCAACGAACCACCTTCTTCAAAAGCGCGAGCCGCGGAGAACAATTTTTTAGGAACGTCCATCGCTTTGATGTCGACACCACCGGACATGGTGCGGCCGGTGTTGCCCACCCATTTGTTAAATGCACGGGCCAAACGCGTGATCGAATCCATCAAAAGGAAAACGTCTTGGCCCATTTCGGCCAGTCGCTTGCAGCGTTCGATGACCAACTGGGACAACCGAACGTGGCTTTCGACGTCTTCGTCCAAACTACTGGCGATGACCTCTCCACCTTTGACGTTACGCTTCATGTCGGTGACTTCTTCGGGACGTTCGTCGACCAACAGGACAATCAATTTGGAATCGGGATGATTTTTCGCGATGCCCTGACTGATGTGTTGCATCATGATTGTTTTACCGCTTCGTGGCGGCGCGACAATCAAGGCTCGCTGGCCTTTGCCCATCGGCGTCAGCAAATCCATCACGCGTGTTGTAACAGGTTCAGCGCCTGTTTCGAGTTGGTACCACTGTTCAGGATTGATCGGCGTCAGCGTATCAAAAGACTTAACCTCTGCGTATTCATCAGATGTCTTCCCGTCGACATCCAGGATCTCGCGCAGGCGAGGCCCCTGTTGGCGGCGGGCCGGTTGGACTCGCCCGGTCAGCATTAAACCCGCACGCAAGTTGTACTTTTCGATCATGGTGCCGGGCACAAACGGATCGGATTTTTCGCGGCTGTAGTTGTTCTCTGGGCTGCGTAGGAAACCGTATCCGTTGGGATGCATCTCCAACATTCCGTAACCATCGACCAGTTCCGCATCGTCAAATTCGACGGGTTCGCGATTGCCGCGGCGCGAACGGTTGTTGTTATTGTTGCGGTTGTTGTTGTTTCGATTGTTGCTGCCGCTGTTACGACGTCTGCGGCTATTGCCGCCACCGCCGCTTGAATTATTAGAGCTATTTGAGTTATTTGGGTTGCCGCCACCACCGGACCTGCGGCGTCTGCGACGCGATCCGCCACCATTGTTGCCACTTCCGTTGTTACCGCCCCCGTTGTTGCCGCCGCCATTGGAGTCATTGGATGCTCCGTTGTTGTTGTTGGAGGAGCGACCGGAAGACGACGAATTACCGTTGGCTTGATTGGATGAACGATCGTCGAAATCACGTCCAGAATCGTTTGAATTTCGACTATCGCCGCTTGAATCTTCAGCATTGGAACTGCTGCCACGGCGAGTACGTTTTTTGGC
>CAKZVF010000321.1 GCA_937921995.1 uncultured Pirellulaceae bacterium
GGCGGTCGTCCGCTCGCGTCGTAGCACGCGCGTCTTCGACGATTCGCCGGTGCCTGAATCGGTGATGCGAAAATGTTTGGAACTGGCCACGCTGGCCCCGACTTCCTCCAATTTGCAGTGCTGGGAATTTTACTGGGTGCGCGATGAGTCTAAGAAAAAGGAACTGGTAAAACTTTGTCTGGGTCAACCTGCTGCCGCTACTGCTCAGGAATTGATCGTCTGTGTGGCACGCTTGGATACTTGGAGACGCAACTCGCGTTTGTTGCTGGAACAATTGGAATCCAAGACGTCCGGAGCCCCGCCGTCGATGCTGCACTATCACCGCAAGATCGTGCCGCTTGCTTACGGCCAGGGGCCACTTGGCTTGTTTGGCCCGTTGAAGAAACTTGCCATTGCACTTTTGGGCCTAACGCGCGTCACCCCGCGCGGGCCGGCCGGTAAATCCGATATGCGTGTTTGGGCTCATAAAACGACCGCGCTGGCCTGTGAGAATTTGATGTTGTCACTACGCGCTTACGGGTTCGATAGTTGTCCCATGGAGGGCATGGACGAGCGCCGCATTCAAAAACTTTTGGGGCTCCCCCGCGCCGCAGAGGTTTGCATGGTCATTTCCGCTGGCAAACGCGCGCCGCATGGTGTTTACACCAAACAATTGCGATTGGATAAGTCGCTGTTCGTTTTCGAAGTTTAGGCAATGGAATTGCCGGCCACGAGAACCACCCAAACTAGCGAATTTTGTGCGACGTCAATCCGCTCGTCTAAATCGGGCCATTAAAAAATAGACAAACAACCCGCTGACGATCGTAATCACAAAACCCACCCATTGTTGCGGTCGCCCGATGACGGATAAAACCGCCAAACCGATGGTTGCAAAAACATACAGCGCGGCGATCACACCATATATCACGCGTGTCAATCGGTTGTCTTCAGCGCGGCGGCTCCAAAAGACACAAGCAACAGTCAACGCCGCGCTGACCGACAACGTGAATCCCAGATAGTCCAACAAGGACCTGATGGTGCTAAAGTGAACGACGATCGAAGCAAGAATAACCTGAAGCCAGATCGCAGTTGCCGGAACTGACATCTGATCGCGTTCGGTGGCATAAAACAGCTTGGGAAAGACACCGTCACTGGCCATTTTTGCGTACACGCGTGGCCCTGCGATGATCATCGAAGACACCGAACTGAGCATCGCGATGCTGATGATGATGCGGACCCAAACCGAGAGGAAGTTACCGCCGATCGCCTGAGCCGCAACGGCGGCAACGTCGGGCGCCCCACTGATTTCTTCGGGAGTTGCCCCCATGACGAAAATAAAATTCAGCGCCAAATAAATTAGCGTAACAGTCGTCGTCCCCAGCAGCATCGCGCGGGGCACATTTTGTTTTGGGTTGTTTACCTCGCCTGTCACATATACCGCTGCGTTGAAACCGCTGAAACTAAGCGAAATCCAAACCAGTGTTGCAGCGAGGGCATAAATTGAGAAGTCAGCCGCGTCGACTTGAACTTGCATGCCGTCCCAACCACTAGGGAAATGCAAGAAGGCAAATGCAACAAAGGCGGACAGGAAAACTAGTTTTACAATGACGATCAGATTCTGCGTCCAAAGTCCCGTCTTCAAAACGACCGAATGTAACACGCCAAAAACTACGATCGCCGCGATCCCCACGATGCCCGGTTTCAGCCAATCAGGCCGAACCGATTCTGGCACGGCGTACGTTTCGAAAGCGCTGGCCGCGAATGCAATCGCGCCCGTAAATCCAGCCAACAGAGACACCCACCCGGCGATAAATCCGACGGCCGGATGAAGGAGGCGGCTGAGAAACAGATACTCCCCGCCGGATTCCGAAATGCGTTGCGCTAGTTGACCATAACTGACCGCGCCGCAGATCGCGATCAGCCCACCGATGCCCCAGGCCAACATCACGTACCGACGATCAACGAGATCGGCCAGTGAATATCCGCTGGTCGTGAAAACTCCAGCGCCAATCATATTGGCAACAACCATAAAGGTTGCTGACCAAAGCCCAAATGGTTTTTGATGGCTCGGTGGAAAATTCAAATGTTACTCAACTTGATGAGTTATTTTTCTTCACAACTTAAGCAGCTCAGTAGTAACGAGCAATCCTGCACGCAACCAGAACGCCCCAATTCAGCTTATCGTTTGCTTGCCGCCCCAGCTTTATCCCGTTTTTCTCGAAAACTTGAATCCGGGAGTGCTCTTGCCCGGTCCAGTAAGCTAAATTTAGAAAATCCCCTAAAAACACCTCCCTCTGAATTTCTGCCATCGAGACCATTTCTGTCTTGCACCATCGAATTGCTCCTCCCCCCAGATTCAAAAGTATGAAAGCGATTTTATCATTCATCCTTGCCACGATATTCTCTGCAATTTTCTTAGACTTGCACAATGAAGCAGCGGGCCGAACGCTACGCCCATTTCGAAGTGCCCTTTATCGCTTTGAAGATCGAAGTGGCACCCGGTTAACTGATAGTTTGGGAACCACGACGGCGTCTGTGATCGGCGCCCCTCAATTTCGCGTTGCAGGAAGTTACGACTCGGCTCTCAACTTTCGCGGGGCGAGCATGATGGAGATTGACTATCGACGCGAATTGAATTCGGCTCAAGCCTTTTCCGTTTCGTTTTGGTTTCGCGCCAACAGTCTCAACGGCTTGGAACGGCTTGTCGATACCAGCGGAGCGATTGGACCTGTTGACCAAGGCTATCGTATCAGCATCGGCAACGGTGACAACGCGAACAATGTCATGTTCGTTGTTCGAGGTCGCAATGGAGTTCGCGGCGTCATACACCCGGAGGAACTGCGGACCGGTTTTTGGTATTACTGCGTTGCGAGCTACGCGAATCATGGTGAACTGCGATTGACGGTTGTTCGCCAAGGCCAGCAAGTGCCCGACTTAGATCAAGTGACGGTTACTGTGGATGACCAAGGGCCCGTTCGCTATTTGACGCAAAACAGTGTATTTGTCGGAGCAGCGTCCAATGGCAGGGCCGCCTTCGACGGCAGCATTGACGAACTTTTTCTGGACGACGCAATTTTTCCGTGGTGGCGCATTTTGCGGGAATACCATGATGCCACTCCGCCGCCGAGGTACGTTAATTTTAATCTTGGCACTCCTCGTAGAACCGCCATCGTTCACGACTCCGCGGGAGCCATCCAGCTCAACGTGGCCAGTTCGGATTTCTGGAATCTGGAAGACCATGGGATGGTGGCTGCGTGGGAACGGCTGACTGGAAACTTCCACCTTGAAACGGAAGTTCTCAATGTAAATTCTGGCAAGTTTCCTTGGGCAAAATCCGGAATCATGGTCCGCGCCTCGGGCCATTGGGATTCCACTTCAGCCGGGGTTTTCTTTACCAGCAAACGGGGCGCCGTTTTTCAAAGTCGCCCAGTCGCCGGTGGGCTTACCTCGCGCGTCGTGGCAAGCGATTTTGATTCAAGTGGTTTCGCGCGTTTGATTCGCCTGGGAGATCGTTTTTACGGTGCGGTATCCGAAGACGGCGTGCGGTGGGAAAGTCTTGGCGAGTTCCAATGGGACCGGACTCCGGCGACGTTGATCGCCGGACTGGCCGCGGCGGGGCAGTACGACCAGCCCGTCATCACGAGGCTGAAACCTCCGACAATCGTGAAACCTTCAAGGGCATCTGGTGTTTACAGGTTGGCTCTGGTCGATGTGTCGGCACAAGAAATTCTTCGACCATTTCACAACGGTGATGCCGTCGACCTAAACTACTACCCGAACGCGCTCCGAGTACGCGCTGCCATTGGAGGCTCAATCGGCAGTGTTCAATTTAAAATTGATGGACGATCAGCCGCCACCGATTCTACCGCGCCTTACGAATTCAACCTCTCGTCTCTGGCCAATGGCGAACACACGATCGAAGCGATTCCGTACTCCGGCATCCATGGTACCGGAAGTTCAATGGATAGCTTGTCTGCGACCTTCCAAGTCAACCGCGGTACACCAGCGGGTCGCCCCAACATCGTTTACATCTTGACTGACGATATGGGGTTTGCAGATTGCGGATTCAACGGCGGCCAGGATGTTATCACTCCCAATCTTGACAGGTTGGCGGCCAGCGGAGTCCGCTGCACTTCGGGATATGTGACTGCGCCGCAGTGCAGTACTTCCCGCGCAGGCATCCTTTCAGGCATGCAACAGTATCGCTTTGGTTACGAAGTAAACACACGGCGCATGGGTTTGCCTTCAGCTTCGATCGCGCCTTTGGCTCCCGAAGTTCTCCAGCAACTCGGTTACACCAATGCGATGATCGGAAAGTGGCATGTGGGCGTTACCGAAGACGCAAGTACGGATTATCGCGAGGATTGGCTGAACGGGATCATCGCTGGAAATCACACCAGCGTGATGCCTTGGAAGCGCGGCTTTGACTACACCTATGCATTCAACGCGGGCGGATCGAGCTATTTCCCTTATAGCCCGCGCGGTCAGAATTTTCTAAAGCAACACCTCAACAATCCTAATAACCTTGAGGTGCGCGAAGGAACGACAACTCCGCGCTACTTGTTGAACCTGCCTGCAACGACCCACCAAACGACAGAACTGACCTCCCGCGCCATTAACTTTATTGCGCGGAACAATTCACAACCTTTCTTTGTCTACCTCTCCTACAATGCGCCTCACACGCCAGCCGGAGCGCCGGATCACGATCTTCGTTTCAATAACCATATCGGGGATGACGACCGGCGCGAGTTGGCCGGGTTGATGACGGGACTTGATCGCCAAGTGGGCCGATTACTGGACTATCTTGAGTCTGAAAGCCTCTTAGAGAACACGCTGATCTTCTTCTTGAGTGACAACGGTGGCGGCCCCAACGCTTCCAACGCATCTTTGAACACTCCGTTTCGCGGTGGAAAAGGGGAGTTGCTTGAGGGAGGAGTCAGGGTTCCTTTTGTCGTGTCTTGGAAAGGACAGATTCCAGAAAACCGGGACTTCGATGATCCGGTCATGTCATACGACTATATTGCAACAGCCCTGCACGCACAGGGAGAGAACGTTCCGGCCTACATGGACGCCGTTCCCATCCTAGAGGACCTACAGGGTAAGACCCAAACCCTCGCGTCGATTTCGCGCTGTTTGTTATTTCGAGATTCGGTAGCGATGATTCGCAAAGGCGATTATAAATACGCCGGAGTCGGATTCAATGACTTTCCTTATGACTACGACATTTACTCGGACACGCGTTACAACGTAAGCGAGGATGATTCATCGGCGACCCCACCAGCGCGCGTGATCCGTGAACTGGATTCTATTCTCAACGCCTTCATCGCAGACGCCGCTGATCCGATTCTCCAAGAAGCATTCTTTGACGAAGATTAGCGGGCATCTCAAAACCCAAATCTGAGGGCACACAGTAGATTTGACTCTAGATTCGGAAGTTTATCGGCAGGTTCAATTTTTGCGAAACTTCAAAAAGTAGTTTTCTTTGAATCCTTCGATCAACTTATCTTCCACCAACGTAAATCCCGCATGGGCATTTGAATGTTCATAATTGGTTCCAAGCATGTACCACGGATAAGTGGTGATCAAGATAAACAGTAAAAATGAAGCGGACAAGTCACCGGTTGTGATCGCTTTGTTTCACTGCCGATGGCGTTTGATCGTGAATCCCGTGTAAGCAAACAACAGCGTCATCAGTGGACTGATAAGATTGAAAAAACAATAGAACGCAAACGCATAGACCGAGACGCCCAACACGGCGGCCTGAGTGGCTCCGCAGGTGTTCCAAGGCACCAGTACCGATGTCACCGTCGCGGAATCTTCCAACGTCCGGCTTAAGTTCTCAGGCGCTAGTCCTCGTTCGCGGTAAGCTTGCCCGAACATTCTGCCGGGAACGACGATCGCCAAGTATTGATCCGATGCTGTCACATTGAAGAAACAACAAGTCCCGACGGTTGCCCCGATCAATCCACCCTCGGACTTCGCCGCCGCAATAAGGGGGCGCGTCAAAACACGCAGCATTCCGCTGGCTTCCATCACGCCACCGAAACACATGGCAGCAATAATCAGCCAAACGGTATTGAGCATCCCTGCCATACCAGAGGAACCAATCAAATCGGTTAGTGCAGGATTGTCAGAGTTAATCGAAAAACCGTTACCCATCGTTGTCATCAACGTCCGATAGGCTTGAGCCAAATAACCGCCGCCGGTGGAAACATTCTGGGTGGATTGGCTAAGCGCGATCTCTTGAACCAGTTCGGGCTGAAAAAGAAATGCGAACACGCCACCCAACAAGGTCCCCACGATCAGAGACACCAGCGCGTTGACTTTCAAGGCAACCATCAGCAAAACGGCCAACGGCACGAGAAACAACCACGGAGTCAGCACAAACTTTTGGGCCAAAGCCTGCGAAAGTCCGCTGGCTTGATCGACGTAAAGCGTGGCATCAGTATCCTCCGGCGAAAGAAACGTAAACAGCAGCAACGTGATCGCAATGCTGGGAACGGTGGTCCACAGCATGTGACGAATGTGAGTGAAGATGGGCGTACCGGCCATCGCGGCGGCCAAATTGGTGGTGTCTGAGAGCGGCGAAATCTTATCACCGAAATACGCGCCGGAGATGATTGCACCGGCGCTCATCGCCGCTGAAATATCTAAAACATTTGCGATCCCTATCAAGGCAACACCAACCGTTGCGATCGTCGACCACGAACTTCCGGTGGCTAAGGAAACGACCGCGGAGATTACGACCGAAGCCACCAAAAAATAGGCCGGATCGAGGATCATCAAGCCGTAGTAGATCATCGCGGGGACGATGCCGCTGAGCATCCATGTCGCCGATAGTGCTCCGATGACCAATAGGATCAAGATTGCCGGAATCGCGGCTTGAATGCTGTGAGTGATTCCGGCAATGGAATCACTAAATGAAAATCCAAACGCACGGGCCAACAATCCGGCGACCGATGCTGACAGCAGCAAAGCGATTTGATTGGCTCCGCCGGTCGCATCATCAAACAAGACGAAATTCAAAACCAACAGCCCGACCAGCACCAACAGAGGAACCGTCGCCAAAGCAAACGGCATCGCCGATTCAGCTAGGACCAGCGGGTCACGAGTTGGCTCCGACTCAATCAATGAGTTCCTCGCCATCATCGGTCACCAACGGATCACAGCAGACAGGCGAATCAGCGGAACCTAATCCAGAAATAGTCGCTCTCGTTTGCGAGCCAGCGTTGGTCGTTTCGGCACAACTTGCCGACGTTCCGCTGTGTCAGGTGCTGCCGGCGGGGTAGAGATAAGGCAGGCTTCCCAGCAACAATGCGCCCATGGTGATCCAAACGAACACGCCGGAAAGATTTTCGGCGGGCGGCTCTTTTGTTTGTTCAGAAGCTTCGAATGGATTCATAAATCATTCGCGGAAGTGGTGATTACCGTGGGTGAGCCAAATGACCACCCGTCGTGATCCATTATAACGAATTGTTCTTAACGCTTCTTACCTATTTAATCGGTATCCGAATCAAAAACGTGGTTTCACCTACGTCTTCATCGCGCTCAGCCACAATGTCGCCGTGGTGGAGTTTGACAATTCGATAAGCCTTGGACAAACCGAACCCCAACCCGCGACCGGCTTCTCGGCCTGAGAAAAACGGATCAAACAGATGCCGATTTTGCTGCGCCGTAAACCCAAGCCCGTTGTCGACAACAAATATGCGGAGCCAATCCGTCGCCGATTCCGACACAACGTCGACCCGCATGGAGACTTTGGGGGTGGGAGCATCTTCCATTTGTGCAATCGCTTCGAATGCGTTTCGCAGCAGTGCCTCGATCGCAATAATGATTTGGTTTCGGTCGATCTTTGCCGAATCGACGCCCGGTCCAAACGTCACACCGATACTGCGGTTCTGTTGCTCGGCTCGATTGAGGATTTCCGAAACCAGCCCTCTCAGATCTTCGGTTTTCATTTCCGGTGCGGGTGGATGAGCAAACAACATTAGATCCGAGATCATTTCGTGCGCTGCCATCGATTGCTGATAGATATTCGCCAAACGGTGCCGCCGGTCCTCGTCTGGTTCCAGCTGCATCAGTGCTTGGGCACCGGTGGCGATATTGGCCAACGGATTATTGATCTCGTGACTGGCACCGTAAGCCAGTTGTTTCAGCGCGGCAAGCTTTTCGGTTTGCAGCCGCGTCTGAAAAAGGGCTTCTTGGTGCAAGTTTTGGCTGGCGGACTGCAGGAGAGACCGCAACGTCGCCAACGAAAGGCAATCGACACGATCCAGTCCTAAACGCCGAACCGATTTCTTGGGCAATGGGAATTTTGGATCGGCCAAGAGCTTCTTGCACACATCGTTCAACCAGCGTTTGATCGGTCTTGCCGAACCGCTCTTGGGCAGCTGTTGCTTCATCAGCGTGTACAACACTTTATTATACGCGCAAACCGAATCCGCCGACCGCCAACTGTTAATGAGCGATTGTGATCGGCCGCTGCTCTTCTCTTTAAGCGGCTTGATTGCCTTGGGAGCCAGCAGCGCGTCGGCCAAATGGGTTTGCGCCCACCGCGCAAGTTGTTTCAGATCGGTGGGTGGTTGTTGATGCTGGTGCAGAAAACGATCAGTGCAAAAGACTAACAGCGCTGGGTGACCGGTGATCAACCGCGCCCATGACTTTGTCGACGCTTTCGTTGGCGCGTTGGTCTCACCCGTCAGCCGGGCAACTTGCAGTAGCAAAGCGGCAGGGCAGGGCAGTCGCACCTTGCAACCGGTAACGGTCTGCAGTTTTCCAATTCCGTACATGTTGTGATATCAAGTTGCAAAATAAAAGCGTGCCAACCGATGACTCGATCGCACGCGTATCTGTATCTTTGTGTCGCTAATTAGCCTAATTGCCAATCCTAAATTTTTTAGCCCCAAAAATGTGAATAACACTTCTGGGAACAAGGACGTGCCTCGGAATTTTAAACCCGTTTCAGTACGGGGACCTCTAAATTAACTGGGCGTCGGATTCGAGTTTTCCATCTCCAGCATGCTGCAACCCATTTCAACCAAACGCTCGACTGAAAATGGCTTCTGCATAAACTCATCGGCACCGGCAGCGATCAAATCGGCGACTTTGTCTTGTTCGACCATGCCTGAGATGCAAATGATCTTAACGGACTTCATCGAATCGTCACCGCGAACGCGTTTGCAGACTTCCTTACCATTGATATCCGGCAGCATCACATCCAGCACCACCAAGTGAGGTCGGAATTCCCGGACTGCCATGCCGGCACCGAAACCATTGTTGGCGGTTTTAATGTCAAAACGCCCGTCGCGTGCGAACGCGTCCTGCATCAATTCGACCAATTCCTCATTGTCATCGACAATCAGAACTTTGCGTTTTCCGCTGTCCAAAGCATCGGTCGGGATTCCGTTCTCTTTCATGAAGGAGAACAAGTGGTCACGTGGAATTCGGCGAAACCGGCTGCCAGGCACGCGAAAACCTTTGAGGCTACCATTGTCGAAACAGCGGATAATCGTCTGCTGACTGACCTTGCAGATTTTTGCTGCTTCTCCGGTCGTAAATACCGTTTTTGTACTCATCAAACCATCCTCTCCGTAGGTGGTGGGGGAA
>CAKZVF010000322.1 GCA_937921995.1 uncultured Pirellulaceae bacterium
TTAGGAGAACGGCGTGTTGGTGAAGCCTTGAGGGCAAACTGGGTGATGGTCGATCCAAACGGCCTATTGGAAGGTTCCGTCCGCCCGGTCGACGGTGCCAAAGTCGCTGGGATGACGATCTATCTGATGAATAAAGGCCGCCTGGTGAAGACCGCCGCTGTCCAAGAAGACGGTTCTTTCTTCTTCACCAACATTCAGCGCGGGGCTTACGCACTGGTGGGGTGGGGCGACAACGCATTCTTCGCTTGGGGTGCCAACATTCTTCCTTTCAGTGAAGACGCCGATCCTTCAACACCCACGTTCATCACGACTTACGCATTTCAAAATTCCACCACGATTAACACCGACTGGATCCGCTACTTCGCACCGAACGTTTCTTACCGCGTTTACGGAAGATACGAATTGGAAGAAAGCCGCGATGGACCTGCCAATCTCTACGGTTTCCGCGGTCTGTCAAACTATCAGCCATCGGCTATTGCTTCAACATCTGTTGGCGGCACGCCGGTATCTTTGACCAGCGACGGCCGATTGATTGGTCGCGTGCATCAGCTACGATCCTTCGACGGTCGGCCTGTGGATGTTCGCAGTACCAAAGTCATGTTGTTCGAGCGTGACAGTGTGGTGGCTTCAACAACGACCGACAACTACGGTGTCTTTGAATTCGAAGAAGTTCCACCGGGACGTTACGGACTTGTGGCCGCTGGTGTTGATGGCATCGGCATGACGGGGCTGGTTGTATCCAATTCCGACGAATTGGAGATGACTGAAGAAGGAGAATTGGAAGACCCGCGTAGCGACGGTGAACCGTTCGATTTCTGTTTGACATCATCTGAGACCGCCGGTTGGTTGAATCACTATGCCAAAGAAGTCGCCTATCAACGTGCGATTCTGGCCCCACGCCCGCCAAAGCCTCGCAAATCCTTCAACAACAGCTGCAGCACCTGCAACGGTCAGTGTGATGCCAATGGAACATGCAATCAGTGCGGCCGTAACAACTTGCGTCCTGAAGATGCTCCGTGCCAATGCCACAATCGGAATCTGACCTTTGATCAGTGGCAGCAACTGGGCTGTGCGAAATACCGCCCTCAGGGATTCAGCATTGGCAGCCGTACTCGTAAGATCACCGACCGGATCGACAACGCTTTTGAACGCGTTTTCTATCCGCCTTCGGAAACCAACGGGATCACCGGTGGTCTGGTCCCCGGCCAACCCAACTATGCTCCTGGGCAAGGTTTTAACCAAGGCTTTAACAATCAGGGCTACAACAACCAGGGTTTTAACAACCCAGGGTACAACAACCAAGGTTCTTACCAGCAATTCAATGGGCAAGGATTTCAGCAACCGGGCGTCGCACGGAACCAACAAGTTACAACACCGGTATCGGGAGGTTCGACAACACGATAATGCCTCCTACCACCCGCGGGGAAGCATGAAAAAATCAAAAGCCACCACAGTGCTTCACCGTGGTGGCTTTTTTTCGAAACTGATCTCAATGCGACCGATGGCCGACCGATGAACTAAAATTCATCCATATCGTTGCCTTGGAAGGCACCTTGTTGGTAGGCGTCAACGCTCTCTTTGATCAACGCCAAAATACCGTCTTGAGCCTCGATATTGGTTTCAATTCCGTTGGGAATGGCCTTTGACCAAATCGTGATGCGACCGGTTTTATCATTTTCAAGCGTCGACGCCATATCCGCGAGCACTTCCTCACCGGAAACCTTACTGGCGAAGCGTAAGATCGGAGCAACGCGTATGTTGTAAAGCAATTGGCCATACTCAGAAGGCGTCGGTTGCTTTGAACGCTCGATCGCGTCGGTCAAAGTCGTTAGCGGATCTTTACCGACACCGATGTAGATTTTGTCAGGAGACACACCGACGACGATTTCGACTTGGCTGCCGAAAATGTCACGCGCCTCTTCTTCATCGTCGGGAATTGTAATACGGATCGTGTGCAGGTTGATGTCATCGTAGGTGCCAGAATTTAAGTTGGCCTCGAAAACGCCTTCGGCCTCTTCAGCGGCTTTCACTTCGGCTAATCCGACCAGATCCTTGACGGCTTTTTCGAACTTTTCGGGTTCCACCGCAGTGATACCGGCAACGAAATTGAAAGAGTTTTCGTCCATCAACACCACGCCGCCAGAATCGATCATTTTTCCTTCCAGGGTGGCCTTTAAGCAATCGCCAATGTCTGAGGATGCCGATTCGATGGTCGCCAATTCTTCATCGGAAAATTCGCCATCGGCGTCTATTTCGTCGATCATCTGCTGGCGCATTTTATCAATCAAACTAACGTAAAGCTTCACGTCGTCTTCGTGCAATTGGTAACGCAAGTTGGTATCAAGGGCAGCAGTATCATTTAAGAAACCGGTGAAAGCGCTGTTGCCTGGGGGATTGATCACCGCGACTCGTTTTGCAAACTCAGAACCTTCCAACACCGTCAGCGAAAAGGTGCTGGTCAGCAGTTTCTTTTCCTTGTCGATCTTATAGCCCACCATCAGTTCGTCGGTCTCATTGATTAGGCTTTCCAATTGGCCCAATTGAGCTTCGACCAGCGACTGGTCCATTTCTTCCAGTTCCTCCATTTGCTTGGTGAAACCTTCGGTGATTAATTCGACGCCTCGATCACGCAACTCTTGAGGCACGCGTTGGCCAAAGGCGCGGACGGCAAAATTGAAGTCACCCGCAGCCGCAAGAAGTTCTGTGGAGGGATTTTCCGGTGCGAGATCAAACATTTCCTCATTGTCACTGATCAAGAAATAACCGCCGGATTCTTTGATCAAAAATTCATCATTGGAATCGACCGTCACAGTGATGTAGTCATCGCCTTCGTCGATGTCAGCAAAATTGGCAATCTGATCAAGGATTTTGTCCGCGTCCTCGACGGCAACCATCCCCAGCCATTTCGGTTTGGGATCATCACCTTCGAAGTAGAGATAGGCACCCGAAGGATTTTCACGGTCGATACCGCCGGTGTAGTATTTGACTTGTGACTGAATCATAAAATTCAGATTGCCAAATCCAGAAGCATTCACCAAGTGCTTCATGTCGTCTAATTGTTCGCCCAAAGGAGCCATCGAAACGACGATGGACGGTTCCGGAGCCGATTGGGCCGAAGTGGTTTCAGTAGTCAACAACGGCGTTACACAGATGGCAAACATCGTCGTGATGGACAGGAAAAGGTTTCTCACTTGATTTTCTCCGGTTACAAATTTTCTTTAAGACGACCGTCTTCGGGTATCTCTTGGATCTCTTGGTTAACTCTTAAATCTTTAAAATTAAGGCAGCCAACGCATCAGATATCAGGCATCCACCAGTGGTGACTGCGGCGCAAAAGTCAGCCAGACTCTCCCTCGCCTGCAGCTGTCTCTTATTCCCAAGAATAACACAATCAGCGGCGATTTAGGATTAGGGCAAACGCAAATGCTGGCGCAGCAGCCTAAGCAAGGCAGCCTCAGGCAGATGCTTTACGCCGCCGCTTCTTCTGAACTACTCGCCGTGAAACGCGAAAGTTTCCAAAGAGAAGCAGATTTGATTAGATAGACTCAGAAAAAGTCTGAATCTTTAAGACCGAAGCCGCGGTACAAAAAGCAGCAGAGAAGAAAGCAGCAATTTCGTCGCGGTTGGCGTAGGGTCAATCCAGGGATGACGCATGAGGTTAACGGAGTTAAGACAGGATTAACACTCGCCGAATAAACGCTCGCGGAATTGACTTTCGCTGCTATTAACGTTCGCGGAAAACAATGCGACCCTTGGTCAGGTCGTACGGTGAAAGTTCAACCCTCACCTTGTCGCCAGGTACGATACGAATAAAGTGCCGGCGCATGCGGCCAGACACGTGAGCCAAAACTTCGTTTCCCGTTTCCAATTCGACACGGAAACGTGTATTGGCAAGTGCTTGTGTGACGGTACCGTCGACTTCAAATGATTCTTCTTTTGGCATAGAGCCCCTTTTAATGTGAAAAAAATTTAGACATGTATCTTATAAGTCAGCCCCATCCAAAGTCCAGTCCATCCTAGGGTTTAGCGACAATATCAAGGGAAAATTGAGTCCAACCTTGGAACAAACTTGCAATAGGCTCTGTTGATAACGCGGCGCGAGAGGAAGCAGCGGTCAATACCATGCCCCATCAAGACAATCACCGCAATCGAATGAAATGGCTGTTGATTGTGACAGCATGGGCCACTTTTGCACTCTCGAGCAAAATTCTGGCCTCAATTTTGGCCCAATATCGCCTTTACTTTCCGCCTGACTTTCACGCCGAATTCCTCTTGGGCCGTCAATCCTACTTCTTTGGCAGCTACGGATTGGCGTTTTACGCTCATATCATCGCCAGTCCCGTCGCGCTGATTTTAGGCGGTTGGTTGATGTGGACAGGTCGCCGACATGGAAAAAAGACATGGCACCGGCGGTTGGGAAAGGGCCAAGGCATCCTGATCGTCGCCGTCGTCGTTCCCTCGGGTTTGGTGATGGCCACCCGCGCAATCAGCGGCCCGGCCGCCGGGCTTGGATTCGCTTGCTTGTCGATGGCGCTGTTGGTTTCAATGCTGGCGACGATCTGGGAGGCCCAAAAGAGAAATTTTGCTCGGCACGAACTCTGGGCCGCGCGCTGTTTCATCTTATTGTGCTCGCCGCTGCTACTAAGACTGATCAACGGCGCGGCGTTGGTGATACAGACACCGTCCCCGCTTACGTACCAAGTAAGCGCATGGTTGAGCTGGTTGGTTCCGCTGGCAATTTTTGAATGGGTGAGACACCTTCGACGACAACCTCGAAGTAAACCGACCAGCGAATCGCCCAATGCCGTACTTTAAGTGAGAAGAATCGCAATTTAAGCGGAACTGGCGCAAGCCCTCCGGTTCGTCGAGCAACCTTTTCACGATGTTTCTGGCAAAAGATCTTCAACCCGCGGCTAGCGCCTTGCGGCTCAGTTATGTCAGGCAATTGCAGACTTCGGAATCGAACCGAACCTTCTGGCCTTATGAGAGCCGGATGGACGCCAGTCCGCCTGCACAAATTTTCGTTGTTACCCTTTCTTTGTCACCACTGAACCGTAGGACCAGTTCCTAACGGCCAAGCATTTCGTAAAAACGAACAATAACAACAGTGACGTAGGTGGGAGTCGAACCCACAAAATCACGAAGGTTTGAGCTTCGCCGCTTTGCCAGTTTGCGTACCACGTCAAAAAATCTCTTCAATCAATCTCGTTCATAAACCTCAAAACAAGTCACGCGAATGAGGAGGCCGGAATCGAACCGACATAGCGACATTCAAAGTGTCGTGTCTTCACCGTTAGACGACTCCTCAATTTTTCTCCGCAGCTGCAACCAAAATTCCCTCAGCGACCCATACCGGATTTGAACCGGTGATCTTTACCGTGACAGGGCAACGTCCACTCCAGACTGGACCGATGGGCCATGTTCGTCACCGGCGGCATCGCCGCAGCGTGACATCAACGCAAGTGCCCTGCGCGAATCGAACGCGCCTATCCAGGGTGGAAACCTGGCACCTAAACCGATCGGCCAAGGACACAAAATCAAAATCATTCGGCACCGTTTCTTGGTACCCAGCTCTAGCGGGAGGATTCGAACCTCCAATCGTCGGATTAACAGTCCGCCGCCTTACCGGTTAGGCCACGCCAGAATAAATTTCCAATTTCCAATTTCCAATTTCCAATTTCCAATTTCCAATTTCCAATTTCCAATTTCCAATTTCTCATTTCTCATTTCTCATTTCTCATTTCTCATTTCTCATTTCTCATTTCTCATTTCTCATTTCTCATTTCTCATTTCTCATTTCTCATTTTCGAAATCCGAAATCCGAAATCCGAAATCAAAAAGCAGTACTCAGGGTGGGAGTCGAACCCACAAACAGCTGTTTCTAAGACAGCGCGCTTTGCCAGTTTGCGTACCTGAGCATTTGTTTGGCTAATGCGGTTTTCCGCCGGTAGCGGAGCGGCGCAAGCCGCCCGGTTTCGCCGCGGGGAAACGAAAGGCAACCGGAGGGCTTGCGCCCAACCGCTAACGCTCCACCATCAAGTAGGGCCGGAGGGATTCGAACCCCCACCAGGTTGTGTAAAAGACAACTGTGCTACCGTTGACACCACGACCCCGAAAATTCGTTGGGGGGTCGCACGTTTAAATCGTTGCCATCGCATTCTGTTTCTCCTAATTGTTTGCGTAGTGGACAAGGCCACGAGTCCTGAACTGCCATTCAAAACAGCCTCAACATTTCCACAATCCGCATCTCAGCACCCCGCCGAGGAATCGAACCTCGTCCCACTGTTTCGAAGACAGTCATGCAGTTCCAGTACACCTGCAGGGCAAATTATTTGGGTAGTGGACGAGGTCACGAGTCCTGCGCTTCGATTGCCCGCAACCTCGCCTCATCCGCATCTTCTCCCCATCCTCAGTGGTTCAGGAGGCGCTCGAATCCTCGTCTATCGGGCTTCAACCGATCGCTCTTCCGTCTAAGCTACTGAACCCTTTTGGCTTCCTCGTGAATAAATCAGGGCACAAAAAAAGCCCGGAATCTGATGACACCGAGCCTTTGGTTTGGTTTGTATTTGGTTCAAACCCTATTCTGCTCAAGCGTCAACGGCGCGGATCATTTCCGCCGCCAAACATCAGATTTTGATACTGACGTCCCCGTAGTTGGCAATTGCCTAATCCGGCATCGAGCTTGAACAATTGAGAAATCACTGAACTTAAATCACTTTAGATTTGTATTTTTGTCTTGGTAAAAAACGCACTCAACGCACGCTTCACAACGACATAGACGAACTCGTCCTTGTAAAGTTCGCGCAAAATTGGAATCCGACAAAATTTAATCATCTGGAATTTAATCCCCTTCCTGACAAAGTTATCGCAAGGCCCTTCAATCCTACGATCAAAACCGGATAGAATGGATTTTTACATTCACCAGTATCCCGGAGCCCATCTTGCCTGCGACCATTATCGACGGAAAGCAAATTTCCAAGGACATTCAAGCCGAAATCAAGCAACAGGTTGCCGACTTTGTTGCCGCGGGCTATCAACCGCCCAAGTTGGTCGCCGTTTTAGTCGGTGAAGATCCGGCCAGCCAAGTCTACGTCCGCAACAAAGAACGCGCTTGCAAACGCGCCGGTATCGACAGTGAACTCAAACGCATGTCGGCCGAATCCACAACCGAACAACTGCTGGATCTGGTCAACCAGCTTAATCAAGACCCTGCGGTCAGCGGAATCCTCGTTCAACTGCCACTGCCGCCGGCCATCGACGCGATCAAGGTGCTCGACGCGATCAGCCCGCTCAAGGACGTCGACGCTTTCCACCCCGAAAACGTCGGTTTGCTTTCCCAAGGCCGCCCGCGATTCCTTCCCTGCACGCCCTTTGGCATCGTTCATATTCTCAAACGATCAGGCATCGCCACCAGCGGTAAATCCGTCTGCATCATCGGACGCAGCGACATCGTTGGCAAACCAATGGCGCTGATGTTGGCGCAAAAGGATTCGCCGCTGGGCCCGGAAATGGCCAACGCCACGGTGACGCTCTGCCACAGCCGCACAAAAGATTTGGCTCAAGTCTGCGCCACGGCGGACATCGTCATCGCCGCGATCGGCAAACCTGAATTTGTTTCCGCTGACATGCTCAAGCCCGGTGCGATCGTGATCGACGTCGGCATCAACCGCACTGATGATGGGTTGGTTGGCGACGTTGATTTTGCTCCTGCCGCAGAGGTCGCGTCGCACATCACGCCCGTCCCCGGTGGCGTCGGCCCGCTGACGGTGACGATCCTGCTGGAGAACACACTCAAAGCCGCCCAACTAAACCAAGCCATCTAAACACCCCGAGCCCGTCCTTTGCCAACAACGCCGCACCATCCGAGTACTCGATTCCGCTTTGCCGTGCGATGTCTGATGCTATTGGTGTTGGCGGTTGGCGTGGTCTCAATGCCAGGATGTTCGGGCTGCAATCAGGATCCTGACGAACGTCTGGCGGACAAAATTAAGCGCGAAGAAGAACGCCAGAAGAAAAAGAAACCCAAACCCAACTTCGTTTCGCCCGGCACGGCGATCCTTCCAGGCAAGTACCCCGACCTGGACAGCAAAACACCCGAAGACCTCAAGGAACTAACACCGGAGGAACGAGCGCTGTATTCCCGCAGCCGGTTCAATCGCCTCAACCGTACGAAACTGGGCCATTGGCTGGAAACATCCACGCCGGCGATCGCCAACAACTTCGATCAAAAGGGCCAGATCAATTCCGTGCCGATGCGCGGAACGGTTGCCGATAAAGTGCCGGGTACTAATTTTGAAATCGCCACCGAACGATCTTTTTCCTTGGTCAAGGGTCAATGGAAGTACCTCCCCTCGACGATCTACCTGCCAAAGCGCTCCAATGCGCAAAGCGCGAACATGAACGTGACGCTGGCCACCAGCAACGATGCGCTGCCGCTGCACACGGTGCAATTGACGTCAACGCAAACGATGGCGGGGTTTCAGTATCACATGATTCTGCTTTCCAACCGCCCGCAACAAATACGCTATCTTCAGTTCACCGACAGTGTTCAGATCAAGCAATCGGATCTGGCCTCCGCTGACACGCCACCGCTATATCACGTTGTCTCTGTCAAACCCGGGCTACCGCTTCCGCTCCCGCGCAACGTGCTCAATTGGACAACCACGGCTTATTTAGTATGGGACGATTTGGACCCGGACGATTTGGATCCTGACCAACAGCAGGCTTTAGTCGACTGGTTACACTTTGGCGGCCAACTCATTCTCAGCGGTCCCGACTGCTTAAGCAAACTCGAAGCAAGCTTCCTAGCCGATTACCTTCCGGCTCAATCCGAGGGCAAAACGGAGTTAGACTCCGCGGCCTTCGATCCGCTCAATGAGAACTGGTCGGTTCCCAACAGAAACAATCCCGCGGAGAAACGCACTTTCGTCGTAACCGAATCCAAACCCGTCATCGGCATCGAATTCAAACCTCACGTGGCGGCGTCTTATGTCACCGGCACCGGTTCCTTGGCGATCGAACGGATGATTGGACGAGGCCGTGTTGTCGCGACGGCGTTTTCGCTGACATCGCCGACGGTCAAGTCTTGGGGTAGCTTTCAATCATTTTTCAGCGGAGCGCTGCTGCGTAAGCCACACCGCAAGTTTGGGATGAGAAACGAGGTCATTCTCTTCGATTGGGCGCGGGACCTTTCAACAATGTACGACCCCCTGATCGGTTCGACCGTGCGATTCATCAGCCGGGACTTGGCCATTGACGGCACGCCATCTGACCCAAGCTCAGAAACGGATCTTAGACTTCAAGATGAAGCGCTGAACATTGACACACCTCCGCTGAAGCTTAGCAAGAGAGTATTGCCCGAACGCAACACGGACGATACGCGCTACTATGGTGGATTCAAAGCCGACGCCTACTCGGGTGTTGGCGGATGGTCTGATTCGAGCGCGATCGCTCATTCGGCCCGCGACGGATTGAAATCTGCCGCCGGTATCACGCCGCCATCGGCCGATCTGATACTCAAAATGTTGGGCGTTTATCTGTTGGTGTTGGTGCCCGTCAATTGGATGATCTTCCGGGCCATGGGAAAAGTAGAGTGGGCGTGGGCGATGGTGCCCATCATCGCGATCGCCGGCGCGATCACGGTGGTGAAAGTCGCGTCTCTGGACATTGGTTTCGCCCGCAGCAACACCCAAGTTTCGCTGCTGGAGATTCATGGCGACTACCATCGCGGACACCTCTGCCAATACTCGGCACTCTACACGTCACTGTCGACCAACTACGCGATCGAACTGGATAACGCGACGGGGATAGCGCTGCCGCTGGGTCTTAACAAGGCTTCAGATCCAAACGCGACGCCGCAACGCCTGTGGCTGCAACAATCGCTGACCAACCGCACCGAGAACTTCCAAATCCAATCCAATTCAACCAAGTTGTTGCACGCGGAATGGATACAGGACGTCGGCGGAGAATTTCGTGTCAAATCCGATCCGGCAGAACCGGATTTCGAAAATCTGAAATTGGAAAACACGACCACGGTTGATCTCGCGCTGGCCGGTGTGATAGCGCGGGACGAAGACGGAAACTATTACGGCGGCTGGATTGGCGACTTAAGTGCCGATGAAGCCATTGACGTTTCGATGGACCGCAAAGAAAAATTTGACTTGCCACAGCTCTGGGCTGGCGACACCGGTCTGATCAAAACCCTCGAAACGCCCCAGCAGATTCTGTCAAATTTCGACATCACCCCAGACGATCGAATTTTGATGGCTCAAATAGAACAATGGATAGAGGAAAGGCCCCGCCTGTCCCCCTACCTAGCGGAAATGACAGTCCAATCGCTCGAGTACACCGGCTCTGTCACCGCCGAACCCTCGATCGGCCGGGAGCAATTCATGACGATCGTCCGCCAAGCCAGATCAACCGCAACAGAATCGCTTGTTGGAAATGTATTGTTGGCAGTGCTGGATAATCTTGAGTTGGGAAAGGGCGAAATCCGGTTGTTGGGGATTTGTGAAAATCAGATTGGCAACACACAATTCGATCCTGAATCGACTCAGTCGACCGGCCAAACATTAGTCGTGGCTCACCTTCGTCAACCTGATCTACCACCGGCCCAGCGCGATCTCAATTCGATCCTTGACTTCACCAGAACACGATCCAACATTGACTACGAGAAGGATTTCAGTGACGAATCTTTCGACGGTACCTTGGAACAAGAATAACGCTCCCGACTAACGAAACCGAATAACGAAATCGGCACAACGCAATGATAGAACTAACAGGCTTTGGCAAAGATTACGGTGAATTCACCGCTGTGCAGTCGTTAGACTTGCAAATCGCCGAAGGGGAAATGTTCGGTTTCATCGGTCCCAACGGAGCCGGTAAAAGCACCAGCATTCGCTTCTTGGCAACGCTGCTGCGAGCCACCCGCGGCGAAGGCACGATCAACGGATTTAGCGTTTCCAAAGATCCCATGAACGTCCGCCGCAGTGTGGGCTACATGCCTGATACCTTTGGCGTCTACGATGGCATGAAGGTTTGGGAGTTCCTGGATTTCTTCGCGGTCGCGTACAAAATTGGTAGGACGCAGCGCAAACGCGTCATCCGCGACGTGTTGGAACTGCTGGACCTAACCTACAAACGCGATGACTTCGTCAACGGACTTTCGCGCGGCATGAAACAGCGCCTCTGCTTGGCCAAAACGCTGGTCCATGATCCGCCGGTGTTAATTTTGGATGAACCGGCCAGTGGTTTGGATCCTCGGGCGCGGGTCGAAGTTAAGGCTTTGTTAAAAGAGCTCCGCCGGATGGGAAAAACGATTCTCATTTCCAGCCATATTTTGACCGAACTGGCCGATTGCTGTACTTCGATTGGTATCATCGAACGCGGTCAGCTTCTAATGCACGGTCCCATCGACGAGGTCTATCAAAAAATCCGCGGCAACCAGGTTATGGAGGCCAGCTTTGGTGAAGGGCTCGATAACGGGCTATCCATTATCCGGTCCAACCCCGACGTGCGCGACATCCAAGTCGACGGGTCTAAAATAATGATCGAATTCAATTCCACCGACTATAATCCGTCTTTGCTGTTAAAACAGTTGATCGACGCGGGTGTTGAAGTCAAGAACTTCGGACGCAAAGAACCCAACCTCGAAGATGTTTTCATGATGGTCACAAAAGGACTCGTTTCGTAAAGCGTGGTGGACGAGGCCACGAGTCCTGCGGGTAATTCGATCATCAATTAGGCAAAGCAAGGAAACCCAACAGGACAACCATCGGCAGGACTCCTTGCGTCGTCCACTGCGAAAACTGAAGTCAATTTCTAAAGTTCCTATGCAACTCACACTGAATCTGGTCGACCTGCACCGAAGAGAAATTTACCCAGCCACCGTCACCATCGGTAACGGTGTCATTAAGTCGATCGTTCGATGTGATTCACCTGACCTGAGCCCCACCGAGGGGTCGCCTTACATCATGCCCGGTTTCGTCGACGCCCATATTCATGTCGAAAGTTCGATGCTGCTGCCGAGCGAATTTGCGCGGATCGCGGTCCAGCACGGCACGGTCGCCACGATCTCTGACCCCCAT
>CAKZVF010000323.1 GCA_937921995.1 uncultured Pirellulaceae bacterium
GTTCGATTGAGCACGTCGGCTTTGAGATAGAACTTCGATTTGAGTTTGTCAATTCGAACCACCGTGGCATATTCCGGTGCATTATTAGAGACGTGTTCGCCTGGTTGTTTGTGGATCTTGACCACGACTCCGTCGATCGGGCTTAAGATGATGCGCTCTTGGATTTGAGCCTCGATCCGATCGACTTCGATTCGGTTCATCACCAATTCATCTTCGGCGTCGCGGTATTCAGCGACGGCATTGTTGTATTCGGTCGTCTTTTGCTGGAGTTCATAGTTGTTCACATGCCCTTCAGCGATCAGCCCTTCCAAGGTTTGCTTCTGAGCCATGACCAATTGAAATCGAGATTTTGCCGCGTCGCGCTTGGCGGTCGATTTCGCTCGTGCAACGGCTTGGCGTTTGGTCTGCAATAGCACGCCATGATTCAATTCGGCCAGCGGATCACCAGCGCTCACCTGATCGCCTTCGCGCACCCGTGCGCGCTGGACAACGCCATTCTCCGTACTGGCAACCACACTCTTTTCGATGGGTTCGGTGAAGCTTCGTGTCACGACGCCGCGATGCAACGTTTGAGCCGCACACACAGAAGCACCGATCAAATGGATCGCGGCTAAAACTGCGGCACACCATAGCAACTTGATTGTCTTATTCATGATCATTTTATTCTCGTTCGATCGACTCTCGGACCATATCCATCCAAACATCACGACGCATCATCGCTTGCCGACCGGTATATTGTTTAGATTCAATCGTCTTTTGTAGCGCTGCAATGTCTTTGGCGAAGTTGACGCGTGCCTCTCCGCCGGACTGACAACGCCCAGAAATTTTCTTGCCCAGTGAAGGCGCGTAGTTTTCGATGATCTCATCGGTCGCCGAGATAAAGAACTGCGACGACCCCGGTTGCCCCTGACGCGCGGCGCGGCCGATCAACTGTCGATCAATACGCGCCGACATGTTCGGGCTGAAACCAATCACATGCAATCCACCAGCAGCCAGAGCCTGGGCATCGGGCTTAATATCAGTGCCGCGGCCAGCCATGTTGGTCGCGATGGTGATCCCTCCGCTGTAACCGGCGACTTTAATGATGTCGGCTTCTTCTTCGTCTTGGATACCGTTGAGCACCACAGCGCTGATACCAACGGACGTCAGCTTATCCGCGACCTGGATACTTTCTTGGATGGTGCGGGTTCCGATGAGAATCGGTTGGCCCGTCTTGTGCCGTTGCTGGACTTCGACCGCGATCGCATCGAGTTTCGCTTCGACGTCGGCGAAGAAACGCGGCGCTAGATTATTGCGACGGCTGGGAAGATTCGTTGGGATCGTGACTGACTTCATACGATAAATGTTCTTAAATTCATCGACGACCGAAGCCGCGGTGCCGGTCAGACCTGATAACTGGTCGTACATCAACAAATATCTTTGGCGCGAGATCTGCGCGACGCTGGGAGGCGCGGACTTGATCGTCAGCCCTTCCTTCGCCTCGACGGCTTGATGCAAACCATCTTGCCACGTCCGATCGGCGAAAATCCGACCCGTGTTTTGATCGACGATCTGGACCTCGCCCTCACGCACCACGTAATCTACGTCTCGTGTCAAAACGTGCATCGCACGGAGGGCGTTGCGGATGTAAATGCGCCACGGACGTTCCAAATTGATGCTCTTCACACCCTCGATTTTTTCGTGGCACAAAACGTTGGCTTCGTCATTGACTTCGATCTTTTTATCGGGCAATTCGATCGTAAAATCTTCATCCAGCCGAAGCTCCGCCGCGATCCGTTTGGCTAAATTGAATGCCAGCGGGTCGGCATCCACCCGCGCCGCGCCGCTGATCACCAGCGGTGTGACCGCTTCGTCGATCATGACGCTGTCGGCTTCGTCAATGATGGCCGTGTGATGTTCGGGTAACTGACGTAGCGATTTTGTGATGTCGTTTCCGGTGATCGCGTTGAGCGTCTGAACTCCCAATCGGCTCTGACGGTTTTCGCGCAGGAAAACCTGATCACGTAAGTAGTCAAAACCAAACTGGTATCCCGGCCCGTATGTGATTGTTTTCTGGTAAGCCGCCTGCGTGGCGGCGATATCGTTTCCGTCAGGTAAGATTCCGCAATCAATGCCCAATTTTTCGAAGACCGGTGCCAGATCTTCCAAATCGCGGCCCGCCAAATAAGCATTGGTCGTCGCGACATGAACTGTGGGTGACACCAATGACATCAATGCAGCCGTTGCACCAGTGACGACCGTTTTCCCTTCTCCGGTCTGCATCTCAACGATCGCGCCTTGACTGCCCGAGAGCATCGCCTGAACCTGCACATCGTGCAAGTTAAAACCGAACACTCGGCTGACCGCAGACGCGATCAACCCGCCATACTCAATCCGCGCGGTGACACTGTCTCGTTCATTTTCAGATTTCTCACGCCAAGCGGCCGCTTCGTCGGCCAGTTGTTGCTCTGATAGAGAACCCGCTTTCTTCTCGGCTCTCCGCAGCATTTGTAGCTGCCGAGGATCATACGCCTGGCGGCGATTGAGCCAACTTAAGAACTGGCCGCTACGGCGTTGGGATTTCTTGTTTCGCGTTGTGGAGGGAGAATTCAAATTCGCAACCTGATTGAAGAGAAAAGCAAACCGTCGATTCCAAGCCCTGAGGATTGGAGCGCCGCGGCGATAAGGTCCGCGTCACTCCAATTGGCATGGCTAGGTTGACAGTACAGATACTGGAGGTCGCCAAGTCTTTCTTAAAGAGTTAGAGAAATTGAACTTTTAGGAAATCCAGCGATGCCAGTACTGCAAACTCAACTGAGACCTACCTTGAATTTTGTCCGCCAACGCCAAAGTTGCTTGGGTCGAAGTTTGATCCACCGCCACCGAAGTTGCTTGGGTTGAAGCGTCCGATCGACCCCGGTGAGAAGGAGCTCTCAGACGTGCTTGGGTAACCAAAGCCTTCGACAGGCTGGGGAGTGAACGCAGGCTGTCCGCTGGGAACGGCCGGGTTGGAATTCGGCAGGACACTCTGTGGCATCGAACCATTATTGAGAACCGGCGAACTAAACCCGTTGCTGGGTGAATACTCTACCGTTTGACCAACGAATTCTTGACCGCCGTTACCCACGTTCTGGTTTCGCATGCTTGGACCTTTGTCCAATTGCAGACTTGGCCCATCCTGCGGCGAGAAAGTTTTTCCAATCGAAACGTTTTCGGTTTGCAGCAGCGTGCCAGTCGCCTTTTTGAGATTGATCAAACCCAAGTTATAAAGCAGCAGTGATTCGGTGTAATCACGTTCGGCCTCTGTCACACGCTCTTGAGCCCTCAGCAGCGACTCCAAGTTCAAACTTGATTGGCCCGAACCGTCGGCCATCCTAGCCCAACGCGCCTCGATGGTTTTGGTTTCGGCTTCCGCCGCTTTCAAGGCACGGTTCTTGGCTTGGATCTCTTGATAGGCCGTGTTGAGTTCACGAACCGCAATGTCAACTTCGGTCTCGATCGCGGTCAGGGCCAACGCGTACTGCCTTTGCAGCTGTCGCATTTCAACCCGACGCCGTGTCATGCGAGACCGCGCCAATCGGTTGCCGATGGGCATCTCGTACTGCAATCCAACGGAATAACTTGGGGCTCCGGTGGTGAACTGATCTCCAAATGCTCCACTGAAATTCGAATTGCCACGAAGACCGCTGAGATAACCTTCGGTAACAAAATTCAATGCAGGCAACAATTCATTTCGTGCCACGCCGAACCGAACCGCTGAAGCTTGAATTTCTTTCAAAGCAGCGTGAACCTCTGGACGATGCTGGATCGCCAGTTGGAGCTCTGATCTCAAATCGGTGGGCAGAAACTCCGTCGAAGGCATTTCTATCGGCACCAACTCTGCGTGTTCGGCAACATTCAATTCGGGTGCATTGATCAGGCCACGCAAACGTGTTTCCGCATTGAGCACGGCAGTACGAGCACGAATCAAATCCGATCGACGCGACTCAAGCGCTGAAGAAGCCGTGACGAACTGAGTGCGCTGAGCATCGACGGCTTGGCGGGCCTTGAGCAGGCGTACGATGTCTTGAGTTTTCAGGTACAACGATGTTTGCTGGGCGAGGGCCGCCCGTTCTTGGTACAGCGCCCAATAGGAACGTGTGATCTCCAGCAGATGATCCTGTAGTGTCGCCAGAAACTCATCTTCAGCAACGCCTGCGTCTAACTGAGACAGCACGACTAAACTGTTGTTGTAGGCGCGGCCACGACCACGCAACAACGGCTGAGAATAGGATACCGTCAGTTGACCGGTCGCTTGGTTGCCGGGATCAAAAAACGTCGAATTGTTGTCCTGAAAACCAAAACGTTGCGACACGTCAAATGTTCCACCGGTGCGTGTGTTGCGTCGAACTCCACCAACAGCCTGCACGGTTTCCTCATTGAAGAATCGGCTATTGTCGCCCGTCACCAAAGCATTACTGATGGGCTCGTTGATGTCATTGAGCGAGGTGTTGAGATAGCGGACCCAATCAAAATTGGAATCGGCTTCGACAATCGCCGTCTGGCGAATAACTGGATCCTCCGCGGCGATGCGAATCTCGTTGGAATACTTCAGCGCCAAATACACTAAAGAGTGCATGTCTGTTGGCAGCGGCTGAGCCGTCCTGCGTTGCTGATTGGTTACGTGACGATCCCACCAAGCTTCTGCAGTTCCAAGATCGGCTAATTCCCCGCCTATATTCGACGCCATCGAGTCGTAAACCGAAGAGACATCGAAAGATCTATAGTCCGTACTCTGCGAAGAATAGGTTTCTCCGCTCAATGGATTATCCTGCGCGAACGTTTCAGACAACGTCAGCGTGCTAATGCTGGCAGCCGTAACCGCAAAACAAGCAGACGCGTATTTTATCAATGATTTAGTAGATACGTTTTTCATGTGAAAAGTTCCAGCGAATTCAGAAAGCTGATAGGTAGGAAAATTGGTTTGGAATCAGGCAGATAAAAGCGCTACGATCAAAAGATCCAGCACTTAGGTTAAAATCGGTACAATCAAACTTACCGATCCCATCCATGAATTCGGCATTCGGATTAGGCACTCCCTAACCTTTGTTCGAGGAAATCCTGCCTAAAAAGGTGATTGTTGTGCTTAAAAGGGGGATGGTACCAGCTCGGGGAACCGCTCCGCCTCGGCAAGATAGGTAACAACCAGTGAGTTTGCGTGGCAGTAGATCGAGCCTTTTTAGCAACCACCTATTTTAGATCCATCAAACACAATCAGATGCGTCCGTAGTGGTGAGTGTAGAATCTGAGCGGTGTTCACAAATTCAAACCGTGTTTCGCATTCGCCAGTATCTGGCGATGTTCGATGTTCGAAATCTGATAGCTATTGGTCTCCACAATCTAGTTTTATGAATCAAGCAGAATTCGAACAAAAGCGGGCGGCATTGGTCAGAGACGCACCCATTCCGCGGATTTGGATGCTGGGAAAAACGGGCAGCGGGAAAACATCCATCATCCGCCATTTGACTGGCGCTACAGCCGCGGAGATCGGCAACGGCTTCAAACCCCAAACCAAATTTTCCCGGCAGTACGATTTTCCTGACGATGACGTTCCGCTGGTACAGTTCCTGGACACGCGCGGACTGGGAGAAGCCGGCTACGACCCCCGCGCCGATCTGGAAGCGTTCCAAGACGGCACCCATCTCCTCATTGTGACCGTCCGTCTGACCGATCAGGCCACCGACGTTCTAACATCGCCGCTGGCGAAAGTTCGCAAAGCAAATCCCAATCGACCGATTCTCTTAGCCATTACTTGTCTGCACGATGCTTACGTACACGATCAAAACGAACTTCAACATCCGACGCCCGATCCGTTTGACGTACTGACCCACGAAGATTTCCGTCGACCGTCACTCAGTCCGCCGCTGGAACAAAAACTCTCAGAAGTTACGACGCCCAACTTTACGAGATTGTTGAACGAGAAGTTCAAAAAGTTCGAAGGCCTGTTCGATTACTGGACAGCTATCGACTTAACCAAACCCGAAGAAGGATTTGATGAAGCCGACTTCGGTGGCGATAGACTCAAATCGGCGATCATTGATCTGCTGCCCGAGGCCTATCGACAAGCGATCTTACAGATAGAAGATCTCAACCAGTTGCTGACGGAAGCTCAAACCGCGCGAGTCGCGCCGGTGATCATGGCCCACTGCCTACTGGCGGCGTCAGCGGCAGTGGTCCCGGTGCCTTGGGTCGACATTCCGCTGGTGTTGGGCATCCAATCGCGATTGGCATATAAACTGGCCGAGATAAACGGACAAAAACTGGATGCCCAAACCATCTCCCGAGTGTCCGCGTTACTTGGAAGTCGTATCGCCGTCCGCATGGGGATCCGCGGGACGCTAAAATTCATCCCGTGGGTCGGCAGCGCGGTCAATTCGGCGGCGACTTTCGCGATCACCTATGCTTCGGGTTGGGCCTGGAACTGGTATTTTATGAAAATCAGCCAAGGACACGTTCCAACTGCCGAAGAACTCAAAGAAGTTTACGCCCAACAACTCAAACGCGGAGAGTCACTTTGGAAACGGTCCAAAGAAAACGAATCAAGTTAGTCGACCTGCGTTTGTGGGTGCTGATCGCGCTGACCGCGGTCCCGGTCACCCTGTACATCGTTTTCGGTGCCTACGCGCTGTGGAAAACGAACCTGCTGCTCTGGCTGTGGTGGATTTTGCCCTTGGGTTGGGCACTGTCGTTTCTTTTAGTGAAGCTTTGGCCGGCAGCAACCAAACCTGATGCCGCAGCACCTTCGGCCAAACATTGGACGCCACGCGATCAAGAAGCGGCCGAAATCGTTCTCCGATATCAAGAACGAGTCGATTCGATGACGCCGGCTGAATTGACCACCGCTCAATTCTACATCGACCAGTTCCAAGAACTCTCCAACGAACTGGCCACCTACTATCATCCCGACGCCGCCGATCCGTTTTCATCCTTGACCGTTCCCGAACTGGCGGCAGCGGTGCGACTGGTGGCCGATGATTTGGAACAAATCGTTTTGAATTCGCTGCCGGGCAGCCGTTTGCTGACGGTAAAACAATGGCGATCCTTTGGAGAAACACCCAAGTGGGCCAATCGGATTCGTAACTCCGTCTGGGCCGGTTCGATTCTTATCAACCCACTGAACATCGCCCGATATGGCGTGTCGCGCGGCACGATCGACAAAGTCAGCAGCGGCATTCAATCCGAACTTTTGGCAACGATCTATCTTCGATTCATCCGCCAAGTCGGTTTCTATCTAATCGAAATGAACAGCGGACGTTTGCGCGGCGGTGCTGACGAATACCGATCTTCCTTCGAAGCCTCTCAGCGCTCGATCCAGAAAATTCGAGACGCTAAAAGTAACACGGTAACCATTGGCTTAATCGGCCAAGTCTCCGCCGGCAAATCCAGCTTGGTCAATTGCATCGTCTCAGATGCCGAAGCGGCCGTTGATATTCTTCCGCAGACAAAACTGATCAAGCGGTACTCGTTGCCGATCGAGCAGCCCGATTCACAACGCAAAATGAACATTGTGCTGCTAGACAGTCCCGGATACGGAGAATCCGGCGCCAGCTCGGAGCAACTTGCTGAGATTGAAACCACATTATCGGAATCCGACATGATTCTGCTGGCGGTCGATGCTCATAGCCCGGCGCGAGCGGCCGACGTCGAGACGCTAAAAAAGATCTCAGACCGATTGGCAAAATCACCCAACCTAAAACCGCCGCCGATTATCGCTGTGCTGACCCACATTGATTTGCTGTCACCAGCGCGCCAGTGGTCGCCGCCATACGATTTGGAGAATCCAAAATCACCCAAGGCAGAGAACATTGCCCAAGCCATCGATTACACCAAAGAGGTCTTCGGCAGCTCGATCGTCGGTGCGGTGGCCGTCTGCACCGCCGAAGATCCTAACCGTCGATGGGGCGTTACCGAACAGTTGATGCCAATTCTGCTATCTCAACTGGACGAAGGAAAATCCGTTGCCATCCTCCAAGCATTTGAGAAAGCCATTGATGAAGGCTGGAGCGAAAACGTTTGGGACCAGCTCAAAACGGCCGGGAAGGGCGTAGCCAAAATGTGGCTGCAGGAAAGAATCAATCGAATGGGAAAGAAGTAAGGCCTCATCAATCGGCAGTACCCTTTTTATGATTTTGGAAGCCTTTCGAACTGCGATCATCACTGAGTGCCAGCCCCGCACGTAAATGTAACCAACATCGGACGAAGAAGCCGACATAGATTAAAGCACAGGCCGTCCTTCCATCGATTTGTCGGACCGAAGCATTTTGTCAAATCAAATCCGCATCAAACGTGTGAGGATGTTCAGCCACTGACTTTATATAGATTTCGACGCGGGCAACACGGAAGAATTCGGTAGATAATGACGTACAGAATTCAACTTAGCATTGTGTTCTGGGGGAAATTTCGGGACAATCTGAAGTCACATAATTTCGATACGACCCAAATCGAATTGCATGACGTATAAAGAGTTGTCTCCACCTCACTCAAGAACTTAGATTCCGTGACCTTTTATCTCGAAAACTCGCCTCTGGACTTCGTCGTTATTCAAGTTTCCACAACCACACATGCCGCGCTACCTGCGAAGATTCCTGCGGTCGCGCTAAAAATGATTGAACTCGGATTCCCTACAGACAAAACAAAGTCGGAGAAGCAATTTAGTGTGTCACCTCAAGGAACCTTTGCAAAGCAAGTCCAGATTTGGAATTTCGTCAATGATGCGAAAAACAGTTTTGTTTCAATTCGTGAAGGAAGTCTGAGTCTAGTAACGTCTGCGTATGACGATTTCGATCATTTCAAAGGCACATTTTTTAAAGTGCTTGATTCGCTTGCGGTAGAGCTAAGTTTTTTGAGGACTACAGCGGTGTCACTCCGCTACATTAACAGCCTTTTCGTTGACCAATTTCCGACTCCGTTGATTTCAGACGTTTATCAGGGTGGCATGTGGGATTTGGGGTATTCACACGTACATTCGGACCACCATGGCTGGGCGGACACGAAAGATCCGGACGGTAGAATTACAATCAAGTCAAAAATGGTGAAAAGTCACCCGGTAAAAATGGATGGTGTGGATTTTTTAGAGGCGCTACTTCCAAATAGTTCTGGCGAGAAAGGTGAGTCGACAGCATGTTCATTAGGGTTTGACTTATCTGAGTTTTCTCGTCCGTTTAAGCAATCATTGGAAATAAACTCCGACCAGCTGATCGATCACCTTGACGTTCAACACAGCAGGATTAAGCAATTATTTGAAACGGTTCTGACCGAAGATTCGAAGAAGAAATGGGGATACGAACGCAAATGAATTTTCTTTTGCAAGAACAAAATGACTCCCACGGGTTGATTCCCGCGATCCGCGATAATTGCGATCTTTCGCCAGATGTTTCGAAGCGCTTCGAAGCTGATTCGAATTGCGAAGGTTTGCGAAATGCCGATAGCGACTTTCGCCAAGGTTCTTCCGGATTCGCAAACGCCCTAGCTGACGTTATCCAAAATCCTTTCACTGAGAGCTTTCAAGGAAAGTGCCTTAATGCAATTTCCGATTTGGATCGCTTAGTTTGCCGCGAAATTCAGTCAGCCAACACGTCGCAACTGCTTGACAGGCTAAATTTCACAGCAAATGAACTTGAACAACTAAGCGAGAAGGTTCTCGCAAAGACTAAGCTGCACATGGTGTCTGACCAGTCCATAAGCGCTGATACCGACATGGAGCCAGCCCATATTGATTTGGTTCACGACGGTGAATTTCTTGACCCATTTGCAATCAGAGACGCCCAGCTACTTTTGGCGTTACTAAGAAAGAAACTTCCTAAAATCGATGAACCAACAATCGAATTAGATGAGCGAGGAAGAGTCACATTTGACTGGATTTTTGGAGAAACGCACGTCCAATGGACAATTTCAGATAGCGGAAGCTCTTGGCCGTTGGTGAAGGTTTACGAGTACCGCTCAACACGCTTTCGCCGCGGCGGACGCGTCGTCATTTTTTACAATCCCATATCGTTGCTAGAGTCTCTCGGTGAATCAATCAGCGGATAGTGTTTTAGCTTGTCATGCGAACGCAAAAGTTCCAATTCACGATTACGGCACTCATCTGAGTGAAGGGCATTTATTCCGCAACCTCAAGCCTCGGCATGTAGCTAAAAAGTACGAATCAGACGGCAATGAAGATCCCAAATATGGCCGAAAACTCAGCGGGAGATTCTGGAAAGATGTGAGCAATGAGCCAGGTGATCTTTCTGTCAACGAAGTTGTTTGTAGCGTAAGTGAGAAGTGTTCGATTCAACTTCAGGAAGGCAGCTCTGACTACAGTCATGTTGCAACAATCAATTTAGCGTTGCTCAATGAATTCAGCGAGCAGCACAAGTTCGTGGCAGTCTACAAGCCCGTCAAAAAGAAAGAAGGAAGTGAGCATCCCGGGAATCCGTGCCACTACGAGATTTTGCCTACAACCGGCACCGCTACCGCAAATATTATCTTGCGTAAGGAATTCAAAGACAAACCTTTTCCGGGTGGTAGATTGCCTGTTGGTAACGACGATGTCGCAAAGGCGACCGAATTTGTCGCGCAATATGATCAAATGATATCAATCAAATTGAATGTCCACTCGGATTGAATTGTAAATGGTGATTTGGAAGTCGTTTGGAAGAGAGAAAACACGGACGATAGAGAAAACAAGGACGGGTCCAATAGATTGTTGCTTGTTGGCACCGGAACTCGCAAAAACGATGAGGCATCAGACCCTCCAGTAAACTGCGAGCAGTCAAGGTCAGAGAGAACTGCAGCGTGAATAGTTCCGCGTTGGTAATGCCGAGTCGAAATAAAGACGAGTTCTTTGTGTCGGAGCGATTTGGAAGACGCTCAATCAAATAGATCGTCAGAATTTCAGCTTCGCTTCCCAGGACCCGGCAGAAAAATCGTTACTCACGCCAAACCCTCAAGCCACCGAAACATGCCTCAACCACGCAAGGCGTCTACTCGGCGCGCTCGATCGTTGCATCCAGTGCTGATTTGTAGAACTTTAACAGGTCGGTTCTCATCTTCTTCAATGACGGTTCATGAACGTACATCATGTGGCCGCCCTCATAGTATTCCGTCGTAAAATTCTGACGTAGCTCGGGCGGCAAATTCAGATGGTCGCGCGTGTGCTCGAGCGCGAAACCGGGCGTTGCTAAATCGTAGTAACCACACGCCGCAAACACTTTTAGATAAGGATTGTCCCGCATGGAGGTTCGCAAAGTATTCGATGCGCTGACGTATCGGTTCGTGAATTCACTGTAATCCCATGGTTGAACGTTTCGGGTCAGTATTTCGTAGACGCGCTCTTCCTTGACCTCCAATACATCTCGCAAATATTGGTTCATTGCCGATGTGAAAGGCCCGAAAAATACAGACGCGCTGGGATCATGTTCGGCCGAACTGCCGATGTGATCGGCGTCAGTTCCGGAGTAGCGACTATCAAAACGGCCAACAACACGTTTCCTTGAACGCAACAGCTCTTTCCCAAACTGCCCCATGCTGACTCGCAAATTGGCACGCTCTAAATATTCGGCAGACAAACCAGTCAACTTCGACATCTCCGACACCACCGCCGATCGTTGCTCTTGAGGCAATGCGTCTCCCAGCAGCAAAGCTTGCGTGTAAGGCCCGCGCGCAAACGTTTGAGCTTTGGCGAAAACTTCGTTGACCGAAAGTCCCTGCAGTTCGTCGGAAAGGGCTTTGTGATACCACGCCGTTGCTGCGTAGCTGGGTAAAAACAACGAGTAAGCCAGATCGTTCCCTTGCCCGGTACGCAGCGTTTGAAAATCGACGACGGCCGACACTAACACGACCCCATTCAAATACATCCGATAACGTCTTTGCAGCTCGCCACTCAACCCCGCCGCCCGCAAACCGCCATAACTTTCTCCCAGCAGAAACTTGGGCGATCCCCACCGTCCGTACTTCGTCGTGTAGTCATGAATGAACTGCCCCACGCTGCGCAGGTCTTCGTCATAGCCGTGAAACTGCTGCTTCTTTTCTCCTTCTGCCGGACGGCTGAATCCGGTGCTGACCGGGTCGATGAAAACAAGATCGGTCGTGTCGAGCAACGAATACGGGTTTTTGATCAACTGATGGGGCGGCCTGAGCGGTTTGGGATCGTCGCTCATTTTTACGCGCTGCGGACCAAGCATCCCCAAATGCAACCAAACCGACGAAGACCCCGGACCACCGTTGAAGCAAAACGTAACCGGTCGCTGATTCGCATCGGCCGAATCCTTAGTATAAGCGACAAAGAAAATGCTCGCCTTCTCATCGCCCGCATCGTTCTTCATCAACAGCTTGCCTGCGGTCGCGGTGTAGGCGATTGTTTTTCCGTCAATGGTCGCTTCGTGCTGGGTCACCGACAAAGGCGGCGTTTGTGGGGCTTTGTCTTTCTCTTTATTCTTCTTGTCTTCGCTTTGTTTGGTTTTTCCAGCACCGTCCTCCCAAGGCCGTGCCTGGGCAACTTCAACAAACGCGTTTGAGGCAACCAGCAATACCGCCGCGACAAACATCATTAAGCAAGATCGAAAACACTCAGAGCGTTGCATGAAAATATCTCAAAGAAAACAGAACGACCGTATCACCAGACGAACAGCATAATTCACGCTCAACAAAAACCCGCCCCTATTTTCGATGCCCGAAAATTTCGGCCTGAAATCCCCGATCGACAACGGAAATACAGCCTGCAATTATTTTGCTGTGCGTTTATCTCGGGTCTGCAGCAGCTGCGCCGCGATGCTGATCGCAATCTCACCGGTTTGATTGGTCCCTATCGGCAAGCCCATGGGGCAAATGAAACTCTCCGCCTTCTCCGCCGGGATGCCATCGGACTTTAGCTCACGGACCAGCGCCCCGCGTTTTGATTTACTGCCGATCACACCCAAGTAAGCCGGCGTGATGCCCGCAAGAAACATCGTCGACAACACCGGTCGATCGGTCGAGTGCCCCATCGTCATGCACAGCACGTAGTCGTCGTCGGTGATCGTCGCGGCCTGGACGGTAAGATCATCTGAGCAGATTTTCGTCAGTTGGTGATGATCGTCCATCTTCGCCAACCACTCTTCGCGCGTGTCGATACACGTCACGCGGCAGTCGAGCATCACCAGCACTTTCACCAGCGCTTGGGCGACATGCCCGGCACCGAAGATGACGATCTTCCAATCGTCTCGATTGTAGACTTCAAAATACAGCTTCACCAAACCGCCGCAGGTCATCCCAATATCGCGCTGCAGGTTCCAATCCACGACCGTCCGGTTCTGCTGATCGTCGGCCAACATCGCCTGCGCGAACTCGATGGCCCGAAATTCGACTTTACCTCCACCGACTGTCCCGTGAACCAATCCGTCTGCGTCCACCAACATCCGCGCCCCGGCGTCCTGCGGCGTACTACCAGTCGCTTCGACCATCGTAACAGCGACAAACGGCGCACCGGTTTGCGCCAGTTCAGATAACGCTTCAATGTAAGGCAGTGATGATGGCATAAAAACAATCGTAGTGGATTTTGTTAAAAATCCTTTTGCGGGGAATTAG
>CAKZVF010000324.1 GCA_937921995.1 uncultured Pirellulaceae bacterium
AAAAAAGTACGCGTTGTCAGCATGCAGCAACGTCCGTTCCATCACCGACGTCGACAGGTCCGCCGCCGCGCCGCCATCGGAGAAGAAAGCACATTTAAGTCCGTTGATCTGCCCGTCGGCTTCAAAGCCCACCTCCCAGCGACAAAGATAAGCGTGACGTTTGCCGGTAACGATCATGTCCGTGTCTTTGTCGTAGACGATCCGCGCTGCCCGGCCAGTACGCGCCGCCACCAGCGACACCATCAACGCCGGAATCACCGCTTGCGTTTCTTTTCCGCCAAACGCCCCGCCCATGCGTTTGCAGATGCAGACAACTTGATGCATCGAAACACCCAGCATCTCCGCGACCATCGCTTGGACTTCGGTCGTGTTCTGCGTCGACGAATGGACGACGATCTGACCTTCTTCGCCGGGGAACGCCACGGCGGCCTGTGACTCAAGGTAGAACTGTTCCTGCCCGCCGATGTGAAATTCACCCGACAGCGTATGCGTTGCTGATTGCAGCGCTGATTCGGCGTCACCCCGCGCGATACAGCGCTGTGGACCAATGAAATGTTCTCCCGCGATCGCATCTTCGACCGACAGTACGGGGTTCTCTTCAGCGACTTCAATCTTCACCGCCGCCACCGCTTCATCGACGGCCTGCTGCGTCTCCGCCGCGATCAAGACGACGGGTTGGCCGTAGTAAACCGCCCGATCCTCTGCCAGAAACGCTTCGTCCTGAAACAGAGGACCAAATATGTTGTGAGCTCCGACATCAACATGAGTAAACACCGCGACGACGCCGTCGATTTTTTTGGCCACTTCGCAATCGACGTTTTTGATCACGCCATTGGCCACAGGACTGCCGGCAAAACCCACATAAAGCTCGTTTTGCAATCGCGGCAAATCGTCGATGTAATCGGCGGAGCCGCAAACGTGCCCAACCGCCGAATCGTGAGGGATCGTCTGCCCAACAATATCCGCGGCGCTGGAATTGGAGACATCAGTTTTCTTGTAATTGAATTCGTTCACGCCATCACCTCGCCGGTCGATTCTGGGCTGGCCTGAGCCAAAAACTTCAGCAGCACGTTCTTCGCCAACTGCAACCGAAAGTCCTTTCCGCCGCGCACATCCGACAGCGGAGTTATCTCACCAACGGCAACGTCACCTGCAGCAACCATCGTCGCTTCATCGAAAGGCCGTCCGACCAAGAACGTTTCGGTCTTAGGCAATCGCAATACCACAGGACCGACGGCACCGTAAGCGATACTTGCGGTTTTTATTTTGTGACCCTCAGTAGCGATCAAAATCGCGGCGGTGAAAGTTGAGATGTCCATGTCGTGGCGACGCGACACCTTATACAACCGCAGCATCGCCGCGGGATCCGGCAGTGGAACGCGCAAGTGCGTCAGCAGTTCTCCCGGCCGCAAGTCAAACTTTTTGTAGTCGGTGTAGAAGTCATTGATGTTGACCGTGCGCGATCCCGCGTTGCCGGTCAGTGTCAGTTCCGTTTCGCAAACGGCCAAAAACGGAATCGAATCGGCGATCGGCGACGCATTAATGAGATTTCCGCCGATCGTTCCCACGTGGCGAATCTGAGGCGAACCAAAAACCGAAACGATGTTGAAAAACTCCGGCACAACGGACTCGGTGGCGTCTTCGAAGTCGGCCCACGTCGCGCGAGCTCCCGCCTCGATCGCATCGCCGCTGATTTTGAACGACGCCAACTCATCGATTCGATTCAGGTCCAACCAAGTCTTCGTTTTCAAATGACCTTTATTGAACCGGACGCCCATATCGGTCGCACCGGCCACAATGGTCGCGTCAGGGTGTTTGGCTAAAAAGTCGGTCGCCTCTTTGATCGTGGTGGGGCAGAAGACGATCTGATCACCATCGGTAATTTCAATCGTTTCCGTTTCTCCAGCTTGCGCTGCCCCCAACATTTTCTCGGGAGGATAAGTTTCGTTCATCCGCTTGGGTGTGGTTTGGTTGGCTTGCTGCGCCGCGGCGATGATCGACGTATAACCGGTGCACCGGCACAAGTTCCCCGTCAAACCAGAACGCCATTGATCTTCGTTCGGATCGTCCGTCGATTCCAGAATCCCTGTCATCGACATCACAAAACCGGGCGTACAAAAACCACATTGGGAGCCGTGGCAATCGACCATCGCTTGCTGCACAGGCGTTAAATCCTGTGCAGGTTTCACACCCGCCGCTTGCGATCCAGACAACCCTTCGACGGTCACGATATGGCAACCGTCCAACTGAAACACGAATCGAATACACGAGTCAATCGAAACGTATTCAAACGCTTTCCCCGATTCATCGGCTTGTCCGCACAGCACCGTGCAAGATCCGCAGTCGCCCTCAGAGCAAACGATTTTTGTACCTGTTAAACCACGCCGGATTCGCAAGAACTCCGACAAAGTCAGAAACGCTTCATCACCGTCGATCTGGAGATGGGTCCCGTTTAGAAATAGATTTACGTGTTTTCGCATTTCACTACTATAAAGCGGGCACCAGTGTTAAGAAATATCGAGCCTCACGAAAAGACAATATTTCGCTAAACCTTCATGCCGAATTGAC
>CAKZVF010000325.1 GCA_937921995.1 uncultured Pirellulaceae bacterium
CTATGTGAAGTTTCTGACAATCCGCGGCCAGTATGAACGGTACTTGATGGCGGAACTGAGCAACTTGGAGGATGGTGAACCATTAATTGATCTGGAGTTGGCGAAGAAGTACCACCAGCTTGAAGCGATTGAGGATCCCACTGACGAACAAGAAGAAGAGCTGGAAGAAATCCAAGAGCAGCATCTTGATTCGATGTGGGCTGTTGTTGGCGAACGATTAATGGAAGATGCGATTGAGCGCTGGGTGGATGCCGACGATAACGAAACCGAGGTTCCCGACGCGCCGGCTGCTTTTGAACCCGACCACCAAGGGCATCATGATTTTGTGGCAACAGGGCGGCAGTTATTTTACACGCGCGGCAACTGTGCTCAGTGTCACGGCGACACCGGCGTAGGTAATGGACAGGTTGAAAGTTTTGACGATTGGACCAACGATTGGATCAAAACGCCCGGAGTGAATCCGTTTAATCCCAAGACCTATCAACAATTCACCGAAGCGGGTGCGTTGCCGCCAAGGCCAATCAAGCCGCGGAACCTGACCGAGGGAAGATATCGTGGCGGCGGGCAGCCGGAAGAGATCTTTTTGCGAATTACCAATGGAATCGAAGGCACGCCGATGCCGGCAACACCGGCGCTGACCTCGGACGAGGTTTGGGCGTTGGTGGCTTACGTGAAATTTCTGCCCTACGGCGATGTGAATGATCTGCCTGACAGGCAGATTTATGAAAAAGCGATCGCGCGATAGTCGATCGCTTGGAAAACCATCGCTGAACAGAACACAACGACGACCTACGAAGACACTAATTTTTACTTTTGACGGGATTGAGACGTGTCACGATTGTGGAGCCTTATCTTTTACTGCGTTCCCGTTTTCGCCACGGTCACTTTCCTGATGGCGCTCAATGGCGTGTGGCCGTTTGCCGCGTGCCAAATGCCGCCTTCGCTAAGCACCGCTGGCGAGACGATCGACGGCCTGTTTAATGGTATTCATGTGTTGGCCGTCGTGATCCTATTGGGGACCGGGGCTGCGATTGGGTATGTGCTCTGGCGATTTGACCATCGACGCAACCCCGACGGCAAAGCGCAGTACTTTTCGCATAACACGGCGCTTGAGTTTGTTTGGACGTTGATCCCAGGAATCATCCTTGTGTTCCTTGCGTTCTACCAAATGAACGCTTGGTCCGAAAACAAAATGGTCCGGCCGACGACGATGGTCAGCGGTATCGAGCAACCGACGCCGCCGCTGGTGCTGGTGAAGGCCAAACAGTTCGGCTGGGAGTTTCATTACGCCGGTGCTGATGGCATGGTCGAAACGGCCGACGATCTTTATGTTGAAGGGCTGCTGGTGGTGCCGCGCGGGCAAGACGTCGTGCTGCAGCTGGAAAGCCGCGACGTGATTCACAGTTTCTTTGTGCCTGAACTTCGATTGAAGCAGGACGTGGTGCCGGGCATGAGGCAATTCGCTTGGTTCAACTCGAACCAAACCGCAGACGTCGATATCCTCTGCACTGAATTATGCGGTTGGGGACATTATAAAATGAAAGCCCGTCTGCAAATCGTCGAACCGGCCGAATTTAAGACCTATGTTGACGGTTTAGAGGCGACCTATCAGCCGCCGTTGGCATCGGCCGCGAAACAGCCGTCATCAATTTCTGTTGCAGACGCCGGAGGCAAACGTGACTGAAATCTCAACCGATGCGATGCTCCCATCTACGGGTCGCCAAAACGTGATACGAAGGTTTTTGACCTCCTATATCTTTTCGACCGACCACAAAGTCATTGGAATTCAGTTTCTGTTTTCGTCGTTGATTTGGTTGGGGATCGGAGGGCTATTGGCGCTGGCGGTGCGGTGGCAGTTAGCGTGGCCGTGGAGCAACATGCCGCTTTTGGGCAACACGCTGTTCGCGGACAATGGCGGGCAGATTTCGCCTGAGTTTTACAACACGCTGTTCACGATGCACGCGACGATCATGATCTTTTTTGTCGTGATCCCAATTTTATCGGGAGCCTTTGGGAATTACCTAATCCCGTTGATGATTGGCGCTGAGGACATGGCGTTCCCGACGTTGAACATGATCAGCTATTGGTTTATGTGGCCTGCGTTTGCTTGCGTCATTGCGATGCTGTTTGTGCCCGGGTATGGAGCCAGCGCCGGTTGGACGTCGTATCCACCTTTGAGCGTGCTTGAGGCGGCGACGCCGACCGAAACAGCGCAGACATTGTGGGTGATGGCGCTGCTGTTTGTTGGGATCTCTTCGATGATGGGCGCCATCAACTACCTGACGACCATCATTCAGATGCGTGCCCCAGGCATGACGATGTTTCGGATGCCAATGACGGTGTGGGCGATGTTCGTAACGGCGCTGATGCAGGCCTTCGCCTTGCCTGTGCTGACGTCAGCGCTGTTGATGCAGTTGTCGGATCAGATTTTCCAAACAGGATTTTTTCTTCCCGAGAATGCGTCGGCCAACAACATGTCGGCGGCCAGCGGCGGAGGCCAAGTATTACTGTGGCAGCATCTGTTCTGGTTTTATTCGCACCCGGCGGTCTACATTATGATCTTACCCGCGATGGGCATGGTGTCGGATATGCTGGCCTGTTTTTCCCGCAAGCCATTGTTCGGGTACAAGCCGATGGTGTTTTCGATTCTGTCGATTGCCAGTTTAGGGTTCATCGTTTGGGGGCATCACATGTTCATCTCCGGGATGAGCCGCATGCTGGCGGTATCGTTTATGGTGTCGACGATGTTGATCGCACTGCCCAGCGGGATCAAAGTTTTTAACTGGATCGGGACGATGTGGGGCGGACGGCTACATTTGACGACGCCGATGTTGTTCAGCGTTGGTTTTGTTTCGATGTTCATCATCGGCGGTTTATCGGGGATCGTGATGGCAGCACCACCGGTGGACATCGTGATTCACGACACGTACTACATCGTGGCTCATCTGCACTACGTTCTGTTCGGGTCCAGCATCCTAGGAGTGTTCGGAGCGATCTACTTTTGGTTCCCCAAGATGTTTGGCAGAACGATGAGTGAGGGGCTGGGGAAGATCCACTTTTTCCTGACCTTCATTTTTCTTAACGGAACGTTCTTCCCGATGCATTTTCTGGGGCGGATGCCTCGCCGGTTGGCGGACCCTTACGTCTACGACAGTTTGAAAGATCTGATGCCGCTGAATCAGTTCATGACCATCTGTGCGTTTTGCATGGGAGTGACGCAGTTGATTTTCGTTGGCAATTTCTTTTTCAGCATGTTTTTTGGGAAACGAGCCAACGAGAACCCTTGGCGTTCCAATACGCTCGAGTGGACGGCCCCTAGTCCTCCGCCGCACGGCAACTTTTTAACTCAGCCGATCGTGTTGCGCGGGCCTTATGAATACAGTCACCCAGAGAGAGAATTGGATTTCTGGCCGCAGACCGAAAGTTCATAAAATTCGGTAGTGAACGAGGTAACCCGTCCGTTACCTCCGTTAAACGTCGGTGTTGGATTCGTTGCCTCATCCACTACGACCGAATTGACCCCGATTTTCGGCCCCTATAAAACCAACAGCGCGGCGCGATAATTCGACCAAACCGGGGATTAATCTTGCCAACGTGGCATTTAGTCACTGCTCATTTTTGATGCGTTTCGCTAATATATTGATATGTCCACCGCTCCAGAAAAAACAAGTTCCGCGACTTCACAAGACATGGCCGCTCCGAATTCCGATTCGCGGGTGCAGGCCTATGTTGAACTGACGAAGATGCGGATTTCGGTGATGGTTTTGGTGACGTTCATCGTTGCCGCCGCACTGGCTGCTGAAGGGATGCCCAGTTTGTCGGTCATGTTCTGGGGATCACTGGGAATGATGTTCGTCTGTGCCAGTGGCAATGCGATGAACATGTATCTGGAACGCTATTCAGATTTTCTGATGCCCAGGACCGCCAACCGACCGCTGCCAGCTCAGAAGCTATCGGCGACCGAGGTGGCGATCTTTGGTGCCGCCACGATTGGAATTGGAACCGCAATCCTATTAGTGACCGTTAATTGGCAGACCGCCCTTTGTGGTTTTGCGAATTGGGTCCTCTATGTCGCAATCTATACGCCGATGAAACGTAAGACTTGGTTCAACACCGAAGTCGGTGCTGTGGCCGGAGCGATGCCCATCCTGATTGGATCCTTGGCCACGACGACGCCTCCTTCGATTCCGCTGGTGATTTGGGCATTCTTTGGCGTGCTGTTTCTTTGGCAGTTCCCCCACTTCATGGCGATCGCTTGGAAGTATCGGCAGCAATACGAAGCCGGTGGCCTAAAAATGCTGACGGTTGTAGACCCCACGGGCAAACGTGCCGGTCGTAAAGCCGTTGTGACGGCGGTGTTGTTGATCATTGTCAGTCTGATTCCGTTGATTGATTGTCCGACTTACGTCCAAGGGTTTGTTTTGTTCGCCGCATCAATTTGGTTAGGCTGGCGATACCTGCACGCTTCGATCTTATTCAATGCTCAACCCAACGACGCGACGGCGCGGACGCTGATGATGAAATCGCTGCTTTATCTTCCGCTGTACATGTTGGCCTTAATCGTGTCCAACCTGCGCTGGTTCTAAGGCGGCCGGCAGAAAAAACGTTCCAACCCGACGGGGTAACGCGATACCCCTTGTCGATCCGTCGAGCGCTGAATTGGTAAATCTATGACGACGTCTGCTCAACCAAATCTGTCTTACCAAAAAGCGTTGCCGATTTCCAACGGCAAGTTAGCGCTGTGGTTGTTTCTTTCGACAGAGATCATGTTCTTTACAGGATTGATTGGAACCTACCTGGTGTTGCGGTTCGGTGCTCCTGCGGGAACTTGGCCAGCACCCGAAGAAGTTCATGTTGCCGAATGGATCGGGGCGGTGAACACGCTGGTGTTGTTGTGTTCGAGCGTCACGATTGTGATGGCTTTTGAGAACGCAAAACAGAATCTGCCCGTGGCGGCGAAGAAGTGGCTGTGGGCGACGATTGCTTTTGGGTGCGTGTTTTTAGGGATTAAGTCTTACGAATACGCTTCGAAATTCAATCATGGAATCTATCCGCGCTACCCGCGTAGCCTGATGTATGACCGAGCCGATTTGACGTTTTTAAACGGCGTCAAATCAGAGACCAGCAAGCTGAGCAAAGAAGCGCTGACGTCGCCTCAGGGGGATTTGGCGGTTGGGCGGCAGCAACTGCATATTGAAACTGAAGACCGGACTGGCGTGGGGCAACAGCGAATCACACCCGTCGCGTTCGAACAATCGCATTCAAAGCTAACCAAGGCCGAACAATTGCAGCTGATTCAGCGGGGCCTTGTGAAATGGACGGAGATAAAAGTCGGACGCACTGACGATCCGGTCATGCAGAAGTTGGCGATCGAGGCTTTAGCGTACCAGATTTACCCGCGCGCCTTTTCGCAGCAACAGGCGGATCGCATCGAGACATATTTTTTGAATGAAAATGTGGAAACAGAGCAGCGGTTTTCGGCGCTTACGAAGCAAGTCAATGATCGCCAGAAGCAGCTTCAAGCATCACAAGCCGAATTGAAGAAGCTGCAATCCGACGCTCAAGCAATCGAAGACGCTCAAGAGAAAAAAGACGCGTTGGCGGAGCTGGCGAAAATTAAAAAGACGGCAGACAACTTGACGCTGGAGACGACCCGCCTGACGGTAGAAAGAGATTTTGTTGCCGGTCGCATGGAGGCCATGAAAACCTTCCCGATCCCAGACAGCGGCGGCATTAACGAAGAACACCACCTCAAGCTACCGATGGTAATCCCCAGCGGGAACACTTGGGCCAATACTTACTTTTTGTTGACGGGACTCCACGGCATTCATGTCTTGGTGGGCTTAGTCATTTTCGCATGTTTGTCGCCGATGCGACTGGATGCGGCTCGTTCGGGCTTGGTTGAAAATGTCGGACTCTACTGGCACTTCGTTGATATCGTTTGGATCTTTTTGTTTCCACTGATCTATTTGTTTTGAATATGCACGATTCCGATCAAACATCTGGTACCGACGCATCCACCTATACGGGAAAGGATCGCAAACCTTTTTTCGCGATCGTGTTTGTAATGTTGTTGGCGCTGACGGCGATGTCTTTTTGGGTTGCCAATTCGCATCTGATGGAAAATCCGCGGACCGGTTGGATCGCGATGATGGCGGTATCCACGGCAAAGGCAATGTTGGTGATTTTGTTTTTTATGCACCTGTGGTGGGAGAAAAGTTGGAAGTACGTACTAACAGTGCCGGTAACCATCATTGGTGTTATCTTGGTGCTTTTACTGATTCCCGATGTGGGCAATCGCTTTGCCACCTATTCCCAGACGCGGCGGTCGGCTGCACCAGAGCCCGTCACGGCTTTGGATAAGCCAATGTCGGTGACGCCGAGTGTTGATCCTGTCCCGACCTCAGCAGCCCCGGCCGAATGAAGGATTGAAGTCAGTGCGAGTTATTTCGCGCTTCAATTCACGGTCCAAACTAAACCTCAATTTAATATCATCTCAAAACTATCGTGTTAAAAGCAATCTCCACCCTTCTCTGGAT
>CAKZVF010000326.1 GCA_937921995.1 uncultured Pirellulaceae bacterium
CAATCAATATTCTCGGCTGTCGTCCTGTTTGGGATGATAAGACATTCAGCTGGATAGGTTTCCAATGAGTTCAGTTTCAAAAGAAAATGAAAACAGCAGCTTCTTAAGCGAGCTGTTTCAGATTGGTTTGTACAAACCCAATCAAGGCCGTATGGTCCGGCAGGTGACGTTTCTGTCGATCGCCATTTTGGTGTGCTTGGTGGCCTATGAACTATATAACTCGACTTGGACGTCGACCCCCACCGGCAAATTTACGCTCGCCGCGGCCACCGCAGCGATCGGGTTCTGGTTTGCCTACCGCGTGGTGAACTACACGAGATTTGCTGACTTTTTGATTTCTGTGCAAGCGGAACTGAACAAGGTCACCTGGCCCAGTCGAGAGCAGCTCAAACGTGCTTCGCTGGTAGTGATCTTTGTGATTTTCTTTATGGCTTTGGTCCTCTTCATCTTTGACACCTTCTGGACTTTACTCTTTCAAATCATCGGGATTCGGTACTAGAAAGGTACTTCAGCGATCAACATGTCAGACGAAAACCAACAAGCAGAAGTCACCGACGAAGCGGTATCAAACGAAGCCGCTGCCGATGAAACTGTGCAATCATCACTGGTCGATGCAGACGGAGATGAAGCGCAGGTTGCCGAGCCTCAGGGTGATGAGGTGCAGGATGCCGTAGCCCAAGCGGACGCGGTAGCGGAAGAAGAGATTGCTGAAGAGGTCGAGGAAGAGGCGGAAGAAGAAGTTGAAGAAGTCCCCGTCGATCCGGCCGATCTAGAATTCAGCGCCGACGATATTGTCGATGACGATTACGACCTGACCGAAGAAGCGGATGATGATTCGGCCAGCCCCATCGAAGAGTTCGTCGAAGAGGTTGCCGAGGTCGAAGAAGAAATTGAGATGGACTGGTACATCCTAAAGGTCCAAGTCAACCGCGAAAAAGGCATCTGCGAAAACCTGCAAAGGCAAGTCAAACAGGCCGGCATGGAACGTTACTTCGGTGAAGTTCTGGTTCCCACCGAAGACGTGCGGGAATTCAAGAAGGATGGCAAGCAACGAATCACCAAGCGGAAGCTTTATCCGGGTTACGTTGTCGTCAACATGGCGATTAATGATGACTCGTGGTTTTTGGTTCGCGAGACCTCTGGGATTGGCGATTTCGCCGGTGCATCAGGTCGTCCCGCACCATTGACTCAACCGGAGATCGACAGAATTCTCCAAGCAGCGCGTCCCGAGGAGCAGGGCGAAGAAGAAGCGATCAAGACGGCGATCCCGTTCAAGATCGGCGAACGTGTTCGCATCAAGGAAGGCTATTTCCAGAACTACGAAGGCGACATTTCCAGCATCGACGAACGCAACGGCCGTATTGAAGTCATGATTGACATCTTCGGTCGTCCTAATCCTGTCGATATGGACCATTGGCACGCTGAAAAAGTGAATTAAACTCTCAGCCGCAAGGCCGATGCCACCGGTTGCCTAACGTGGAAGCGTTTCGCAGATAAACGGTGCCAGCGGCAAGCGACTTTGAAACAATACGAAAACCCTGACCCCCGTAAATCGAAGAGAATTGTCAGATGGCAAAGCAAGTAACAGGCGAAGCAAAGTTCCAAATCCCCGGCGGCCAAGCGACCCCGGCTCCTCCGGTCGGTACCTCTCTGGGTAAGTTCGGTATTAACTTGGGACAGTTCGTTCAACAGTTCAACGACCGCACCAAAGAGTACAACGGCACGCCGATTCCTGTCATCGTGACGGTTTTCAACGATCGTTCGTTCGAATTCGTCACCAAAAGCCCGCCGGCGGCGGCTTTGCTGAAGCAGGCGGCCGGCATCGCCAAAGGCTCTGGCGTCCCCAATCGCGACAAAGTCGGCACCGTGACGCGTGCTCAGATTGAAGACATCTGCAACAAGAAAATGGCGGATCTCAACGCCAGCGACATGGACACAGCGGTCCGGATGGTTGAAGGCACAGCCCGCAGCATGGGACTTCTGGTCGAAGGTTAAATCAGGTTTAACGCACAGTGGTAGTGAAGCTTGCAAAAGCTCCCTGCCGAATAAGGAATGTTGTAACTCTCGACATCCGTCGAGGATCTTCAAGAGGGATCCTCGATGCTTGCCAGCTAAATCAACGCAAAATCGACGAATCTTGGCCTTATGGGCAATTTTCGCCTATCGTTTTTTGGCAAGATTCCTAAGATACGCCCTTTCAAGAATCAAATTTTTTGCCCCAAAGAAGCATCTTTGGTTACGGAATAATCATGGCACAATCAAAACGCTATAAGGCACTGCTAGAAACAGTCCCCGAATCTCCAGTCACGCTCGACAAAGCGGTCCAGTTACTGAAGACTTTCGAAGGTACGAAATTCGATCAGACCGTCGAAATCCACATGAACTTAGGCATCGACGCCAAACAAGCGGACCAATTGGTGCGTGGTTCTTTAGTCCTGCCCAACGGCATCGGCAAAGTCCAGCGTGTCGTCGTGTTCGCGAAAGACGCTGCCGCCGAAGCCGCCAAAGCTGCCGGCGCTGACGAAGTAGGACAGGAAGACCTCGCGAAGAAGATTTCCGGCGGTTGGTTGGAATTCGACGTTTGTATCGCGTCGCCGGACATGATGGGTGTTGTCGGTCCTTTGGGACGCGTCCTTGGTCCAAGAGGATTGATGCCTGCTCCTCGTGCCGGAACAGTTACGCCCGACGTTGCCAAAGCCGTCGAAGAATACAAGGCCGGTAAGGTCGAATTCCGAAACGACGACGGTGGAAACGTTCATGCGGTTGTCGGGAAGTTGAGCTTCGACGCTCCGAAGCTTCAAGAGAACATTCAATCGTTCCTTGACTTCATTGAAACGCTTCGGCCAAACTCGATCAAAGGAAACTACATCAAGTCGATTTCGGTTTCTGCAGCGATGAGCCCTGGCGTTCCGATTGCGGCGTAGCGGAAGTCCTGAGGACTTATTGCAAACCAGTTCGAAACAAAATTCTTGACGAGTTCTACTTTTGGGAACTCGCCAAAACAAAGTTAAAAAGTTAAGCCATGAGTAAATACGTAAAAGACCTGCTGACTAACGATTTGGCCGGCCGCTTGGACGGTGTTGAAGAATGCATTGTTGCCAACGTGGTTGGCATGGATGCAAATTCCACCAGCGCCCTTCGTAAGCGTTTGCGTGAGAAGAACATTCGAATCATGGTTGTTAAAAACAGCCTCGCTCGTCGTGCTTTTGCGGGCAAACCATTGGAGCCTGCGTTTGAAGGTATCGAAGGCAACGCCGCAGTCATGTGGGGCGCTGAAGATTTCGTATCTTTGGTCAAAGAAGCAACCGCCCTTGATAAAGACGAAGAGGGTTTTGAGAAATTCGCCTCCTTGGGCGGCGTCATGGGTGGCGAAAAACTGGACGCAGCAGGTGTTGCGGCAGTCAGTAAATGGCCAAACCGTGAAGAGCAGCTTAGCATTTTGTCCGGTCAGCTTTTGGGACCTGGATCTATGTTGTCAGCTCAACTGATTGGCCCTGGTGGTCAATTGGCGGCTCAGGTGAAAACCATCGCCGACAAAAAAGAATAAAGAGGAATAGTTCTTTTCGTGGAACTGCGGCCGCGGCTGCGGTTCAGTAGGGAAGTTTGATATATCGAATGCCAAGCAGCGGATTTGGGTCGTTCGAAAAGTTTGTGTTTGTTGAACAAAGAGTATTAGTTAATTTTGACCTTCGGTTAGCTTCCGCGGCTTGGCTGGGTCAAATTTGAAAGGTGAACAGATG
>CAKZVF010000327.1 GCA_937921995.1 uncultured Pirellulaceae bacterium
AATCCGCGGTGGCTGAGCGCGGTCTGCAGCAGCGCGATGCCAAGTTCATGCTGCTGTGGCGATAGTTCACCGATGGGCAATCCGGGGCGTTCCTTCGGAATAAAGTGCCAACCTGCGCGGTTTTCGTCATCGAACGCGAAGGTTAGTTTCGCTTGAGCCTTTTGATCCAAGGAGTCCACAAACGCCGTTGCCGCCACAGTCATTTCAGCGGCAATGTCATGGGCCATTGTGGTTGAACCAAGCAAAGTCAAAAGGAGACCGACCGCGAGCGCAGTCAAACGAACAATAGTTTTTGCGATCACTTGGGATTCCTTGTCAACGGAGATTGGTTTTGCGAAACTCTGTGCGCGTAAACCATCTTAACAGGAAAGGTTCCCTCATGGCGGAAGCGAATTCAAGAAACGATTGGGCATCGGCCGGAGATTTGCGGACGTTGGGCAAAACGGAGATTCACATCGCACCGGTGGGACTGGGCTGTTGGCCGATTGCGGGTATGACCAGTTTGGACGTGAACGACCAAGATTCCATTCGCACTGTTCAGACCGCGATCGACATGGGGATCAACATGCTGGACACGGCTTACGGCTACGGAGCCAAAGGCGAAAGCGACGCGCTAATCCGCACGGCCATCGCCGGCCAAAGAGAAAAAGTGGTGATCGCATCTAAAGCGGGCATGCACTGGACGCCAGATGGCAACCGTAGCTTCGACGCCAGCCCATCGCGCGTCCTCCAAGAGTGCGAAGAGTCCTTGAAACGATTAGGCGTTGACGAGATAGATCTATTTTACCTCCACGCCGTCGATCCCAAGGTACCAATTGAGGATTCGGCCGGCGCGTTTGCGGAACTGCTTCAGCAGGGAAAGATCCGCAGCGCCGGCGTTAGCAACGTGACGGTGGAGCAACTGGATTCTTTCACCAAGGTCTGCACCGTTGCTGCCGTTCAGCCGCCCTACAACATGCTGCAACGCGGCATCGAAAGGGACCTGGTCCCTTTTTGCATCGAGCGGCAGATTTCTGTTATCAATTACTGGCCGCTGATGAAGGGGCTGCTGGCGGGAAAGATTCGCAGAGGCCACGTGTTCGCTGCCGAGGACAAACGGCAGTCGTATGAAGTGTTTCAGGGCGATGACTTCGAACGCGCGCAGAAGTTGCTGGACTGCTTGGATGAAGTCGCCAAAGAGATCGATAGGACCGTGGCCCAAGTGGTGGTGAACTGGACGATTCATCAACCGGGCATTACAGCAACGCTTTGCGGAGCCAAACGTGACTGGCAGATCGCGGAAACGGCCAGCGCGATGGGCTGGCGTCTTGACGACTCGCAAATGAATAAAATCGCGAAGTTTCTTGCTTAGAACTACCCAAACGGTGACAGCAAACCCGCTGGTTGCTCAGAATCGACGATCAACTTGCCAGGAGATTCTGCCGATAACGTTCTTAGTGGTTGCGGTGTTGCACGCCAAAAACGGTGGCTGGGCGGGTAAACAAGCTCACCGGTCATACGCGTTTAGGTTTACGACTCGACTCTCCGAGGCTGTGATTTTATCAAAGCCTTGGAATAGAAAGTGCAAATGGTAACCCGACGCGTAAGCGAGGAAGCGCGATGATCCCCGTATTGCTCGCTTACGCATCGGGTTATCAAAAAAACCACAGGCTCTCTGAGTCGTGAGCTACTCGAATTTTTGCGTTCAATGGAACTGCAGGACTCGTGGCCTCATCCACTACCGGATCAATAAGACGTTACGCTGCGGCCAAAGGGGAATTTGTTATGGCACAACAAGACATCGCGGACTTAGTCGAACGCGTCCGCAAAATCGCGAAACCGGGCTTGGCACGGTTCGCGAAATGCGATGAAGCCCAGTGCACCGAATCGTACCTTTTCTCATGCGACCAATTCTGTGGCCTGAGAATCCGCTTGGGCGCTTTTGCAGCGGTTTGGCGACTAGGATCAAATGAAATTGAGATCAGTCGAGACAACCATCTTCTGCAGACACTGCTGATGGACGGTTCAGGACATCAGAGTGCGGCAGCGTAGAGGTATCGTGAAGGCCGCTGTATTAGCGGCATGATCGCGGCTGAAGAACCGCCGCGATCCGAGAGTAGACTTCGCAAAACGATTACTTTTCTTCGTCGGCGTCTGCTACTTTGACCTTCTTCTTTTTCTTCAGCGAGATCTTTTCGACGCGCACTTTGGGCAGACCGTAGACCTTGCCGCTTTCATCGAACTTTTCCATCGCCTTGAGCTTTTCGATGCGTTCGGTACGCTTGTAGACGTTGCGTGTCTTTACTGAACCGGCTTTAATTTTTAGGCTTTTATCAATCGTCATCGGGGCACCGAAAATCTGCTTTTGCTGTTTTGGAAAGCGGAGAGTCTAAAAGAAGGGGCGCGAGCGAACAAGGGCTAATTTGGCACATTTCCATCGACAATTCTGGGCTATGTTACTGATTCTTCCGCCATTGGGCCTGATAATTGAGCCCCAATGACACGATTTTTGTCAGCAGTTTTTCATAGGAAAGACCGTTTTTCTCCGCCGATTCGGCAAAATCTTCACCGAAGGAGAGGTTTGGATTGGGGTTCGCTTCGATCACATAGACCGTTCCATCGTCCTGCAAACGCAGGTCAATCCGAGCGTACCCCGACAGGCTGAGGGCTTTGTAGGTGCGCTTGCAGATGGAAATAATCTGACGCTCAACCGCTGGATCGAGCCCTTGGGCTTGTTCGGTTTCGACGCCCAATTTCTTTTGATGGTCGGGATCCCACTTCACTCTGGCCGTCGCAATCAAGTGAGATCCGGGGGCTGCATTCTTAAACACCATCTCCCAAATCGGCAACACCTGGACTCGTCGATTCCCAATCAAACCAACGTACAGTTCGCGGCCTTGGATGAAAGTCTCCACCAGCGCGTCGGTGTCGGTCTGCTGGTGAATTCCCAGCACGCGCTCTGTCAGTTGGTCGTCGTCATAAACGACCGAGGATTCGGTGATCCCCAGCGACGCATCTTCGGAGACCGATTTGACCAGCAGCGGATACTCAAATGCGACAGGCTTGCGCACCTTTTTCCCGCGGGCAACCACAAAGAACCCCGGTGTGCGGATCCGGTGGAAACTGAGCACTTTCTTCGCCAGTGATTTATCGTGCGACAATAACAACCCGCGCGGATTACAACCGGTGTAATGCTGTTTCATCAGTTCGAGGTAGCTGACGACGTGATGGTCGTAGACGCCGACTCCATGAAACTCTTCGAGCAAATTGAAATGGATGTGGGGTTTGAATTCTTCGTTCGCGCGGCGAAGCACGCCCAAGTCGTCACAAAGCCCCAGCGGCAAGACGGTGTGGCCTAATTCTTTGAGCGTATTGACGACGTCAAATTCCGTTTTCCATTCAAGGATTTCGGTTTCGGTGTACCCTTCCATCGACGCCGGCGGAACCAACGATTCGTGCATCAGAACTAGCGCACGTAGTTTTTTCATTGGGGTTCTGCCGTGGAGGGGAAAATTGCTTTCATTGAAACTGTTGAAGCTTCAACGAATGACAATTTATCCGATCGTTTGCTAGCGAGCAATGAATTCAGGCTGAACGAGGCTCGAAAATTGTTCGCGCGGGCCTACAGGGAGCCGCCTGTTTTACCTAAGCGTTAAAGTCCAAGGCGGTTCACGACTCGAAGAGTCGAATTACTTAGGGCAACTCTTCGGACCGTCATTCTAAAGGGCGACCTGATGATTTCCGCGATAAAGATAGTTCATCGTGTGAACGGTAACCATGATCAGCATATCTTGGTGTAACTGATCGTCATCGGCACGAACGCGGAGGTTCATCATCCGGCAACGATCAATCATCTCCCTCAGCACCTGATTGATGTTGTAACGGTACTCGCCGGTCCAATTCGAGATCGTATCGCAGATTTGATTGCGGTGTTTTTGCAAATACGTGTGAGCTTTACGTGGTTCGCCGGAATCAGGTGGTAGAAACAGCCGCGCGAGATCATCATCGAAAGATGTCGTGTAGTTGATGTTGTATCGCTGATGCCGCTGAGAATAATGCTCTCGCAGCGTCTTTTTCATGCGATCAACCGGGTCGAGTTTCCGACGTGATTTAACCTTGGGTGCCGCCCCAGCGATTTCGGCCATGACCTCGTCGACGAATTCAAGCTTTTTAATCGCTTTCCATCCGGCGTAGTCCGTCCTCCAGCGCTGCCCCGGCGTCAACCAAACGGCGAACGTTTCGGCAAAATCCTCCGCGGGGTGGCTTTGTGAGTACCACGGTTCGAGGTGCTGGACGAAGTTTTTGCTTCGTGGTTTGGGACGGTAAAATTCGGGATAGGGATCGGAGTATCGCCCAAAGACTTCACGATAACGCTTGCGTCGATGAAACCCAAAGGCCGTGTCCATCGTGTGGCCGGCTTCATGACGCAAGATCTTCATGCACCACGCCTTGGTTCCGCCTTCGACGTCCAGCATCTGGTGCCGCTCCAGCCGAATCAGCCGCGGATGTGCCAGATAAAAGGGAATCGCGATGCCGGGAATACCATCGGGCGAAAACCATTCGTCGCTCAACCAGCAATGCGGTTTGAGCCGGATGTTGCGGGCAGCCATTTCGCGATGCAGCTGCTCAATCATGCCCTCCAGCGGCGTCGATTCGATGGATAACCCCAGGTCACACATCCGAACGTCCAACAATTTTTCGTCGGACAGTTTTGCCCAATTTTTCGCGGGTTGAGCAGTCGCCAGTTTGGTGACGCGATTCGAGCTCGCGTTTTCGTTTGGATTGGCTTTCTCGCCAGTCCTCTTTTTCCGCAACACGCTGTAGGTGTTAGGAGTCCGGACGTTCGAGGCCAATTCATTGTCGGCCGCATCCATCGATTCGACATGCAGCGCAGGGGTAGAAAGCTGCTCAAGCTTTCGTTTGGAGCGTTTTGCCTTCGCACCAGTGCTGTTTTTTTTCTGTCCCTTAGTCATGTCTTGGCGTAAATTCCATCTTAAGACCGAAATGATTTAAGAGGTCTATCGGCAATCTCGACCGTGTTGGCTTAGTTTATGTCAAAAGTAACGATACTGCAAATTAAAGCGTCGATTCTCATTCGTCATCAGTCGGGAAATCCCCTGAAGTTGAGACGTGCAATCTTCGAATTGATTTCGAAAAATGAAACGCTTCTTAATGCTCATCTTTGTTTAAAACTGAAACGTATTTTTACCACAAGATCCCGTCGATTCTATTCAATAAATTTACGAAAACACACATTGGTTCGGCGGCATGCTTCACGCTAAAATCGGCGCGGCAAATGCTCCGGCCAGAGCACCGGCAGACCGTGTTGAGTTGTGCAGAGTTAAGTTCAGTGAGAAAGAGACAATTGATCTTCGTTGATCTTTGTGAAGCGCAATTCAACCGCCGTTGATTCGCGCGAAATTATCAGCGTTTGGTTCTCGGAGGCGCAGCCTATGCGTGCTGGACCGAGGGCATCATCGGTCGAAACTTCATTTTGCTTCCGCTGGCAACCGCAACCGAGTTCACATCACCCCTAGGTCAGCATAAAACCCGAATGTGAAGCCGCGTAGGATGTCCGGGGACCAAAGGCACGATCAGCACCACAAAAGAATCCACAGTTGGGAACTAAAGCTACGTTCCAACTAAGGCTACGTTCCAACATCGCAATATTTGGAAAGTAACGTAGAAAAGGCTTGCAATCGCCTTCCCAGACTTACTAACATGAAACTTCACCATTTCCGTTTTTCAACTTGGGGAGATTTTTTGATGCGAGGAAGAAACAATCCAAAATGGATATCGTTAGCAAAACGATCAATCATGTCGTTGGCCGCAGCATTTGCGTTGGTTGCCAGTTCCAGTCCTGTACAAGCACAATGGTCTCTACTTGATGACTTTCAAAATCTGACTGTCGGTGACTTCGTGGAAGGAACCACCGGACCTGGTGCCCTTTGGACAGGCGATGGCTCGTCTATTAATACGGCTCAGCTCGATCCGAGCGATTCCAGCAATCTGGCGATGAGGGTATCAGGTACGCCTGGTAATGGCGTACTCCGAGCCCAATTCTCTAACGCAAGTGACCAAATCGCCGCTGGTACTACTGGAACTTTGTACTACCGTTTTCGTACGCCCGTTGCGGCAAATGGCACAACAGATCACGTCGTTGGACTTATCGATGACCCTGCCTTAACCAACTTCAACTTTAAATCAGGACTTCGCAACACGGTACCTGCTGGCGTCAACAACATGGACGTTCGCAATGGCGGTTCATACGAATCGGTGGCCGGTCTGGCGGACGACACTTGGTACAGCTTATGGATGGTGTCGGACAACTTGAACCCTGGAACGTTTGAAGTCTATCTGCAAAGTAACACGGATCCTACTTTCGCGACGCAGACTCAGCTCGCCACAGCGACGCCAGAAACGGTCTTTGACTACCGTGTCAACAGTGCACTTCCCCTCATTGGCGCTTACTTCCGCAACGCCAACAACACCGGCGGCGTTGCAGGCAACGACCTCTACTTTGATGATATCTATGTCGATAGCTCAGGGAGTAATCTTACAATCCCCAGCGCTTCGGCTATTCCGGAGCCGACAAGTGTTGGACTGCTGCTGTCAGGATTGGGCGTGTTCTTCGCCCGCCGTCGACGTCGATAAGCACTCAACCTTAAGCACTCAACCTGAGATTCAGTTACTGAGGTTTAGTTAAAAACGCAATTGTGAGCAGCTATCGAGCTGCTCATTTTTTTTGCCTGAACGACGGTGCAGCGCCGACTCGCGGCAATCACCGGGAAAGCGTTGCTGGGGCGAGACGGGGGTAATCGCCCTCTGGGCACTTGCTTTTAGGCGTGTCATCGCGCGCACTGAGCGGCAAGGCGCTAGCCGCTGGTTCGTTGATTTGCGTTTTCCCGATGTTACTGCCTTCCCCTTGGCCACCCGCGGCTAGCGCCTTGCGGCTCAGTTTGTGAAGTGAGTGCCATTAGGATACCGCCATGCCGCTCACATTTGCCGATTCAAATACTGATATCGGGATGGAGCCCACGTCTTGTGCCAACAGCGCACGAAAAGACCCGGTCAGAGCAGCCCATGACCGGGTTCGATTGAGAGGGAATTGATCGTTGGAATTGATCGTTGGGATTGATCGTATGTTTACTGCTTAGTTCTCGATAACCGGATCTTTCCACGCCGGTTCGACACCGTCCAGGAAACTTGACAGCCCTTGGTTTCGGTAAGGTTGTTGCAGCTTACGAACGGCTTTAGATTCGATCTGGCGAACACGTTCTCGCGTCACAGAAAAGATTTTCCCGACTTCTTCTAGCGTATAAGAATATCCATCGGCCAAGCCATACCGCAGACGAAGGATCTCACGTTCGCGGTAATTCAAGTGTTCCATGACCTCTTCGATCCGCGATTTCAGGGCGGCTTGATGAGTCTCGTACAGCGGATCATCATCGCGATAATCTTCTAAGAACTCGCCGAAGAAACTGTCGTCGCTGTCGCCGACGGGTTGGTCCAGCGAAAGCGGCGTGCGCGACATTTTCATGATCACGCGGGTATCGTCCAAGGACAGATTGGCTCGTTCGGCCGTTTCCTCAGGCGTCGGTTCGCGGCCAAGCTCCTGAACCAGGTCTCGCATGACGTTTCGAACTTTGCTCATAGTGTCAATCATGTGAACCGGCACGCGAATGGTACGGCTCTGGTCCGCAATCGCTCGCGTGATCGCTTGGCGAATCCACCAGGTTGCATAGGTCGAAAACTTATAGCCTCGTTCATGCTCAAATTTATCCACGGCTCGCATCAGCCCCGTGTTGCCTTCCTGAATCAAATCCAGAAAGCTAAGGCCTCGATTACGATATTTTTTGGCGATCGAAACGACCAAGCGTAGGTTGCCAGCGGAAAGAATCCGCTTCGCAGCATCCTGCACCTCGTGCAGCTTCCGCGTTTTTTCGATGCGGCGATTGAGTGTTTTGGGGCTCTCGAAAGTCTGCAGCATCAACGTATTAAGTTCCGCCTTGATTTCGTCGTAACTGGAACCTGCGTAATCCGGCTCCTGAGCCTTCACCAGCATCTCGTGCAGCTGCTTCATCCGCGTGTTGATCTGTTCCAGCTGGTTAAACAGCGGCTGTAGTTTGTTGAATCGGAGATTAAGTTCTTCGACCAAACGTACACATTTGTTGCGGCGGATGGTCAGTCGTTTCCACGCTTCGTGACGAACATCTGCATCCTCAGTTTTGTTAGTTGCCGTGAGAAAATCGGCGCGGTTGGCCTCCAGCAGATACTTGATCGTCTTCAGATTGGGAACCAAACGAAGCATGATCCGCTCTTTTTCGGCTTTATTGGTCACCGAGACTTCGATGGTGCGATCAAGACGCAGTTTCTTCTCGGACACTTTCTTCAGCGAATCGTAGGCACCCTTGAGCATGAAGTCGGTGGCCAACATGGTGTTTCGGAATTCGAAACGTGCCTTGTCGATGCTCATGGCGGCACCGACCTCTTCTTCACGTGTCAGCAATGGAATACGGCCCATCTGCATCAGATACATACGCACGGGATCATCAATAGCGGCATCATCGGAACGCTCGATTGCGACGGAGTCATTTACGTCGGAGTGCAGTTTTTTTCCGTCGCTGTCGATCTTCTTTTTGGTTTTCGCCATGGGTGCTGTTCCTGATTGGATTCGTTTGACGATCAGGACATTTGCATTGGCAATGCCAAGCGTTCAGCGGCGGCGAAGAAATCAAGGAAAGCAAGAAAAACAGGGGGGTTGCGGTCGCTGCGGGAAAACGCTGGCGGTCGCGTGTTTAGATATCGCAACGTGGCAATGAGGCGTAAGAGAAACGACGATGCGAATTCGCATCATCACGCAGAAGAAGAAAAAAAAAGACGGCAAGGCCCCTAAGGCTCCTAGCCTAACCTTGCCGTCAAACCTGAGCGTTGCTCCCCAGCACGAACAGGTCATTCCAAACCTATGTCAGTTTCCTTGGGTGTCAAAGGAAAAGTCTGAGGTTGTCGATAAGATTTTCTAATTCGCTCCAAAACACGCGAATCAGCGC
>CAKZVF010000328.1 GCA_937921995.1 uncultured Pirellulaceae bacterium
CTCGGTCGCCGGCTCCTGAGTCTGCGCTGACAACCGTCCACCAGCATGAACGCAAAAGCAAAAAAGCGTTAACAAAATAGTTGTTGCGGCTGATGATTTTCGCGCAGTAATGAACATTTAGTACCGAGAGTTCGCATCCGTAAGTTGCTGAATTACCGAAAACGATACAGCACCGCAACTCAAAACCCATTAATTCCTTATCGCATGCCCAACGAAACAGGCGAGGTTTCTTTGGCTCTGTAAAAACGTGTAAAGATTACATGGCTTGCTGGCGAATTTTGTTTCTTTTGGATTTCCATGAACGGTTCATGGTTCCGATTAGTTCCCGATTCCCCGCAGCAACTTTAGGTAAGAGCCTGACGAAAAATTGCGAGGTGACTCCTACCATCAGCGCTGTTATAATCTAAATATGCAATACGACTTTTGAGGTTCCCAAATGAGCGACACTGCCCAACCGCCGATTCATGCCTTTACCGCGTTACCTCCTGATGAACGCCATGCTGTGATCGTTGAGCTTGCCCGCATTGCAGACAAAGACGCAGGGCCAGTTTCCGATGAAGAATTGTCGTTATCGGGCAATGAAATTTTCTCGATGTACGATAAAGAGGAGGGCGAGCCTGGCGAAACCAAAGTGCGGTGAAGTGTGGTTAGTCGACATGGGATACGCCGCCAAGGTGCGGCCAGCTTTGGTCCAACGGTACTTTTAGGCCGGAGGCCGACACAAGAACTGCCGGTGGCATGAGCCACCGGACTAGACGCACAAACAATCAGCCCGAAGGGCGGCACATGAATTTGTATCGCCCTCCGGGCTCTGTCGGAAAACCAACCGATTCCGGTGGCTCACGCCACCGGCAGGAAGTATATAGACCTCCGGGCTGAACCTATCCAACAATCAAGCTCATCAAAAAGCTGGGCGACCTTCCAAGAGAGCAGTTCACCGACGTCCAGCAACATGTATGCCTCCTTCTTGATTTGCGCGACGCTAAAGGGAAATAACTGCGCGATCGGCAGTCGAATATTTCCGCGTTGATCCACTTCTCAGCCGTACAGCTCGTTGGCATTTTTGGCGATTCCGCAGTAGAATAAGCGGTCAGGTTGAGACAGATTTATTTGGATTTTCTTAGTCTGCGAAAATCCAGATTATGACTTACGCCTTAGCCGGAAATGGCTTCCACCGAGGAAGCCATGATGCGTATCAATTGCACGGACGGAAATCATGAGTACTTCGACAACCCAGCGGCGACCGATCCAACAGCTCTCCGCCAGCGTGATCAACAAGATCGCCGCCGGTGAAGTCATCGAACGGCCCGCCAGCGTCGTTAAGGAACTGCTTGAAAACAGCGTCGACGCCGGTGCCACTCAGATTGAAGTGTCGCTCGAAAACGGCGGACTCGAGCTCATCCGAATCGCCGACAACGGCAGCGGCATCCCCGAAGACCAATTGATGCTGGCCGTCACCAGTCACGCGACCAGTAAGATCGAAAACGCCAACGACCTTTTCAACGTCGGCACCTTTGGATTCCGCGGGGAAGCACTCGCCTCGATCACCGAAGTCTCGCAGTCCACCATTCGATCGCGCACGCCGGATTCGGATTGCGGATTCGAACTGGTTGTTAACGGGGGCAACCATGATCCGATCGAACCCTGCGGCTGCCCCGTTGGAACCACGATCGAAGTCCGGCAATTGTTCTACAACACACCCGTGCGGCAGAAGTTTTTAAAAACGGCTCAGACCGAACGCGGCCACATCGCCGAAGCATTCACGCGCGTGGCCTTGGCCAACCCCAACGTTCAGATGACGCTGCTCAATAACGGCAAAGTCCTGCATCAACTGGCGGCGACCGAATCATGGAGCGAACGGATCAAGGCGTTCTTTGGTCCCGAGATCGGCGACAACCTGATTCCGATCTCCAACCAGGACGACACCGTCTCAGTTTCCGGGTTCGTAGTCGACCCGGCCGTTAGTCGATCTAACAATCGAATGCAGTATTTATTTCTCAACGAACGTTACATTCGCGACCGGTCGCTGCAACATGCGCTCAGCGAAGCCTATCGCGGTTTGCTGATGGTGGGACGCTACCCGATTTGTTTTTTGCGGATGCAGATGCCTTTTGAGATGGTGGATGTGAACGTCCACCCCGCAAAACTGGAAGTACGATTTCAAAACGGTGGCTCCGTCTATCGGCAATTGCTGGGGACGCTACGCAACAAGTTCCTAACCACCGACTTGACCGCTAAAGGGCAACTCGCGCGTCGTACGCCGGCGACTCAAGATTCGGAATCGGATCCAGCGTTGCAACTCAAGCCATCGGTGACCGAACAACAGGACCGCATCGTATTCAACGCCGACACCACCGAACGTGACTGGACCGCGGCATCGCGTCAGCCGCCGGGACTGAACATCACCGGAGCGCGTGACTTCAAACCGTTCCCCCCGTTGTCGCCGGTGCCAGATTCTTCGACGCGCGTCACTTCGGTCGCAATGCCATCGGCTCCCGCAGAGCCCATCACTTTCCCGCCGGACTACGATCCGTTTTCTCAGCCCATGCCATCGGCTTCGGCTTCCCAAGCGACAACAGCGGATACTGACGCGGGTGCAAGTACAGCGATTCCGGTCCCTCCAGCCGAACCCCGACAACGGCCCGACGCGATCCAAGTCCACAACACTTACTTGGTTCAAGAGACCGAAGAGGGCATGATTATCATTGATCAACACGCTTTGCACGAACGGATCATTTATGAACAGATCCGAGAGAAGATCTTGGCGGGCAAACTGGAATCACAAAAGATGCTGGTCCCTGAACCGGTCACGCTCCCGCCGGCCGAATCAGCCGCCGTTTTAGAACAAACCGAACTGCTCAAAAGTATCGGCATCGAAGTCGAACCTTTTGGCGGCGATACTGTGTTGGTGTCGTCTTACCCGACCATGTTGGCGCGTCAAAACCCAGCCGAAGTGCTCAAAGGGGTTGTCGACAAATTGATGGGCGAAGCCAAAAATCTGGACCAACGCGACCTTGTCGACGAACTTCTGCACATGATTTCATGCAAAGCGGCGATCAAAGCGGGCGATCCGTTGACGCCCGAAGAGATCACCTCCCTGCTGGAACAGCGCGAACTTTGCCAGGACGGTCACCACTGCCCCCACGGTCGGCCGACGTCGCTAACTTTTTCGCGCGAGCAGCTCGATAAAAAATTCAAACGCATCTAAAATGTACTGCGGCGACGAACCAACCGATGGCGGGAACGTTCGTAGAACCGTCAACCTATAGAATCAGCCCCCGCCGCTTCTAACTCACCCCCGAAAGCTCATCCTTCTTATGATTTGCGTCAGTATTGGCAGAGGCCGTCATCGCATGATGATGGCAGAACACAAACATATCGTCGAACAAGGTGCGCAGCTGGTTGAGTTGCGTTTGGACTTCATCCGCCGCCCGGTCGATCTCAAACGACTCATGGCCGATGCGACATCACCGATCGTGGCAACTTGCCGACGTCGGGAGGACCAGGGACTGTGGCAGCACAGTGAAGCCGACCGCGTGATGCTGCTCAGGTCAGCCATCGCCAACGGCGTGGATTATGTCGATCTGGAAATGGACGTCGCCAACCAGATTCCGCGTTACGGCAACACGCAGCGGATCGTCAGTTATCACAACTTCGAAGAGACGCCCGACAATCTCGAAGAGATCCACCACCAGATGACAAAACTTGATCCTGACGTGATCAAGGTCGTCACGATGGCCAACAATCCGGTGGACAATATTGCGGCGCTGCGTCTGTGTCGTGATTCCGAGATTCCCACGGTCGCGTTTTGCATGGGCGAAATGGGAATGATCTCGCGGCTACTGTGTGGCAAATTCGGCGCTCCGTTCACTTATGCGACCTTCTCTGAAGAACGCCCGATGGCACCGGGGCAGCTGTCGTTTGAGAAAATGGAAAAGATTTACCGCTACGACGAAATCAATGAAAAGACCGCTATTCTTGGTGTGATCGCCGACCCGGTTGCCCATAGTTTGTCGCCGCAAATTCATAACGCCGCGATTCGCAAAAACAAATTGAACATGCTGTACTTACCCTTCCGCGTACCGCGCGAATACTT
>CAKZVF010000329.1 GCA_937921995.1 uncultured Pirellulaceae bacterium
AAGCAGGTGGAGCGTTTTTCTCACCCGCTGGACTCGTTGCCTCGTACACTACCGATCAATTCACGAACGACGTCGTGTTAATCGAAGACGGATACTGCACCGAAGAGAAGGCGGCGTGGGGCGCGGCCAACGGTTGCGACGCATGATGTTTTTCGATGTGGCTGTTAACCAGATGCGGCATCCACAACGAACGGTCCACCAGATCCATCAATAGTTCAAGATCATACGGCTTTTTGATGTGATAAGCCCCGCGCCGAGCATGACGTTTGAGGACCACGTCGGTGACTTGATGTTGCGACATGAACATTGCCGGTAAATCTTGGCGAAACGGCATCCGCTGAATCGCGTTGACGATATCCGCGCCGGTTTGCTGATCCACTTTAAGGTCACAAAGAATGAGGTCCAAAACGAGGTCATTGTCCGAGGCGGTCCAAATCGCCGCCGCGATGTCGGCCGCCGCAATGGTTCGATAGCCGTTGGCCTGCAAGGCTGCACACGCGTATTGGCACGCTACTTCGTCGGCGTCTACCACCAGAATGGTCGGCTGAAGGGTTGAATTAGGCATCACGGGATTCCAATTGGATTCAAATTTCGAATGCCGATCCTTCAGCAACTGGACTTCCTTTTCTCCATCGTCTTCGCCGCCAATTTCGAGGCCCTGCCTACGTTTGAGAGGCGTGGCGTCGAAAGATCGCGGTATCAATCGTTATCGGTTCTCTGATCGGCAAAGTTTCTCGTACTTATAAAACATCCGATTGCAGCAAACGTAATGTTTGGGCGGCCGGTGATGCGGTCGCGATCTTTCAAAATCTTACCCAGTTCGAACCAGCCGAATCCCTACGCTAACCATCTTCGTTTTACTGATCACACCTGTTTTGCTGGCCGCTACAAGGATCACCCCAATCCAGTATGTATACCGTTGGCAATGAATTTCTTTAGCGCCCACGTGTCAGGTTGCCGATTCGCAAAGAGAGTCTGATTTTTAGCAGGCCACACAATCTTGGCAGTAGATTCGACCAAACCAACTCTTCTGGCGAATGAAAACCACCCAAGTAACTCACGTTTTTAAAACGCGAGCTATCAGAATTACAAACGTTACGAGGATGAGTGATATGAAATTCAAAATGATTGCGATGATTGCCGTGGCGATCTTTGCTGTTGGTTCGACGGGAACATCAGCATCGGCTCAAGATTGCGGCTGCGGTGGATACACCGGTGTTGTCCCCGGAAACTACGGAAGTTACGGCGGATTCGGTGGCATCGGGATCGACAACAGCTGCGGTCGTGGTATTACTTCTTCGCAAGCAGCCGGGCTATGGGCCGGTTATTGCACCGAAAGCTGTGCCTACACAGGCCCACAACGACAAGGTCTATTCAGTCGTTGTGGTCTAAGAGGGCGCCACGGTGGCTGTGGCGGAGGTTTTGGAGGAGGCTGCGGCGGATTTGATCAAGGCTGCTTCGGTTATCCTTCTTGTGGATGTGGCTGTGGCAGCAGCATCGGCAGTTACGGCGGATGCGGCGGCGGTGTAAGCCGCGGATGCGGTGGTGGCTGTGGACTTAAATCCAAGCTTGCCGGACTCCGTCAAAACTACGGATCATCTATCGGCGGAGGCTTCGGTGGAAGCTACGGCAGCAGCTGTGGACGCGGCGGATGCCTTCGTGGCGGATGTGGTGTCAAAGGCCGCTTCTTCAACAAGATGATGGCTCGTCATTCTGCCAACTCGTACGTCGGCTTCGCATCGACTGACGCATGCAGCTCTTGCAGCTACCTGTCCAGCGGTTGCGATAGCTGCGGATCTTGCGGCAGCTACTTCAACGAAGCTGTCGGTTACGAATACGGCAACGGCGGCATGCAGAGCTACGTCAGCGGAGCACTAACAAGTGCATGTGGCGGCGGATGCGGCTGCGGAGGTTAAGATACAACTCAGAAACGCTTGTTCGTTTCACCAGCATTGACCACTGATAAGCCTTCGTCGATTGACGGAGGCTTTTTTCGTGTTCTCCGTATCACTTTTGTGCGGAATACGTCTTTAAGAATTACCCTTGTGCGGAAAACTCAGGAGAAAGCGGTTCCCAGCATTTGCCGGTTGTACCCCTTCGGCGGTACTACGAACCAGCCCCGTTCTTGGGTAAGATGATAAGCACTCAAATTGGTACCCAAACAACACTAAGCGGACACTCAGAAATGGCAGACACGACTCACGATATCCAGCAGTACAAAAAACTTGTCGAGGACGCAAAATCAGCTGAGAAAATTACGCCCGCAGCCGCAGAAAATTTGATTTGCTGGCTAACCGAACCCAAGTATTCGGACTACGTCGACGGCATCGTTGAACACATCGACCAGGCGCAGTGGAAACAATTGGACGACGTTTTCTGGACGGTGATTCCCTTTGGAACCGGCGGCCGCCGCGGCAGAATGTACCCCTTCGGCAGCAACGCCATCAACGCCCGCACGATGGGGGAAAGCGCCCAAGGTTTGGCGGACTACGTAAAGGAAGTCAAACCCAAAGGGCCGTGGAAATTTGCCATCGCCTATGACACACGGCATCGTTCGCGCGAATTTGCTGAACTGTGTGCGGGGATTATGGTCGCCAACGGTTTCGAGGTCTATTTCATCGACGACTATCGCAGCACCCCCGAACTTTCGTATCTGATTCGTTACAAAAACTGCGACTGCGGTATCATGGTCACTGCCAGCCACAATCCGCCCAGCGACAATGCCGTGAAGGCCTATTGGTCGACCGGCGCTCAATTGATCCCGCCTCACGACAGCGCCGTCATTGCCAAAGTCGATCAGGTCGACGAAATCACCGTCGCCGACTTTGAACAAGCCTTGGCTGATAAGAAAATTCACATTGTCACCGAAGAAACCGACAAAGCGTTTTTGAACGAGCATCTCAAGCAAAGCTTCGATGGTCCGCGCGATCTGAAGGTGATCTACAGTCCGCTTCACGGTGTCGGAGAGGTCAATGTCCGCACCCTGCTGGAGAAGGTTGGATTCGAATCGCTGGAAATTTATGAGCCTCACCGCGAACCCAATGGCGATTTCCCAAATGTTCCCGGGCACAGTTCCAACCCAGAGAACGTCGCTATTTTCGACGCCATCATCGAACACGCCCAAGGCAACGGTAGCGAACTGATCTTGGCAACGGATCCTGACTGTGACCGCTTGGGTGCCGCGGCTCCTGTCACCACCGATCCGGCCGGCCCATGGGCGACCTTCAACGGCAATCAGCTGGGCGTGTTGCTGGGCGATTTCGTGATGGAGAAACGCAAGGCCGCCGGTACGCTCAGCAGCGAAAATTACATCGTCACTACTTTGGTGACATCGCTGATGCTCAAACGCGCCTGCGATGCGTATGGCATTGGTTGCAAGTATGAGAACTTGGTCGGTTTCAAATGGATCTGCAGCGTCATGGACGAAGTCGGTCCAGAGAATTTCATTTTCGGCACCGAGGAATCTCACGGATACTTGGTCGGTCAGTACTGCCGCGACAAAGACGGGGCGGTGGCGTGCATGCTGATGGCTCAGTTGGCGGCCGAGGTGAAAGCCAAAGGGATTTCGCTGCACCAGCACATGGACCAACTTTATTCAAAATACGGTCTGCACTGCGAACGTTTGATCAACATCCAGATGGAAGGCTCTGACGGCATGAAACGGATGGAGAAGTTGATGAAGACCTTCCGTTCAGATCCACCAAAGTCGCTGGGCGGTTTGGATATTGTCAGCGTCCGCGATTACAGCGTTCTTGAGCGGAAGATGGCAGACGGTTCGGTTGAAAAGATAGAAGGCCCTGTTGGCAACCTGCTAATTTTCGAAACTAACGTAGAAGGTAACTACGTCGCCGCACGTCCATCGGGCACAGAGCCCAAGGTCAAGTTTTACATGTTCACCTACGTGCCCAAAGATGAGCTTACGGACCTAGCGGCTCAGAAAAAGCAACTGCAAGAACGTTTGGACGGATACGGCGCAGACATGCAAAAATTTGCCGATTCGATTACGTAATACGAGAAGGGTGCCTGATTCGAGCCAACGCTAAATGGCACGATCCTTGATCTGTTTAACGACGAGCCGGCAGGCGACCGTGTTTGGTACCGCAAAAAGCCGTCGCCTTCCGGCTAGTGGTTAAACAGTGTCTAGTTTTTTGGCCAAAGTAACGAACGCCCCAGCAACATCACTTCTATGCCTATGCAACCTACTCTCTCACCAAAACACCACAGGGGATCTAACTGGTTCCAAAGTGTGTTGCTAATCGTAGCCCTTCTAATTTTGGTCGCGTTCTCTGCTTGGACGCTGTTCGGCATGATGGGCGTTTACGTAGCACTGGCCTTCACGCTCAGCGGTCTCTTCTTTGCTCGCAAAGCCACCACGGCGATGGTCATGAAGATGTATAAGGCCCAGCCTATCCAACGGCATCAATCGCCGCAGTTATACGATACCTTCGTGGCGCTATGCCAGCGTGCGGAACTGTCTCCGATTCCCGCCCTGTTTTACATCCCCAGCAAAATGGCCAATGCGTTCGCAGTCGGGCAAGGCGATACGGCAGCGGTGGGAATTACCGACGGAATCATCCGGATGATGGACCATCGTGAAATGGCGGGGATTTTGGCCCATGAAATCACTCACATCCGCTGCCGTGATACTTCCACGATGGGCGTCGCGGATGTTATCTCGCGTTCGGTCGCGCTGGTGGCCCGAGTCGGTTTCTTCATGATGTTGTTTTCGGCGTCGACGTTTTTGATGGGACGCGGAGGTCTGAATTTATTGTTGTCAGCGCTGGTGATGATGGGATCGCCGATGGTCGCCACGATGCTGCAATTAGCTCTGTCACGCACGCGCGAATTCAACGCCGACCGAGGGGCGGCCTTGCTGACCGGAGACATTACGGGCCTTTCGACCGCGCTTCAGAAGCTCGAACAACAGCGGCCGCGCGGATTGTTTGAGATGATCTTTCGTCCCGGAAATCGTCGCAAGCAACCCAACATGTTGCGGACGCATCCTCCGACCGAAGACCGCATCGCGGCGCTGAGGGAACTGGTTCAGCAGCCGCCCGAGATCGCCGCTCCGGTCACTTCCATCGCTTCATTGGGGTCTTCGCAGTTCGACATCGAAGAGAAACCAGCCGTTCAAAGCCCGCCAAAATATCATTGGGCGACGGGACTGTGGTGGTGATCTTGCGAAACTAGGACTGGCCGTTTGGGATGACCGTTTAACGACTAGCCGGCAGGCGTCGGCGTTTGGCCCCGCCAAACACGGTCGCCTTCCGGCTCGTCGTTAAACGGGTGGAGGATCGCGCTGCGAAAAGATTGTTTCTTGGAACTTTGGGGTAGTGGACTAAGACTCAACCCGGAAATAGATGCAAAAAAACGGTGGCCGCCGAAATCTATCGCTCGGGCAGCCACCGTTTAATTGTTTACTCAATGAGCTCCGCAACGCAAGATTTACTTGCGGCGTTCCTTCAAACGAACGGCCTTACCAACGCGGTCACGGAGGAAGTACAGCTTCGCGCGGTGTACGACCGACGATCGTTTTACTTCAATCTTGGAGATGCGTGGCGAGTGCACAGGGAACTTACGTTCAACGCCCTTGCCCGCCACGATGCGGCGAACGATGAACATCTCGCGAACGCCAGACCCCGAACGACCGATGACGGTGCCGGTGAAGACTTGGGTACGCTTCTTCTCGCCTTCGTGAATCAAGCAGTGAACGTCGACGGTGTCACCGACTTCAAATTCGGGAGCATCGGCTTTCATGCTGGCCTGATCGACCAAGTTCATAATTTTATGTGACATCGCAATATCCTCGTTTATTCCAATAGATCTTGGCGACGCATTTTAGTCTTTGCAAGACTTTGTGCCTTCCGCCATTGTTCAATTTGTTTGTGATTTCCGGACAGCAGCACCTCCGGCACTTCATGGCCCTCGAAGTCTCGTGGCCGCGTATATTGCGGATACTCAAGCATTCGGTTGCCTCGGGAGAACGAATCGTCCCAACTGCTCTGTTGGTCACCCAACACCCCCGGCACCATGCGTACCAGCGAATCCACCACCACCATCGCCGCGACTTCGCCTCCGTTGAGGATATAATCGCCAATCGACAGTTCCAGCGGATCAAGGATGTCGATAACCCTTTGATCAAATCCCTCGTATCGCCCACACAGCAGAATCATGCGCTTGTTTGTAGCGAGTCGTTCCACCGTCGGTTGACACAGCCGTTCGCCTTGCGGCGTCATCACGATGACCTGGCCGGGATCATCTGCCATCTCTTGAACGGCCTTCACACAGCGAATCACGGGCTGAACCGAAAGGATCATGCCGGGACCACCGCCATAAGGCCGGTCATCAATCTTGTTATGTTTGTCGGTTGACCAGTCCCGCATGTTGTGGACGTGGACTTCGACGATGCCGTTTTCAATCGCCTTGTTCAGCAGACTCTGACCCATGTACCCCGGAAACATATCCGGAAAAAGAGTCAGTATGTCAAATCTCATGGCAGAGCTCATTGAAACGAACGCGGCGAGCGGTCAAAAACATGACGTCGCCAAAAGCGCCTTCGCGGCAGAAATCTTACTCTGACTTCTCTTCTTCGGCTTTGGCTTCTTCAGCAGGAGCTTCTTCCTTCTTCTCTTCTGCTTTAGGCTCTTCGGCCTTCGTTTCTTCAGCCTTCGGCTCATCTGCCTTGGCTTCCTCAGCGGCTGGCTTGGCGTCCTCTGCCTTGGCTTCTTCTGCAGGAGCATCAGCAGCCGGCGTTGCCGCAGCCTCTGCACCTTCAGCAGCAGCTTCCTCAGCCGGTTTCGGCTGTTCGATCTTCGGCATTTCTACCGCAGCGGCAGCCGCCTTGGCGCTTTCGATGGCTTTCTGACGTCGCTCCGACAGCTTCGAAATCGCTTCGGCTTGGGCTTCTAAATGAGTCCCGTCTTTGCCGTACTTCTTGATCAGCGTTCCAACCTTCGGCGTCGGCGTCGCACCGACGCTCAACCAGTAAGCAATACGTTCGCCGTTAAGAATCGCACGAGCATCTTTATCGGGGACCATTGGATCGTAGGTGCCCAATTGCTCGATCGCGCGTCCGTCACGCGGGGACCGTCCGTCCATTGCACAAACCCGGAAAAAGGGTCGGTGGGTTCGTCCAAGTTTTTTAAGTCGAATTCTTACAGCCACGTCTTTGCCTCTGAGAAAAATATGAGTCGGTTAAATGGTATGTTTCGGCCGAAGTTGGACTTCGATCCCGGGAGGAACCGGGACTATCTGCATCGACATCGTTTTTGTGCCGACTGAAGAAATGACCTAACAAATTCCCACATAAAATCGCTTTTAAGCAGGATCGGAGATTTGAGTCAAGAATACAGTGCACGTCAATGCATCTTCGCGCCAAATCCCCGCGAAACGTCGTATTTTAGGCCGTTTAAGCGGCCCCGCCGGCCTCAGTCGGCCAGAAGGCAAGTTTTTGGCCTGTGGAAAGCCATGCAGGGTCCATCGGCAAGCTGCCACCGCCCTGCCCTAAAGCGCCAAAGCTACCGACTTTACCCCTCAGGGTCACCCTGGGCCTTTTTCTTTTGCACATCCCTTTCGATCGCAGCCACCGCTTCCTCAACCGCCTGGCTCAGCAGCGGGTCCGGATCCGAAGCAAGCCGCTTGATCGCCGGGATCTCGCCCGCGGCCACGGCGCCCATGTTCCCCAGCACCAACACCGCCGATTCACGAATGCCAGCGCTTTCATGTTTGAGCAACTTTCTCACGTCCGGAATCGCCGGTTCCGCATTAGGCCCCATCAACCGCAAATGTCTCAAGGCCTGTTCGCACTGAGAGGGAGAAGCCAGCAATTCGACCAGCGTCTTCACCGCCGCCTCTGTTTGGCGGGTCACGCAGTAGTAAGCGTAAGCGGCTTGCGGTCGCACGCGGCCTTGGGGATCGACCATCGCCGCTTTGATCAGTTCCTGCTGCGATTCGGCCTCGTCCCCCATCAGCGCCAATCCCTCCAGGGCTCGGATTTTCTCGACATGAGCGATCGCGTTCAAACGGCTGGCCAACATTTTGGCGGTGTCGAAGTTCTCGATCGGACCGATGGCACCCAACGCGATTCCCGCCCAGCTACGTGCCGACGGATTTCCTTTTTCGAATATCTCCGCCAGGTTGTCGGCCATCGGGGCGGCTTCGAGCCCTATTCCAACGACGGCTCGGCAAGCCATTATTTGTGCATTGAAGTCCAACGAGAGGAGGACTTCGTTGAGCGCTTCGACCGCCGGCGTCGCGCTGGCTCCCATGTTCTGCAGCGCGAACACGCCGTGCCGCGTTATCGTTGGATCGCCTGACTCAATCATCTCAATCAGTCGAGGCACAAAGACCGCCGCTTCGGCGCCGAGCAATTTTAAGCAAATGGCGGCTTGAGCCATTTGCTGCGGATCTTCCGAGTGCAGCATTTCCTTAAACCGCGTCTGGGATACTAGGCCCAGCTTCTTCATCGCGATCAAAGCCGCCGCTTCGTATTCGGTATTGGAAACGTTTCCGGCAATGGCAATCCCCTCGATACGTAGATCGACTTCGTTTTGTTGATCGACCTGGCCTTCGCCCAAAAGCATAATGGCGGCCAAGACACGTTCCTGCTCAGGCCCCGGGCTCGGTCGTCTACCGCGCGCCAGCGGACGAATGAGCTCGACCAACTCGGCCACCGATTTCGTTTTCAGTTCGGCTTGCTGAGCCACCGATTGCTTTTTTTGCTGCTGAGCGGCAAAGCTGTCGGAGGTGAAGTAAAAGATGGAGATCAAACACGCCACAACCGCCGCCGCGATCATGATCCCGTATGCATACGACAATAGTTGCCCCACTCTTTTTTGGGTCTCCATCGAGACACCTTTTTTTCGACTATCAGATTAAGACTTTTCCCTTGAGGCACCAATGGTGTTTACCATTACTGTCTGGATACAGTTTATCGGATGGAGATTGCGACCGCAAACTGAATCGAGCGATTGCAAGCGGAAAGTCGACGCTGAAAGCCGGTCGACGTCTGAGATAATCGCGAAAACCGTTTTTAAAATGTTGTGAACGAAGCAATCTTCAATGTCGCAATTATTTTCACTCAAAAGTTGCAGCCGCCAACAAACGTGCTTAGCATACATCGACCGCACCTTCAAACCAATTTTCATTCACCTGCGCTCGTTGACTCCTGATGGAGCCTGACGGCATTTCCTAATTACTCGCGATTCAATCTTTCCAAACAACCCGATGGACGCTGGTCTTACGAGCCTCTAGCGCGGACGCTCAACAACGGCGCACTGCGCTGACGGAACTGCTTTCGCAAAACTGGTATCCGCTTTATCTATTTCTGAGGCGATCTGGAAAACAAGCGGCCGAGGCGGAAGATTTGATCCAAGGCTTCTTCGTTAGAGTGCTTGAGAAGGATCTGTTGGAAGGGCTGCAGCCGCATCGCCAAGGCAGGTTTCGCAATTTTTTGTTGGTAAGTCTCAAACGATATGTTTCCAACCAAAGACGATCCGAAACGTCCGTAAAACGAGGGGGAAAGGACCGGGTGCTTTCGATTGATTGCCAGTCAGCCGACCAGCGTTTTCGAAATGAGCCGGCCCATGACCTGACACCCGAAAAAGCTTCCAACGCTGGGTTGCCGGTGGAAGACGCATTGCGGATCGGCAAGGAGATTTGTCTGGCCGTGAAAGCGGCCCATGAACAAGGTATTTTACATCGCGATATCAAACCCGAGAACATTTTGTTCACGTCTGACGACCCTGCAGCCCAAATTAAAGTCGCGGATTTTGGAATCGCTAAATTGATCAATCCAGAACACAAAATCACCTCCACCGTGACGGGATGGGTTGCGGGAACGCCGTTCTATATGGCACCCGAACAAGGGCAGGGTCTCGTTGAATCGGACTACGTTCGCCGCAGCGATGTTTATTCGATCGGAGTCGTCATCTACGAAATGCTAACGGGCCGATTGCCATTGGGAAGATTCCCGGCACCCTCAAAGATGACGTCATGCGGCACGGGCATCGACGAAGCCGTCTTTGGTGCCTTGGAAAACCAACAGCATCAACGAACCGCTTCGGCGGCAGCGCTGGCGGAACAACTGGATCAAGCGCGTGTTGCGACAACTTGGAAGATGCTCGTTGTCTGGTTTTGCATCGCAGCCCTGATTCTTGGAATGGCTTACTGGTTTTGGAACGGTTTACGAACAGACGCCGCCGCTACCAACCCAACCGCCTCCCCAGCATCTGCAACAATCGATGAGGAGCAACAAACGAGGCCTCCGCAGTTGGAAGAAGCAAAACCACCCGCCCTCGAGAACCCATTTCTGAAAGAATGGCCGGACGAAGACGAAGATGAAGAACCCTAGTAACGTCATTTTTGTTTGACCAGACCGCCATACCGTTGGATACAAAAATCAAGGTAACCTAAAAACAATGTACCGCTCGACTAAACTCAGCTTTGAATTTTGGTTTGCTGTCTCTATTTGCATCGCGACGATGTGCACCGACACGCTGGCCCAGGACTTACTGCAGGCTCCCGAAACAGCGCCGAAGTATAAACTGGAAAATCTACGTACTGAACGCGATATGTTTGGGCGTTCGGTTCTCAAATTCGATTACAAGATTGAGTCCCCCGGGCCAGAATGGGAAAACAGAATCGCGATGGCGGCAAAGACTGACAACAGCGATCTGCCTACGCCGATCCTCACATCCACTCCCATAAAACAATCAGGAGTGATGGAGCTTTCATTCATGCGGGGTATTTTTGGCCCAAGCGATTGTGAAATTTGCTTCGTTTCGTAGGCTTTCGACAACCGGAAGTTTCTGGTTTCGAACGTTTTGCGTTTCGGTTCTCCCGGAACACAAACTTCCGCTCGCAAAATGACCGCCCAAGAACAAGCTGCGTTCGATCGACAGCAATTGTTCAACAAGCCTCCAGAGCAGGCTTTGGAGGGGTACGTTCCGGTCGACGAAACAACGAGGCTTCTCCCAGGCATGCCCGTCAAGGCCGGTCACTACGGCCAATGGGAAGACGCGGAAGTCGTGCGCTTCGAAGTGGGAGGGCCAGTGATCTTAAAATATGCCGGCGAAAGTCGTTTGCTGGCTCGCCAGCGTCAAAAATGGATCTCAGTCGATCCCGTTATTCTTGAACAGGCCAACGAAGATCCCAGCCGATTTAAGTCAAACGTTCGGACACTGCCCAACGGCCGTCAAATTATTCCTGATGGCGCTGTGGCGTTGGACGCGGATCTTGCTCTGCCACCGGGCACACCGTTGCTGATCGATGGTACCGTCCACTGGAAAGAAGGTTACGTCGTTGAAGAATCCAATGGAAAGATAAAAATTCGCAACAAGCACGCCGGCCCACGTTTTGACAAATCCTATTCCCGTGACGAATTCGCCATAACCGAAGAAACTTTACAACAGCTTGACGACCCCGACGCCATCAAAAGGTTTGCAGCCAACATTGAGTTGCAGGAAAGCCGATACGGATCTAGTTTCCCAAAAGGTTCTGGACTTTCAAAATCGAAACAACGTTCCCGCCCCGCTCGCATCACTGAATATCCAATTGACATCAAGCTTCCCCAAGACGCCCAAATCGTGCCTGAAGATTTATCGCTGCCCACCGGGACAGCGCTGGCCGCCTGCTGGGCCAACCGCTGGCATCCGGTGACGGTGATCTCAGAAAACGATGACGGAAGTCTCTATGTTCAGTGGGATGAATACTCGTCGGCCCATAATCGCAACTTGAAACGCAGTGACCTTGCGATCGAAAACGAAACCGTTTTGAAACTTCAGACAAACGCAAAGCCGCAAGCAAAAGGCAGCTCTGCATCTGACGCGGAGGCCGAAGAGGATAGGACGCCAGAGAAAACTGAGATCAGCGAACTCGCCGATGATCAATGGCAGGGTAAGCTGCGGACATGGACGGATTCCTCAGGCCTATTCACAATCGAAGCAACCTACGTCGGGAAAACGAAGAAGCGCGTGATGCTGAAGATGGCTGACGGGCGCGAAATAAAGATCCCCTTGGATAAACTAAGCGCGGCGGATCGAAAACTCATCGAAGACTGACCTACCGCTCAATCAAAACTAGTTGAGCTCGCCATCACCATTGAGCAACGCACACTAACTATCCCCTCGAAAATCAAGGCGACCGTTTCAGTTTAACGACAAGCCGGAAGGCGACCGTGTTTGGTGAGGCGACACGCCGACGCCTGCCGGATAGTCGTTAAACAGGCCGGAGATCGTGCGGCTAGTCGTTGGATGAGCGGTTTCGCCCGCCCGTCTGCTTCCACTGCGGCCGAGCGTTGCAAAGCTGCGATTAAATCGACAGTCCCCGAAAGATCCATCACTCAATAGCGGCATGGGTAGTTATACTTCTTATGACATGCTACTAAAGTTTCAAAACATCTCTGCCTATCGAGGGCTGAACCTGGCCCTCGATTCGATTTCTTTCCAAGTCGC